>DAHVFH010000022.1 GCA_027317105.1 Cytophagales bacterium
GGGAACATGCGGCATGGTAAAGGGATCTTTTTATGGGCTGACGGTGTAAAATATGAAGGTGATTACGTAAATGACCAACGACATGGTCATGGCATCTACACGGCCAAGGCAGGCCGATATGAGGGTGAATGGAATAATGACATGCGTGATGGGGAAGGAAATTTGTATGAAGCCAATGGAAAATTGAAAGTGCATGGCATTTGGAAAAAAGATAAACTTGTAAAAACAATAAAATGATAGAGCGCAATTACGAGGCTGACTGAAAAAATCAGTCTTCTTCTTAGACGAGATGCAAGAATCCATATAAAAAAAACTAACAAAAATTAAATCATGATAAGACGTTCAAAGGAGAGGATTTCGGTTTTTAATGCGAAAAACACAATATGGATTTACTTCACAATTAGTGTTTGTTGCTTTGTTTCGTGTGCACCAAAAACTGAAAAGCTTCCTATTTTTGGGGAACGCGATTTGGTTGGAAGAGATACTGTTTATCACACAATCGCACCGTTTCAATTTGTAGACCAGGATAGCGCCTTAATTTCCAATGCTATTTTCAAAGACAAAATTTACGTGACCGATTTTTTCTTTACCTCTTGTCGTACCATTTGCCCAATAATGAAAACGCAAATGTTGCGCGTGTACGAAGCAACCGCAGCAATGCCTGATGTGCTTCTGCTCTCGCATTCCATCGATCCTGAATATGATACAGTGGCACTACTTCATGATTTTGCCAAACGACTTGGTGTGGAAAGCAAACGCTGGCATTTTGTCACTGGAGTGAAAGATTCCATTTTCAAGATTGCCCAAACCAGCTACTTCGCTACGGCTATGGAAGACAAGACCGAACCCGATGGTTATATCCACAGCGGTGCTTTTCTATTGATAGACAAAAAAGGCCGGATACGCGGCAAGTATGACGGTACCAAGGAAGACGATGTGAACCGGCTGATTGCGGATATCAAGAAGCTGCGTTTGGAATGATATTCTATTCAACGTTCAAAAGGAAAAGTTCAAAAGGCAAAGCCTTTAATCTTGGGTTTGTAACCTTGAGTTTGCTGCTGTTCTTCTGTGCATGCGCTAAAAGGAATACAAAATTCGATCAGTATTATGTGCAGGGACAAATTTTGTATGAGAAAAACTGTAGCAACTGCCATCAAAAAAGTGGACAAGGGCTTGGATTGGTTTACCCACCCTTGGCCATGAGTGATTATCTGGAAAAAAATCTGGATGCTTCCTTCTGCCTAATGAAATATGGGATTCGGGGGGAGATAATCGTCAATGGAAAAAATTTTAATAAACCCATGCCGGGTGTTCCTTCCCTTACGGAGTTGGAGATTGCGGAAATAGCTACCTATCTCAATAATTCATGGGGTCGTGATCATGGGATAATTGAAATAGAGAAAGTAAAGGAAACCTTAGGAAATTGCCAGCCTAAATAAGAATTCCTTTTTGAAGGGACTAAGTGGCTCATTGTTTACCTATTTTTTTTTCTTCTTCATTTTAAGTTACTTAAGCTCGATTTATACTTATGAAGCGGCCCAATTACCGGAAAGTCCTCATAACCCTATTCATTTTAGTATGCTTTTATGGCGGGCTATTGGTAGTGTTACTTGACTTGGAGGCAGGGAAACCTAACAGTCGACTCAACACCACACAAGATGCGATGTGGTATTTGGTGGAAACGCTCACGACAGTGGGGTATGGCGATGCATTACCAATAACCTATTGGGGCAGAATGATTGGTTTCGTTTTTTTACTTTCCAGTTTAGGGGTGTATGGTTTTATCATTGGACAGATTGCAAATTTTATGAGTACATTAAAAGAACAACGCGAGCTAGGCCTCAATGGTACTAACTTTAAAAATCACGTGGTAATCATTGGCTGGAACGAATTTGGCCAATCCGTCATCAGCCACTTAGTAGGAGCCGGCCGACAGGTAGCCGTGGCAACCAAAGACCGCGGGCACATAGATATCATCCGAGAATATTATTCAATGGATCAGGTATTCACGTTGTTTACGGATTACAACAATTTTGATATTTTAGAAAAGGCAAATATCCGACAGGCTTCTATTGTTTTTGTCAACCTCAACGATGACACGGAAAAATTGGTGTACATCATCAATATCAAAAAGCACTTCGAGAATCTGAACTATGTGGTAACGCTGGATAATGGAAACCTAAAGAGCACTTTCATGCATGCAGGGGTCACCTATTCTATTTCTAAAAATGAAATTTCTTCCAAGCTTTTGGCCAGCTACATTTACGAACCCGATGTGGCGTATTTCAGTGAAGAGTTAATAGCCTTTGCCCATGAAGAGGACGAATACGATATGAAACAGTTTTTGGTAAAGCCTGATAACCTGTTTGCCAACACCCCTTATGATAAAGCCTTCTTCGATTTAAAAAAAGATTGTAATGTAGTACTCATTGGCTTAGTGAAAATAAAAAACGGTGAACGGAAATTACTCAAGAATCCAGAGGGGGCTATAAAAATTGAAGCAGGTGATTATCTTCTGATGATGATGGATACCAAAGGGCGAAACAGGCTAAGCAAATTATTTCATATTGAAGAAGGGATTTGAATTCAAAGAGGACAAATTCAAAATGAAGGCAATCTAATCTTGAATTTTGAATGGTTAATTAATTCCCTTCATGCGGTCTTACCGCAATTTTCCGAGCTTCCTTCCATTTTTTCAAATCTTCTTCTCGCCTTTTAATTTCTTCAGCAGAAGGTTTATAATCAATCAACGATTTGAGATCAGGCTGTCCAGCATCCACCCAGGCGGTGTACCAAATACTGCCCACCATTAAAATGCTACTGCGCATTTGCCGTGCTACCATTCCCGCCAAAAGTTGATGATAAGCTTTTGAATATTCATACGAATAAACTTTTACCGTCTGGCGGCCTTTCGTTTCAAAATTAAATTTCTTGTCGCCCCACTTTTCAGAAAGTTGTTTTTCAATTTGTAAAACGGAATCCAAGGATTGGTTGGTGTGCCCAATTATTTTCCAGGCGGCCAATTGGACATTGTCGATGTAGGTGGCTTTTCCGGTATAAAAGTCATAGTCTTGCGAAAACAGTTCGGGCAGTCGTGACTCCCAAAAGCCGTGAATCCCCACTTGGTTAGTTAGCTGGCCATCATAATTTTTCGTGGTGTGCAGTGGCACATGCGCATCGGCTATATAGTGGCCAAGGTCAGCCGAGAGTTTTAAAATCCGATCCGGGTTTTTCGTGGCAAAGGCATCTTTCAGTTGAAAATAAACTCGGTAAATATTCCAAGGCAAAATACCCCGCGCCTGCAAAGAATCTTCTCCAAATTGGGCAACGGCCTCTTTCCAATACTTAGGTACACGAAGCAAGGCACTGTCGCCATAGTCTTCCAAGTCAATGAAATGTTTGGGCGCTTCTTCCGGTATGATGTATCGCCTCCGGTCTGGGTTTACAGCAGACTCCTCGATGTATCGGATATTTTTTTTGTAGAAGGAAACCATATCGGGAGGCAGCGTGAACACCGCCAACCTGTTGATTTTGCGATGACCAAAAAAACCCCAAGCGCTGCACCCTAAAAGAAGGAGAAGGAGAAAATAATTGGGTTTTCTAAAAAACATATTTGCACGAAGTGGTGAACATCTATTCAATGATTGTTCGCTTCAAATAATAGGTGTCTTTATCGATTATGGGTAGTGTATCGCTGATAACAGTTATAGCTTTTTTACTTAATGTGATCTTCTGCGGGCCTGCGCTGGTAACAATCTCAAAAGGTAAATTATAGTCCAGGTTCAAAATTTGTATCTCGTATTTGTTCGCATCAGTTTGATGCACGAATATTTCCAGTTTATTGGTAGTTCGAAGAAAAAGATCAAATAACGGTTTTAAACTTTTTCCGTTGGCTGTACTGAAAAACGATTCCACATCATTGGTGGTTACCGTGTTGTCATAAATATACTTTGGATCGGTGGCAAATTTTTTCAACGCAGGAAAAAATAATTCATCACCCATCACATACCGTAGCGTATGCATGAAGAAAGCACCCTTTCCATAAATGTCACTGTGGTAGGCCTGATCAGAATCTACGGTATCGGCTTGCACAATGGGCAGTTTATTTTTAGCGTTTCTACCTACTCGCTTCATCCATTTAATGTATTCTTGTTCACCGCCATCTTCTTGCACATGCAAGGCATCGGCAAAACTACAGATGCCTTCCTGTATCCACATATCGGCCCAGTTTCTGTTCGTGATTTTATTGGCCCACCATTCATGCCCAAATTCATGCACCAACAGCCAATCATAATCATGTTCGCCTAACTTCGTATACCGGAATTTATTTCCGTAGGCAATTAACGTCTGATGTTCCATGCCCAGGTGAGGCGTCTCGCACAAACCGATTTTTTCTTTGACCCACGGATACTCGCCAAAATATTTTTCTAGGATGCGGCACGCATCGGCCATCAAATCAAGTTCATGCATGGCTTTGGTTTCATCTTCCTCCAAAATATAGAAATCCATTTTCACTTTATTCCCATCGATGGTTGTGTAGTCGCGGCTTACTATTTTATATTTTCCGATGTTAAAGACCAGGCAATAATTGCTAATGGTATAGTTCGTTTTCCAATGAAATGTCGTCTTGCCTTTTTTTGTAGCTTGACTGATCAGCAACCCAGGGCCAGCAGCCGTCAATCCTTTTGGCACCGTGATGAATAAATCGGCACCTTCGTTGGGCTCATCGCTGGGGTGGTCTTTACAAGGAAAGAAAATTTTTCCGCCTTCCGATTGGCACGTGACTGCGATCCACGGGTTTCCTTTGGCATCTTTTTCAAACTGAAACCCGCCTGTCCATGGAGCCCGCTCCGCAATTCCGGGTTTCCCTTCATAGGCGATCTTTACTTTTACTTTTCCAGCAGCCAGTGCTTGGGGTATGCGAACCAAGTCATCGTTTTCAAATTGAAAAGGTTTGGTTTTTCCATTTACCCAAACTTGGCTTACTTTATAGCCATGCCAGAGGTCAAACAAAAGCAGCTTGGTGGACGCTGTTAAGATCAGATCGATTTCGGTAAAACCACTGATATATTTCTGTTCGGGATCAACATCAAGGTGAATTGAATAATGCCGGATGTCCATGATGGCCTGTTCGGGTTTAAGCTTCCCACCTGATTTGAGATTCTGTGAGTAAGCAGTAAGTGAAGGCAAAATGGCGAAGGTGAAAAGAAAAATTAGTTTCATTTTTTTATCGTTTTTGAAGTAATGTTGTTTCGCTAAGAGTGCCAAAAAATAATCATGGTAACTTATAATATCTTAGAGACTTCGTGTCTTTGTGGCAATGCCATCCTCTAATTCTAAACATTGTTTGTGAAAGTTAATAAGTTCTTTGAAATGCTACTCGTTTTTCTTTTAGTTTTGAATGGATTTAGAAAACATCATAATTCATTAAGCTAATGCGGATCACGCTCCTTTTTTTATTCCTTATAAAAACGTTTTGCGTTCCCGCGCAAAATCCAAAATTTGATTTGCAAGGTCACCGAGGCGCACGGGGTTTAATGCCTGAAAATACAATCCCCGCGTTTATGTTGGCACTTGATTCGGGGGTCACTACACTGGAGATGGATTTGGCGATCACGAAAGACAAACAAATCGTAGTATCTCACGAACCTTGGATGAGTGCAGCTTATTGCCTTGACCCTGCTGGAAAAAGCATTTCGGAAAAAGATGAAAAGAAATATAATATTTTTAAGATGACCTACGGTCAGGTCAAGCAATGGGACTGTGGCTCGAAGGGCAATCTGAATTTCCCTCAGCAAAAGAAATTTAAAACCTCTAAACCATTATTGGTTGATGTCATTGTAGCGGCCGAAAATCACATTAAGAATTTCTCCAAGTATGAAGTGGATTATAATATTGAAATAAAAAGTGAGCCTCAAGACGATAATAAATTCAATCCAAAGCCCGAAGTGTTTTCGGACATGGTTTATAGTCTTATTGACCAGTATTTACCATGGGACCGTGTAGTGATCCAATCGTTTGACTTTAGAGTGTTAAAATACTGGCATAAAAAATACCCCGAAGTGCGTCTTGCGGCATTGGTTGACAACCTTAAGACTATTGATGAAAATCTTAATGATCTTGGTTTCGTTCCTGATATTTATAGTCCTGATTATAAGCTACTCGACAAAAACGAGATTGACTTTATTCATCGAAAAAGCCCTTCGCGTAAATTAAGGAATGGCATGAAACCTATAAAGATGCGTGTTATCCCCTGGACGGTAAACGATGAAAAAGAGATGACTGAATTAAAGGAGATGGGCGTAGATGGATTTATTACAGACTATCCGGATCGGGCACGAAAACTTAAATTAGCCTTGACGCATTGATATCTTCCTGGTATTGTAAAAAAAAATTTTACCCACCCTTTTAATGTGATCGAGTAAGTCGGGATTTTTGATATGGTTAATTAGTGACATATCAATAGTGTAAGGAAGGTGTAGATCATCCAATCGCGAACTAATCTTTGCCAGTAACTCTAAATTGAGATTATCACCTTTGAGCGTTAAATCAATATCAGACCTGTCTTTAAAGTTACCTTTCGCCCGTGAGCCATAAAGAATGGCCTCTTCAATTTCCGGGAATTGTAGAAGTATATTCTTGATTTTTGAAACGCTATTTTCTGACAACCCAAAATTCATTTTCTAAATAAACTAGATTGACTGCCTGAACGATAAGGTTCCAAGGCCGAGTAAAGCTCGTTAAAACATTTAAAATACTTTTTTCGAATGAGTTCCGCGATTTCAACTGCTGTTTCTTCATTATAGGTATGTACGGTGAGTTTCCGATTTTCCACCATTTCCATCCATTCTTCCCCATTAGTAATTAGTCCACGCTTAAAGGCAAGTCTAAAAGCATCTTTGCTCCCTTGGATTGACTGCTCTCCTTGTTCTTCATAAAAGTCTTTAACCACATTCCATGCTAATTCATAGGTATATTCAAATGCCTTTATCAGTCCTTGTTCTTCAAATTCGTTGAGTTCTCCTTTGTCAATAAACTTTTTTAGTTGCGTGAGGGCTTTGCCATAGTTAGCAAATCGCTGTAACCATCGTATGTCGTTTATGTCGGCCATCTATACAAAGGTACTCGAAAGGGTTATTTTTTCCTTGCGGCTTTGGCTTCTTCAGGGGTGATAGCCGATCCCTTATTGCCAAACGAGTTCCGTACGTAGTTGAGCACATCACTTACTTGCTCATCAGTCAGGTCGAAACCCACCATGGGCTCGGAGTAATCGTATCCGTTTACTTTTATTTCCCCAGTGGCTCCGTACAACACTTGCTGGATTGATCGCTTCTTGTCGGCCATCAGATAATCTGATTTTGCGAGCGGTGGATAGAAGCCATCCGCGCCTTCCCCTTGATCCATGTGGCAAGTAAGGCAGTTAGCAATGTAAATGTCTTTACCTCGTTCGATGCTTTCCTTCAAGCTGAATTTTTGTTTTTGCTGAAAGGAAAAGGAAGAGGATAAAATAGATAGAACGATTGAGGTTAAGATGATTTTGATTGTCATATTCTTTAGTTTATTGGTAGCTTTCTTACTCTTAATTTCTGTCAGTAATACTGATTACTGAGCCTTTTGCCAATGAGTCCGGCATTGAATTTAAAATTATTTTCAGCTTTTCACTGTGCTGAGCTGCATCTTGGTACTCCAGTCGAAAAATAATCACACTTCGTGATATTTCTTTTGCAGAAGCTAATTTAATAGCCAAAGTCGAGGTCGCATGTAAGTAGAATACGATTTTCATTTCGGGATTTTATCAAAATGATTTCGTCAGTCATTCTATGTATGTAACCGCTCTTCACTGAGGTGAATTGCAGAATGATCATGCTGTCTCAACCAAATTACTGTTTTGAAGGAAATACCCATATCAGCCAAAACCTCATTCGTTACTTAGTTAGAACATGGTACTCTTCCCTAGCCAGGAGAGAACCATATTGAAGGGCTTGTTGAATATCGCCAGCTTCCAAATCTGGGTACTCTTCAATGATCTCATTGACAGATATGCCGTTTGCAACAAGATTGATAACTAAAGAAGCTGTTATTCTCATCCCCCGAATGCGGGCTTGTCCAGCCATAATATGAGGATCGAAAGTAATTCGGTCAAGATTCATCTTAATGAAATTAAAATAGTAAGAGCAAATTTACTAAACCTCTTCCAAATTGAACGGCAGCACCCGTATCCGCTTGCCCGTCAGATCAAAAATGGCATTGGTCAATGCTGGCGTGAAGGGAGGTAATCCCGGTTCGCCTACACCACCGGCTTTTTCTTCGTTGTCCATCACATGCACTTCCACTTCAGGGGTATCTGTTATCCGGGGCATTTTATAGGTATCAAAATTTCTCTCCACTGCTTTGCCTTCCGCAAAATGGGTAGCGTGCTTGGTAGCAGCACCAAGTGCCATCACGATGCTACCTTCTACTTGTGCGGCAATAATATCCGGATTTACATACCAACCGCAATCCATCACCACCCAGACCTTATTAATTTTCAATTTGCCTTCGGCATTCTTAGATACTTTCACCACCTCACCAACGATGCTTGAAAAACATTCGGTGATAGCCACCCCATAGCCACTATTTTTTCCACGGGATTTCCATCCGCTTACTTCTTCCAGTTTTGAAATCAAATCCTGATAACGAGGATTGTGCAAATGTTGTCTTCTGAAATCAAGCGGGTCTTTATCAGCGGCCAGCGCCATCTCGTCAATGAAACTTTCAAAAGCAAAACCGTTAGTCGAGGAGTAAACCGATCGCCACCACATTACGGGCATCGGAGATTCTAGCGGGGTATCACCAAAACTGTAGTGTGGAATAGAATTGAAGTAAGGCTCAAGGAAACCTTCTACCACATTATCATTGTAGGCCATTTTATCGGCACCGGGATTTTGAGTGCCCATGTTTTGTCCCGCCATTCTTGTTTCGAAGGCTGCAATGCTTCCTTTCGTTACGCCACCCTTGCATTGATAAACCATCCCCGGGCGGAATGGCCCTAAGGTAGTATCGTCTTCTCGCGTCCACACTACTTGCACCGGTGCTTTGATTTCTTTGGAAATCATCACCGCCTCGTATGGGTAATCAGTGAACGCCTTGCGTCCGAATCCTCCGCCCAAAAAGGTCATGTTGACGGTTATTTTTTCCGGAGCTAAATTCAATGCCTTGGCAATATCGCCTTGAATCCAATCGGGTCCTTGAATTGGTCCCCAGATTTCACAACTATCTTCCTTTACATGAGCGATACAGTTCAGAGGCTCCATGCAACTGTGCGATTCATAAGGAGTTTCATACAACGCTTCCAGTTTTTTCTCCGCTTTTTCGTAGGCGGCTGAAAAATTGCCCATCGTCTTGTAAGAGATCAGCTCGCCCTTTAGTAACTGGTCTTTCATTTTTGAATATAGCTGCTCGGTATTATAATGTTCAAAACCTGAATCATCCCACTCTACTTTCAATACTTTCCGTCCCTGGATCGCAGCCCAAAGGTTGTTGGCCACTACCGCCACGCCTTCAAATTGATGATCAAAGACTTCGCGGCTAGTTTTAAAAACATGTTTAACCCCAGGTATTTTTTTTGTGGTGCTGTCATCAAAGCTTTTTACCTTTCCGATAAAACGTGGGCTTCTTTCCACCACAGCGTACATCATGCCCGGTAATTTTTTGTCTAGGCCGAAAATTGCTTTACCATTTACTTTTGCGGGTGTATCCTGCCGCGGCAATGGCTTGCGGATGATTTTGTATTCTTTTGGATTTTTGAGCGGAACATTTTTTGGTGGAGTGAGTTTGGAGGCTTCGGCCACCAATTCTCCATAGCCTAATTTTTTCCCAGAGGATTTATTGATGACGAAACCGTTTTCTGCATAACAATCTGCCTTATTCACTTTCCATTGATTGGCGGCCGCCTCAATTAACATTTCTCTTGCAGATGCCCCCAGGTGCAACAATTTTTTATAAGAGCCGCGGATGGTTGAACTTCCTCCGGTAACCTGACTGCCATATTTTCCCGGGTTGCCTTGCGCAAACACAATGCTCACCTTTTCCATATCCACTTCCAATTCTTCGGCAATAATTTGAGGCACAGATTGAAAGGAACCTTGCCCCATCTCTGCGCGATGGTTGGTGAGTGTTACTTTGCCTGAGGAATCAATAGAAATCCAGGCATTCAATTCGATGCCAAGATTTTCTGCGGTTTCCGGTTTTATTATTTGAATATCTTCTCCTTCAGCCGAAGTATAAAATCCAAGCGACAAGGCAGCACCGGTTAAACTACTTAACTTGATAAATTTTCTTCTGGAGATACTTTGGTTGACAGTTTCCATTTCTAATGTGTTGATGTTTGGACGTGCTGATGTTTTGGACGTGTTGAACGTTTTAATGTGTTTACCTTGATTACCACCTAACCTTAAACCTTTAACTTTAAACCTTCAAATTTTGCCAACTGTCAATTATCTTTTTGTCAACTTTCTCTACTGATGCAATTGCGCAGCGGTCTTTATGGCTTTACGAATGCGCTGATAGGTTCCACACCGACAGATGTTTCCCTGCATGGCGCTATCAATGTCTTTATCCGTTGGGTTAGGATTTCTTTTTAACAGTGCGGCTGCCGACATAATCTGTCCGCTTTGGCAATAACCGCATTGGGGCACCTGTTCTTTAATCCATGCCACTTGAACTGGATGCGAATTATCTTCGGATAATCCTTCTATCGTGGTGATGTCCTTTCCGGCAGCGGCTTTAATAGGCAGCGAGCAAGAGCGAATGGCGTTGCCATTGAGATGAACGGTGCACGCACCACACTGTGCAATGCCACAGCCGTACTTGGTGCCGGTGAGTCCTACGATGTCGCGAATTGCCCAAAGCAATGGCATGGCTGGATCAGCTTCTATGGTGTGCGGTTGGTTGTTGATTTTTAAGGTGAATGAGGCCATAATATTTTTGGATTGAGAGTTCGAATATACTAATTCAAGCGTATAAAATTTATTAAGTTTTGATGAATTGACGTGTTTTTAACAAACGATGGATAATTTTGTTCAATGGTTTTGGTTTTTCACCATTCGCGTGGTGGTATTCCTTTGAAAAAATAAATGATAGTACATGTTCAACGACCCCGAACTCAACGGCAAATATTTAGGAACGATAAGTTCTGATTTTATCAAAATAGCCGACACCCTCAAAGAAGCTTCTTATCAAATAAGAAAGAATGGTTTTGATTACCCCGTGTTTGCCATTTCAAAGAAGAAAATCCCTATCGGCCAGTTGCTAATCGGGAAATCTGAATTGAACCTGGACTGGAACTACTATGCCTCGTTCATGGATGAGTTTGTGCAACGCGAACTTATCGCTCAGGACAAGCAAGAAGATTTCATTAATGCCTACAAAGACCCTGACGAATTTTGTTGCCTCTTTGTCGTGGATGAAGAATTCACCAGTTTCGTTTTTATTCCTTATCCGGAAGACTAGACTTGATTCTGTGTGCTCGATTCTGGCCAGTAACCAGCATCAAGCAACTAGGATCCAGTTCAAAAATGCTTCCATCCCTGCGCCTGAATTGGCACCACTGTTCCTATTTTTGAAATCATCACGTTTTGGTTGGGATTATTATGGGTATGGCCGATGAAATGAATATCGGGATGATTTTTTAACAATTCAAAATCGGAAGGTTTTATGGTAAAGAGCAATTCGTAGTCTTCCCCGCCATTTAAGGCCGCGGTAGTGGGGTCGATTTTAAACTCTACAGACGTGTCGTAGGTCAGTGAATCAATCGGGATTTTATCTTCAAATATTTTTATTCCCAGCCCTGAGCTTTTCCCAAGGTGAAGAAGTTCGCTCGCCAGGCCATCAGATATATCGATCATGGAGGTGAGGGGGATATTTTTTTCAATGAGCTCATGGATTACATCCATCCTTGCTTCGGGCTTCAGTTGGCGACCAACAAGGTATTCGTATTTCTCCAGGTCGGGCTGCATTTCAGGGTTGGTTTGAAAGACCTCCTTTTCGCGTTCCAAAACCTGAAGGCCGATATAGGCAGCACCTAAATCACCAGTAACGCATATAATATCATTGGCCTTTGCGCCACTGCGCAAAACGGTTTTGTCTTTTGCTGCCCTACCAATTACGGTAACAGAAATAACCAACCCAGAGGCCGAAGAGGTCGTGTCGCCACCTACCAAGTCCACTTTATAATTCTTGCAGGCTGCTTGAATACCTTCATAAAGCATATCCACTGCCTCCAACGAAAATCGGTTGCTTATGGCAAGACCGATAACAATTTGCTCGGGTTTGCCGTTCATGGCAGCAATGTCACTCACGTTTACGGCTACCGCCTTGTAGCCAAGATGTTGCAAGGGCATGTATGAGAGGTCAAAATGAATTCCTTCAAGCAGCATATCGGTTGAAACTAATAGATTTTCCGTGCCGATGTCGATTACTGCAGCATCATCGCCAATGCCTTTAAGTGATGTAAGGTTTTGGATTGTTGTGCTGCTTTTTATCCTGTCGATCAGGCCGAACTCCCCCAAACCTGCAATTTCTGTTCTTTCTGCTGCCATAAGTAAATGTTAATGGGCGAGTAATCGCACCGGTTATCCGGCAAAAGTACGACTTGAAAGGCATAGCAAGAGCAATTGAGGGAAAGTCATGTATCTAGAGCCAACAAATAAAAAGAATATGAAAACGTGCGTTGTACTATTTGTCTCGGCTTTAATCGTTTTGAGTTCATGTGCTTCGCCAAAACCCTACTACGAAACCAAAGTGGGTAAAAAGAAGCAGAAATATTATAATGCGATTCAATTTGGTCAGAAGAAAAAACCGAAAATGGATTTTTGAGGAGATGGTACTGGATTCTGGTTTCTGGTTTCTTGATTCTGGTAGTGAATGATTTACCGAAACGGAATTAATTGAAACGATTCACCCTGTTTGAAATTCGATTGTTCCTTGGGCAATTCCAAAAACCCATCCACTTCTTTCAAATTCGCAAAATCACCCGAGCCGCCACCGGCAATCGGATAGGCCATCAATTTACCATTCTCATTTTTTATTTTCACCTGCAAGAAATAGGTGAGCTTTGGTGTGAAAGTGAAGTCTTCTGCAAGGATGGCAGTCTCTTTTCTTAATTCATTCCCTAAGCTTTTTATGAGCCAGGGTTTTACGTAGCGATAAAAGCACATGAAAGTAGACACCGGATTTCCAGGAAGGGCAAAAACAGTATTTTTAGCGGAATGACCAAACCACATCGGTTTGCCGGGACGTTGACTTATCTGGTGGAATAATTTCGCCACGCCCAACGATTCCAGTACTTCGGGAACGAAATCAAACTTGCCCTTGGAAGCTCCACCAGACAAAATAATGAGCTCATATTTTCCAAGAATGTTCTTTATTTTCTGTTCCAGTTCGGTTCGGTTATCAATCAAATGGAATAAATCAGCCTTACACCCTAATTGAGCGAGGGCCGCTTGTAGAGCAAAATTGTTGGATTTCCGGATCTGGTGGGGAAGTGGCAGTTGATCCACATCAACCAGTTCATCACCCGTAGAGATTACCGCGGCCGTTGGGTTTCGATAAACGCTGACCTCAGATTTTCCAACAGAGGCAAGTAAAGCGACTTCTGCCGGGGATATTTTTAAACCAGGCCTTAAGATGCCCTCGTTCTTTTTTACATCGCTTCCTTTCTTATGCACATTTAGGCCAATTGAAATCTCCTCTACGATTTTGGCGCTCTTTTTTTCCATCACAACCATTTCGTAAGGCACTATCGTATCCGCCCCAATTGGCAAGGGTGAGCCCGTCATAATCTCAAAACAATTCTTTCTATTCAATAAAGCCTGTTGGGGCTGTCCTGCGGCCTGAATTCCTTCAATAGGGAACTCTCGTTGACCGTTTCCTAAGCTCTCGAAGGATAGTGCAACACCATCCATGGTAGCCCGATCGAACGGGGGCAAGTCCCGATCGGCTTTTATTTCTTCGGCTAAAATCCTTCCTTGAGTGTTTGCCAGGAGCACTTTTTCTGACTGTGATAAATATAAATGATCGAGAATAAATTTTTCCGCTTCGGCTACGCTCACCATTGAATTTGTATTTTTGTTTAGGGCAAGTTAATTAATGTACGAATGAAGAAAAAAACCTTAAGCCACGTAGATAAATCCGGGTTGCCATCAATGGTCGATGTTTCCGAAAAGAAAATTACGGAACGAATAGCACGGGCGCAGGCGATTGTTTTCTTGCCGAAAGAGATAATTCAGGCGATCGCGGGTAAGGAATTGATTACAAAGAAAGGACCTGTTTTTCAAACTGCAATCATTGCCGGGGTAATGGCTGCCAAAAAAACGCATGACCTAATCCCCTTGTGCCACCCTCTTGGCTTAGAGGACTGTCAGGTAGAAATCGCGCTTCGTAAGGGTGAAGCGATTATCAATTCCAGGATTAAAGTAACGGGCAAGACGGGTGCAGAAATGGAGGCACTCACGGCTGCTTCAGTGGCTGCATTAACAATCTATGATATGTGCAAGGCACTTTCCCATCACATTATAATTAAGGAAATAAAGCTTGTCTCGAAATCAGGTGGGAAAATGGACTTTGCGATAGCTTAGCTGCCTTCATAGGGCTCCGATTATCGAATTTATTTGGACGCTCAGTATTTTTTTTTGTCCGCACTTGTTACCTATGCTTTAGTTCCTATCTTTGCAGTCCTTTTTGCGGTAGGAAACCCGCAATTCGGTTTAGAATCAAGCAAAACAGTTTCAATTATGCCTGGAATATTAGGACGAAAAGTAGGAATGACTAGCGTTTTTGCCGCAGATGGGCAGAATATTGCTGTAACTGTGATCGAAGCTGGTCCATGCGTAGTTACTCAAGTGAAGAACCAAGAATCAGATGGATACCGGGCTGTTCAAATAGCTTTTCAGGATAAAAAGGAGAAGAATACGCCTAATCCTATGGTTGGTCATTTCAAGAAGGCGAACACAACCCCCAAAAGGTATGTAATTGAATTCAGGGATTTCCGGCAAGAATTTGATGGAATGGTTGAACTGGGTAAAGAAATTAAAGTTCAAGATATTTTTAACGAAGGTGATTTCTTGGATGCCGTTGGCACTTCAAAAGGCAAAGGATTTCAAGGTGTAGTAAAACGTTACGGTTTTGCTGGTGTAGGAGGTCAAACCCACGGACAACATAACCGTCTGCGTGCGCCTGGTTCTATGGGTAATGCCTCTTTTGCATCGCGTGTTATTAAAGGGAAGCGCTTACCTGGCCGCATGGGCGGTGATCGGGTGAAGAATACCAATCTGAAAGTGGTTAAAATTTTAGCGGAACAAAACCTGATCCTAGTAAGCGGTTCAGTTCCCGGTTCAAAGAATTCAATGATAATACTTCAAAAGTAATGGACTTAACGGTTGTAAAACATAGTGGCGAAAAAACAGGCCGTAACATCAGCCTCTCTTCAGAGGTTTTTGGAATTGAGCCTAACGACCATGCGATCTACTTGGATGTAAAAAGTTATTTGGCCAATCAGCGCCAAGGAACACATAAGTCTAAGCAACGCAACGAAATTTCAGGATCTTCAAAAAAGATTAAGAAGCAAAAGGGTACAGGTGGTGCGCGTGCGGGTAATATTAAGAACCCTCAGTTTAAAGGGGGGGGGCGTATTTTCGGCCCAACACCTCGTGATTACTCATTTAAGTTGAATAAGAAAGTAAAAGACCTAGCTCGCAAGTCTGCGTTGACCTACAAAGCAAAAGATAATTCTATTGCGGTGATCGAAGACTTTAATTTTGAAGCCCCCAATACAAAGCAATACTTGAAGATGCTTCAGTCGTTGGCGCTTAACGGAAAAAAGACACTTTTTGTGATACCCGAGTCAACCATGAACATCGTGCTTTCGGGACGGAATGTTCAGAGCACTAAAATAATAACCGCTTCTCAAATCAATACCTATGATGTGCTTCACGCAGAACACCTCATCTTAGCAGAAAGCTCAGTAGAAAAAATTAGTAACCTGTTAAACCAAGCCTAACCATGAGTATATTAAAAAGCCCATTGGTTACCGAAAAAATTTCTGCTCTTAACGAGAAAGGTAAATACGGTTTTATCGTAGAAATCGATGCTAATAAAGTGGAGATTAAAAATGCCGTTGAAAAAATGTATGGCGTAAATGTAGCACGGGTGAATACCATAAAGGTATTGGGAAAGAAGAAAACCCGGTTTACTAAAGCCGGTACGCTTGCTGGCCGGAAGCCTAATTATAAGAAAGCCATTGTTACTCTGGCGCAGGGTGAAGTAATTGATTTTTATAGCAACGTTTAATAATAGGGAGCAATCCTTTAAATAAGGTTAGTCATGGCAATGAAGAAATTAAATCCAGTAACTCCCGGGACGCGTCACAGGCTATCTCCTAGTTTTGACGACATCACCGAATCGCACCCGGAGAAATCACTGGTATTCACGATAAAGAAAACCGGTGGCCGTAACAATACAGGACGCATGACCATGCGCTATATTGGGGGTGGCCATAAGCAAAAGCTAAGAGAGATCGATTTTAAACGCGATAAATTTGGTGTACCAGCAGTGGTTAAATCAATCGAATATGATCCAACCCGTACAGCGCGTATTGCAAAATTGTTTTATGCGGATGGGCAAAAATCCTACATCATTGCTCCGCAAGGAATAAAAGTGGGACAGACGCTACTTTCAGGTTCTGATATTGCCCCTGAAGTTGGTAACGCATTGCCTTTGGGTAAAATTCCAGTGGGAACGATCGTTCATAATGTAGAAATTAAGCCAGGCAAAGGAGCTTCCATAGCACGAAGTGCAGGATCTTTTGTGCAACTGGTAGCTCGCGAGGGTGAATATGCAACGTTGCGGATGCCTTCTGGCGAGATGCGTAATGTCTTGGTAAGGTGCATGGCGGTGGTAGGAGCAGTTTCCAATGCTGAGCACATGAATGAAAAAGTGGGGAAAGCGGGTCGCTCACGATGGAGAGGTATACGTCCTCGCACACGGCCAGTAGCAATGAATCCTGTTGATCACCCGATGGGTGGTGGTGAAGGTCGCGCTTCCGGTGGGCATCCACGTTCGCGTAACGGCTTGTTGGCGAAGGGAAAGAAAACACGTCACCCGAAAAAGTATTCTGATGGTTTAATCATTTCAAGGAAGAAAAAATAATGGGAAGGTCAATAAAAAAAGGTCCATACCTCGATAGCCGCTTGAACAAGAAAGTTCAGGTGATGGAGCAATCCGGTAAAAAATCGGTCATTAAAACATGGTCGCGCAGGAGTACAATTACTCCAGACTTGATCGGTTTTACATTTGCTGTGCACAATGGGAATAAGTTTATTCCCGTGTATGTAACGGAGAACATGGTAGGCCATAAGTTGGGAGAATTTGCCCCAACCCGCACCTTCAAGGGACACTCTGGAAACAATAAGGGCTAAACCAAAAGATCATCAGGACAAAAAAATTTAGAACCCTGAAAAATGGAAACTGAAAAGAAAAAGAAAAGGTCAGTAGTAAAAAGAGAGAAGTTAGAGGCTATAAAGTTGGCTGCGAAAACCGGCCCTGCCACCGCGCACCTCAACAATGCACCTACTTCTCCTCGCAAGATGAGATTGATTGCCGACTTAATCCGCGGAGAGCGTGTGGGTAATGCTTTGAATATTTTAAAGTATGATGCAAAGCATCCTTCGGCAAAGATGGAAAAGCTATTGTTATCCGCGATTAACAACTGGGAAGCAAAAAATACGGAGGTGAAGTTGGAGGAGGCTGATCTCTTTATTAAAGAAATTTTCGTTGGAGGAGGAAGAATTCTGAAACGTTTGAGACCCGCCCCACAAGGCCGTGCTCACCGGGTCAGAAAGCGTTCGAACCATGTAACCTTAGTGGTTGACCGCATGCCAGCGAAGATAGAGAAAGAGAAAAAAACACGCGTTAAAGAAACTAAAGAATAATGGGACAGAAGATAAACCCGGTAGGCCTACGTTTAGGAATTGTCCGTGGATGGGATTCCAGTTGGTATGGTGGACGTACCTTTGCCGATAAATTGGTAGAAGATCATAAGATCAGAAAGTACATTGATGCCCGTATTCAAAAGGGAGGTATTGCCAAGGTAGTGATTGAGCGCACACTGAAACGGATTACGTTGACCATTCATACCGCCCGTCCAGGGGTAGTGATTGGCAAAGGGGGTACTGAAGTTGATAAGATTAAAGAAGAATTAAAGAAACTCACCAACAAGGATGTACAGATAAACATCTTCGAAATTAAACGTCCTGAAATGGATGCGAAATTAGTTGGAGAATCCATAGCACAACAATTGGAAGCTCGTATTTCTTACCGCAGAGCAATGAAGCAAGCAATCGCCTCTACCATGCGAGTAGGTTCAGAAGGAATTAAAGTGAAGCTATCGGGTCGTTTAGCAGGTGCTGACATGGCTCGCACTGAACAATACAAAGAAGGAAGAATCCCCCTTCATACCCTTCGTGCAGACATTGATTACGCTATTTCTGAAGCCCAAACGGTGTATGGAAAAATTGGGATCAAAGTATGGATATTCAAAGGTGAAGTTTACGGAAAGCGCGACCTTTCTCCTAACATAGGAATGGTAAGTAATGCACCGGGTGAAAATAAAGGTGGAGGCGCACCTGGTGGAGGAGACAGAAGAAGAGGTGGCGGTCGTGGTGAACGGAGGGATGACCGTGGAGGAAGGCCTGACAGAGGTGGCGATAGCCGAAGAGGAAAAAAATAATTTATTGAGTATTTAAGGTAGCACTATGTTACAACCAAAACGAACTAAGTTTAGAAAAATGCAGAAGGGCAAAATCAAAGGCATGGCTACGCGTGGCCATCAGATTGCCTTTGGCTCATTTGCATTGAAATCATTAGAGGAAGGCTGGATTACAGCCCGTCAATTAGAGGCTGCGCGTGTCGCTGTAACACGGGCAATGAAGCGTGAGGGTCAAGTATGGATTCGCATTTTTCCGGATAAGCCGATTACACGCAAACCCGCTGAAGTTCGGATGGGTAAGGGTAAGGGTGCTCCGGAATATTGGGTAGCCGTGATCAAGCCTGGAACTATTTTATTCGAAGCGGGTGGTGTAACGATGGCAACAGCCAAAGAAGCATTGGCTTTGGCTGATGGAAAATTGCCCATCAAAACCAGGTTTACGGTACGCAGAGATTATGTTGAACAAGCAGCTGTTAAAGCTTAACTGAAATGAAAAACGCTGAAATAAAAGGATTGACCTTAGCCGAGCTGACCGAAAAAATAGGCAGCGAAAATGAAACGATGCGCAAAATGAAATTTGCTCACAAGGTTTCTTCTATTGAGAACCCGATGAAAATCCGTGAAACGCGCAAACTCATCGCTCGGTTAAAGACAGAGTTAACAGCGAAAGAACGCCAAAAATAGTTTTGTTATGGAAGAGAGAAATAAAAGAAAAGAACGAATTGGAAAAGTGTTGAGCAATAAAATGCAAAAATCTATTTCCGTTACTATGGATATGAAAGTAAAACATCCAATCTATGGAAAATTCATGACCAAGACGACTAAGTTCATGGCGCATGACGAAAAGAACGAGGCGGGAATTGGCGATACTGTTCGGATCATGGAAACTCGCCCTTTGAGCAAGAACAAAAGATGGAGACTGGTAGAAATAGTTGAAAAAGCAAAGTAATCATGATATCAAACGAAAGTAGGCTTACCGTAGCAGATAATAGTGGAGCAAAAGAAGTGCTTTGCATTCACGTGTTGGGTGGCACACACAGACGTTCAGCTAGTGTGGGCGATAAAATTGTGGTTACTGTGAAATCTGCTTTGCCGTCCAGCCAAATTAAAAAGGGAACAGTGAGTAAAGCAGTGATTGTGCGCACCAAAAAAGAGGTCCGCAGAAAAGATGGTTCGTATATCCGCTTTGAAGACAATGCCGCGGTATTGCTTACCCCTCAAGATGAGCCTCGCGGAACTCGTATTTTTGGCCCCGTAGCACGTGAACTCCGCGAAAAGCAGTTTATGAAGATCATATCGTTAGCGCCTGAAGTATTATAATTTATGGAAAGGAAATTTAATAAGCAGCAGAAGTTGCACGTACGCAAAGGGGATACCGTTAAGGTATTGTCTGGTGATGATAAGAACAAGACAGGGAAAGTATTGGAAATTTTGAGTGCCAAAAGCCGTGTTCTTGTAGAGGGAATAAACATCATCACAAAACATCAAAAACCATCAGCAGGGAAGCCTGAAGGTGGCATTAAAAAAATCGAAGGCGGTGTACACATCAGTAATTTGATGCTAGTTGATCCAGCTTCTGGAAAGCCCACACGGACGGGTAGGAAGTTGAATGAGAAGGGAAAGCTGCAGCGATATTCAAAAAAATCAGGAGAATTTATAAAGTAATTGAGCCATGGCGCCAAGATTGAAAGAAAAATATTTGAAAGAAATCGTTCCTGGGCTGAAAGACAAATTTCAGTACAAGTCGATTATGCAAGTGCCCAAAATTGAAAAGATTTGTATCAATAAAGGCCTTGGTGCAGCTGTTGCTGACAAAAAGATTATTGATGTAGGGATTGAAGAAATCACTACTATATCCGGTCAAAAGGCAGTTCCTACTAAGTCTAAAAAAGATATTTCTAATTTTAAATTGCGGTCTGGTCAGGCTATTGGGGTGCGTGTTACTTTACGAGGCGACCGCATGTATGAATTTATGGATCGCTTAATGAACGTAGCCCTGCCACGTGTTCGCGATTTCAAAGGTGTTAATGACAAAGGATTTGATGGCCGTGGAAATTACACGTTAGGTGTGAAGGAACAGATTATCTTTCCTGAGATATCTATTGATAAAGTGACCAAGATCAACGGGATGGATATCACCTTTGTAACGAATGCCCAGACAGACGAAGAAAGTTATGAGCTCCTGAAGGCATTTGGGATGCCTTTTGTAAATAAAAATTAATTATGGCAAAATTATCCGTCATTGCGAGAGACAATAAGAAGGAAGCGTTAGTAAAACGGTATGCTGAAAAGCGGAAGGCGTTGAAAGCGGCTGGTGATTATGCTGGCCTTGATAAACTGCCGCGCAGTTCATCGAGAGTACGCCTGCACAGCCGTTGTAAGCTAACGGGAAGACCTCGGGGCTATATGGCCAAATTTGGTCTTTGCCGTAACCAGTTCCGTCAATTGGCCCACGAAGGGAAAATTCCCGGTGTGACCAAGGCAAGCTGGTAGCTTGTACTGAAATTTTAGGTTGCTGAGTATCCAAGGTCGCACGGATAAATTATCCAAGCGAAACCAGGTAACAGTTTGGAGAACCAAATTTGTTAATTACCTTTGCAGCCCGTTTCATAAAAAACGGGTTTGCTTTTTTAAAGTAGAGAATATGAAAATTACGGATCCGATTGCAGATTATTTAACCCGCGTACGCAACGCTATCAAAGCCCGTCATCGGGTAGTTGAGGTGCCCGCTTCCAATCTTAAAAAGGAAGTGACGAAAGTGCTTTTTGATAAGGGCTACATCCTCAATTATAAATTTGAAGAAACCGATAACCGGCAGGGAAACATTAAAATTGCCTTGAAATATAACCCTGAGACTAAGGAGTCTGCAATCACCAAATTGCACCGGGTAAGTACACCTGGACTTCGTCAGTATAAACCGGCTTCCGAGTTACCCAGGGTTCTTAATGGATTAGGCATTGCAATTTTATCAACTTCCAAAGGTGTAATCACCGACAAGGAAGCAAAAGCATTGAATGTGGGAGGTGAAGTTTTGTGTTACGTTTATTAATCGAGTAAGACCATGTCACGAATAGGAAGATTACCGATAAGCCTACCGAAAGGAGTAACTTGTACGTTCGCAGAGGCTGAACATAATGTGGTGGTGAAAGGGCCCAAGGGAGAGTTGAAACAGAAAATCGATCGCGATTTTAAAATTACCTTGGAAGAAGGTGAAGTGCTTGTGCACCGCCCCACTGAACAAAAGAGACATAAAGCGATGCATGGCTTGTATCGTTCGTTAATCGCTAATATGGTGGAGGGCGTGAGCAAAGGATATCGTAGGGATTTGGAATTAATTGGGGTGGGTTATAAAGCCACGGCTCAGGGAAATGTATTGGATTTGAGCTTGGGATTTTCGCACAGTATTGTCTTGGCAGTGCCTACTGAATTGAAATTGCAGGCCCTTCAGGAAAAGGGTCAAAACCCGATGATCATTTTAGAGGGAATTGATAAACAATTGGTCGGTCAGATTGCCGCAAAAATAAAATCCCTACGTCCGGTTGAGCCTTATAAAGGAAAAGGTATCCGTTTTGTGGGTGAATTTGTAAGAAGAAAAGCTGGTAAGGCAGCCGCTAAATAATAAACGATATGCCGAACATTAAAGACAGAAGAAAGCGGATCAAATTAGGTATCCGTCATAAAATAGAAGGTACGCCAATTCGGCCAAGACTTTCTGTGTTCAAGAGCAATAAAGCAATCTATGCTCAGGTCATTGATGACTCTAAGAGTCACACCTTGCTGGCCGCTTCTTCAAAGGATTTGGAATCAAAAGGCGGAGTTAGCCTTGAAATTTCAAAAGCCGTAGGAAAGAAATTGGCTGAGAAAGCAATTGCCAGTGGCATCAACACGATAGTTTTTGATCGTAATGGTTATTTATATCACGGAAACGTGAAAGCCCTGGCCGAAGGTGCCCGGGAAGGAGGTTTAAAATTTTAACGAATGACACAAAGTAACGTCAGCACGGTAAAGGCCAGTGAGATCGACTTGAAAGAGAAGGTTGTTGCTATCCAACGCGTAGCCAAAGTGGTAAAGGGAGGACGCAGGTTCAGCTTCGCAGCAATTGTGGTTGTAGGCGATGGCAATGGAGTAGTTGGTTATGGTCTAGGAAAGGCCAACGAAGTAACCGATGCGATTACGAAAGGCATAGATGATGCCAAAAAGCATTTGGTGAAAGTCCCTATTATCAAAGGTACGGTTCCTCATGAATCACTCGGAAAATTTGGTGGTGGCTTTGTTTTGTTGAAGCCTGCCTCACCAGGTACCGGTGTTATTGCGGGTGGTGCAATGCGAGCGGTTTTAGAAAGTGCGGGGGTTCATAATGTATTGGCTAAGTCAAAGGGTTCTTCCAATCCACATAATGTGGTGAAGGCAACCTTTAATGCATTAACGACCATGCGCGATCCTCAAACAATTGCCAGGAACAGAGGTGTTTCTTTGTCAAAAGTATTTAACGGATAAGCATTATGGCAAAAGTTAGAATTACACAAACTCGTAGCACGATAAAAAGACCAGATACCCAATTGAGAACTATTCAATCGTTGGGCCTTGGAAAAGTAAATAACTCTGTAGAAGTGGAGTATACTCCACAGATTCAGGGAATGGTAAGAAAAGTTAATCATTTAGTAAGCGTAACTGAATTATAAGATGAATCTGCACACGCTAAAACCGGCCCCCGGTTCAACAAAAACAAACAAACGCCTCGGCAGAGGCCAGGGTAGTGGTGGAAGCACTGCGGGCCGTGGCCATAAGGGCGCCCAGTCACGCTCGGGTTATCACAAAAAATTCGGCTTTGAAGGTGGTCAAATGCCTTTGCAGAGACGTGTGCCTAAGTTTGGTTTCAAAAACAATAATAAGATCTACTTCAAACCAATCAACTTGGATGTGTTGGAGGAATTAGCAAAGAAGACTAGCACCAACCTGTTAAGTGTGCAATTGATGCGCGATAATGGAGTGGTAGGAAAAAGAGACCGAGTTAAAATTTTAGGAAGAGGAGAGTTAAAAACAAAGGTTTCTGTTGAGGCACATGCATTTTCAGAAACGGCAACAAAAGCAATTGAAACAGCTGGCGGAAACGTCACTATCGCGAAATAATGAAGCGTTTTTTTTCTACCATAAAGAATATTTTTTCGATTGAAGATCTTCGCGTGAGGATTCTTAATACAATTGGCTTTTTGGTCATTTTTAGACTGGGATCCTATATCGTATTGCCTGGAATTGATCCCAATAAACTAACGGGAAATTCAGGGGGCATTTTCGATTTATTGAATACCTTTTTAGGTGGTTCGTTTACGCGCGCCTCCATTTTTGCCTTAGGGATTATGCCTTACATTTCTGCCTCTATTGTGGTGCAGTTACTTACGGTGGCCGTTCCTCATTTTACAAAACTTCAAAAGGAGGGTGATAGTGGAAGGAAGAAATTGAATCAATTTACACGGGTATTAACGATTGCCATTACCGCGGCACAATCCTTTGGATACTTAAAATCGATAGTTAATCCTGAAGCAATCATTCAACCGGGTTTATTCTATACGATATCTTCTATGATCATCATCGTCTCTGGCACCATGTTCTGTATGTGGTTGGGAGAACGAATTACGGACAAAGGCATTGGAAATGGCATCAGTATGTTGATTATGATTGGCATTGTGTCACGTTTTCCGATGGCCATCCTTCAGGAGATTGACTCAAAGGGGTTAAACGGGATGTTGCTTTTCATTATTGAAATTTTAGCCCTATTCTTCGTTGTTGTTGGTGTGATTGCTTTGACACAGGCAACGCGTAAAATTCCAATTCAATATGCGAAGCAAGTAGTGGGCAATAAACTTTACGGAGGCAAGCGTGACTTTATTCCCTTGAAACTGAATTCTGCGGGTGTCATGCCTATCATTTTTGCTCAAGCCTTGATGTTCATTCCCCCCCTAATGGCTAGTATATGGCGCGATAGTGATATCGGAGCTTATGTGGGAACTACTTTTGCTGACTTCACTTCGTGGCAATACAATTTATTGTTTGCTTCGATGATTATCATTTTTACTTTCTTTTATACGGCTATCACTGTTCCTTCAAACGACATTGCTGATAATTTGAAAAGAAATGGCGGCTTCGTCCCTGGCATCAAGCCCGGAAAGCAAACGGCAGAATTTATTGATGGGATTTTATCAAGGATTACCCTACCCGGTGCTATTTTTTTAGCCATGGTCGCTATACTTCCGGCTTTTGCTGTGAAGGCTGGAATCACTCAAAATTTCGCTTATTTCTACGGTGGCACCTCCTTACTTATTTTGGTTGGGGTGGTATTGGATACGCTTCAGCAGATCGAAAGTTATTTATTGATGCGCCATTATGAGGGAATGATGAAGTCAGGAAGAGTAAAAGGACGTTCTCAGTTTGCTGCTGCTTGATGTGGAATGATTCGCTATAAAACGGCAAGTGAGATTCAGGTAATTAAAGAAAGCGCCCAGATTTTAGCAAAGGCGCATGCGGAAGTAGCGAAGGCTATAAAGCCCGGTGTGAAAACAAAAGACCTGAATAAAATTGCCGAGGAGTATATACAAGACAATGGCGGGTGGCCATCGTTCAAGAACTATCACGGATTTCCTTCAGCACTTTGTATATCGGTCAACGATGTAGTGGTGCATGGGTTTCCAGGTGAATACGAACTGCGAGAAACTGACATTATCTCTGTGGATTGCGGAGTAAAGTATAATGGTTTTCATAGTGATTCGGCTTACACCTATCCCCTTGAGGGGGTGGGTTCTGAAGTTTTGAAATTGTTGGATAGAACCTATGAATCCCTCTATCTGGGAATTGCGCAAGCAAAAGCAGGTAATCGGATAGGAGACGTTAGCCACGCTGTTCAGAATTATGTTGAACAGTTCGGCTACGGAGTGGTACGAGAGTTGGTAGGACACGGTGTGGGCAAAGATTTGCATGAAGACCCAGAAGTGCCAAACTATGGGAAGAAGGGGAAAGGCGCCAAGATTGTTGAAGGGATGGTCTTTGCCATTGAACCGATGATCAATATGGGAACTAAAAATGTGATGCAAGAGAAAGACGGTTGGACAATTAGAACAAACGATCATAAACCATCCGCTCACTTTGAGCACATGGTGGCGGTCTTTAAGGATAGAACGGAAATAGTTACAACACACGAGTACATAGAAGAAAGTTATAAGTTCAAGTGGCGAAACAGAAATCGATAGAGCAAGACGGAACAATACTCGAGGCTCTGTCCAATGCAATGTTTAAGGTGCAATTGGAAAATGGCCACGAAGTTTTGGCACACATTTCTGGCAAAATGAGGATGCATTATATCCGAATTTTACCAGGCGATAAGGTGAGGTTAGAAATGTCACCTTATGATTTAACAAAGGGAAGGATAACATTTAGGTATAAATAAGGTTAGGGTTAATAGTTGTCGGTTCATAGTAAAACAAATATCGAAGCGATTAACAGATAGCGAACAACAGATAACGAGCAACGAACATGAAAATAAGAGCATCCATCAAAAAGCGCAGCGCAGATTGCAAGATTATCAGGCGCAAGGGCAAGTTGTATGTAATCAACAAAAAGAATCCACGGTATAAACAAAGACAAGGATAATTATGGCACGTATAGCAGGGGTTGATATTCCAGACAACAAGCGGGGCGAAATTGGCCTCACCTACATTTTTGGCATTGGCCGCAGGTCAGCGCAAAAAATACTTTCTAAAGCAAACGTCAGCTTAGACAAGAAAGTAAAGGAGTGGAATGATGAAGAATCGAATTTAATTCGTTCCATCATTGCCGAGAGTTATCGCATTGAAGGTTCGTTAAAATCGGAAGTTCAATTGAGCATCAAGCGTTTGATGGACATTGGATGTTACCGTGGACTGCGGCATCGTAAGGGATTGCCGGTCCGTGGCCAGACCACCAAAAACAATGCGCGTACACGGAAAGGTAAACGCAAGACAGTAGCGAATAAAAAGAAAGCAGTTAAAGGATAAAAATAGTCATAAATCCTTAGTCCTTAGATGATGGACAAGGACTAAAGACTCAGGACTAAAGACTAAAAATATGGCAGCAACACCTGTATCGGAAAAGAAAAAAGACAAAAGCAAAAAACGCACGGTTGTAGTTGAGGCTATGGGGCATGCCCATATTCATGCAACGTTCAACAATATCATCATTTCGTTGACAAACAGTACGGGCCAGGTAGTGGCTTGGGCATCAGCGGGAAAGATGGGCTTTAAGGGTTCTAAAAAGAATACGCCTTATGCGGCTCAGGTTGCAGCTCAAGATGCGGCCACAAAGGCTTTTGATCAAGGTTTGCGCAAGGTCGAGGTTTTTGTAAAAGGCCCGGGGTCTGGACGCGAATCGGCAATCCGCAGTCTGCAGGCTTCGGGTATTGAAGTCACTATTATTAAGGATATGACACCGCTACCGCACAACGGTTGCCGTCCACCTAAGAAAAGAAGAGTTTAATTGATTTTTGAATTAGAGCTCGATTAAGAGGAAAGAATAACTTGAAACAAACCGATTAGCGATTGAAGATGGAAATCTAAAATCTAAAGTCAACAATAAGAAAATGGCAAGATACACAGGTCCAAAAGTAAGAATTTCCAGAAGGTTCAATGAGCCTGTCATGGGCGAGAGTAAAGTTCTAGCGAAAAAGAACTATGCGCCCGGTCAACATGGCAAGACGAAAAAAAGAAAACTTTCTGAATACGCGACTCAATTGGCTGAGAAGCAGAAGGCAAAATACATTTATGGTGTATTGGAACGCCAATTTGAAAATACCTTCGACAAGGCTTCGCGTAAAAAAGGAGTAACAGGCGAAGTTCTTTTGCAAATGCTGGAATCTCGTTTGGACAATACCGTATATCGTTTGGGTGTTGCGCCTACACGCAGAGCGGCTCGCCAGTTGGTGGTGCACAAACATATCCTTGTTAATGGCGATGTGGTTAATATCCCTTCGTTTTTCCTTAAGCCAGGAGATGTAGTAGCTGTTCGCGAGAAATCAAAATCATTGGAAACCATTACTACGGCTTTGTCGATTAATGGAGCGAAAAAGTATAATTGGTTAGAGTGGGATAATAAGGAATTTGAAGGAAAACTAATTAATCTACCCCCTCGTCAAGATATCCCTGAAAATATCAACGAGCAGTTGATTGTTGAATTGTACTCGAAATAATCTTGAAACAAAAAATAAAGCATTTATGTCAATATTAGCATTTCAAATGCCGGATAAAGTGGTAATGGAGAAATCAGATGATTTCCACGGCTTATTCACCTTCAAACCTTTGGAAAAAGGTTATGGTGTTACCATAGGTAATGCATTACGCAGAATATTGTTGTCGTCCTTAGAAGGATATGCGATTACCGGAATAAAAGTTCCAGGTGTACTGCATGAGTTTTCATCCATTGAAGGAGTTGTTGAGGATGTTGCCGAAATTATTTTAAACCTGAAACAAGTTAGGTTTAGAAAAATAGGTGAAACCAACGAAACAAAAGTGGTGGTTAATATCAAAAAGCAGAAGCAGTTTAAGGCGGGTGATATTGCCAAATTTACTTCTGGTTTTGAAGTATTGAATGCGGATCATGTGATCTGTAACTTGGATGAGGCGGCACAATTTGAAATTGAACTTTCCGTAGAAAAAGGGAGAGGATATTTGCCCGCAGAGGAAAGCAAACCAAATGAGCAGGTATTCGGATATATTCCTATTGATGCCATTTTCACGCCAGTTAAAAATGTAAAATACAGTGTAGAAAATACACGGGTTGAACAAAAGACTGACTACGAAAAATTGATGGTGGAAATCGAGACGGATGGATCGATCCATCCAGAAAAAGCCTTAGAAGGAGCCGCTTTCATATTGATTCAACATTTCCGTTTGTTTTCGGATAAATCCATTGAGCTGGAAACTGCAAAAGACAGCGAAGTGGAGCAAGTGGACGAAGAGATGTTGCACATGCGTAAATTGTTAAAAACGCAATTACATGATCTTGATTTATCAGTACGTGCTTACAATTGCCTCAAAGCAGCAGATGTAAAAACGTTGGGTGAGTTAGTTCGGTTGGATATTTCAGACATGATGAAGTTCAGAAATTTTGGTAAAAAATCACTGGCTGAGTTAGAACAATTGGTATCCGATAAAAGCCTCACTTTTGGGATGGATCTTGCCAAATATAAACTGGAAGAAGACTAATGAGACACGGAAAAAAAATAAATCACCTCGGAAGAACCTCGGCACATCGCCATGCGTTGCTTTCCAACATGGCTTCTTCGCTGATTCTAAATAAGCGGATCACGACTACCGTAGCGAAGGCGAAAGCCCTTAGGAAATATGTTGAGCCGTTGCTTACTAAGGCGAAAACGGATTCTACCCATTCGCGGAGAACGGTTTTTTCTTACCTGCAAAACAAAGAGTCAGTAACTACGCTATTTGGCGAAGTCGCAGGCCGGATATCAGAGAGACAAGGAGGCTACACCCGCATTGTAAAACTTAGCGATCCCCGTCTTGGCGATGCTGCAGACATGTGCCTGATGGAATTGGTCGATTTCAACGATCTATACAAGAAGGATGAAACGACTAAGAAGGCAAAGACTCGCAGAGGCCGGAAGAGTAAAAAGGAAGAGGGGACGGAAGTAGCGGAGGAAACTGTGGATACTGCCGAAGAAAAGCCTGAAAAAGCACCTAAAAAGGCAAAAAAGAAAGATTAATCAATGAATCGATTTTATATAGAATGGGATTGAGCGAAAGTTCAATCCCATTTTTATTGTAAGATTACAGGCTGTATAAAATAATGGCAATAAAAAACCCAGAGTTTCTTTCGAAGCCCTATTTTTGTTGAATGACAAATTTAGCATGAGCGATAAAGCATATTTACTTTTAGAAGATGGCTTCCTAATGGAAGGCAAAATTATTGGAAAAAAGGGTACTTCTGGGGGTGAGATTTGTTTTAATACCGGAATGACTGGGTACCAAGAAATATACACAGATCCTTCTTATTACGGTCAAATCATTGTAAACACTACCGCCCACATCGGGAATTATGGAACCGTAAATGAAGAGCAAGAATCGGGACATCCACAAATTAGGGGGATTGTAGTCAATGAGTTTTCTTCTGAATTTAGCAGAAAGACTTCCAAGGAAAGTTTACAGGCCTATTTAGAGAAAAATAATATTGTAGGAATTACTGACTTAGATACGCGAAAACTAGTTCGCCATATTCGCAGCAAAGGTGCCATGAATGCCATTATTTCATCCGAGTTTTCTGAAGAGCAATTAAGCGCGGAGTTGAAAAAAATTCCCTCTATGAATGGCTTAGAGTTAGCTTCGCTGGTGAGTACTCCAAAAAAATATTTTGTAGGCGATCCACATTCTACTATTCGTGTAGCGGCTTTGGATTTTGGGATCAAACAAAATATTTTAAAATGCTTGGCTGCAAGGGGTTGCTATATCCAGGTTTTTCCTGCGAAAACTTCTTTAAAAGAAATGGAAGAATGGTCTCCTGATGGGTATTTTTTATCCAATGGCCCCGGTGATCCTTCCGCAATGGATTATGCGATAAAGACGGTGAGCGCGATCTTGGAAACAGATAAACCATTGTTTGGAATATGTCTTGGGCATCAGTTGTTAGCGCTAGCCTCGGGTCTATCTACATACAAAATGCATCATGGTCATCGCGGATTAAATCATCCTGTTAAAAATTTGATCTCGGGCTTAGGTGAGATGACTTCCCAAAACCATGGATTTGGTGTTAGTGAAAAAGATGTTCAAGAAAATGCTGAGGTAGAAGTGACGCACATTCATTTGAATGATAATACCATCATGGGTATTCGATTGAAAAGCAAAAAAGCTTTTTCAGTTCAGTACCACCCCGAAGCATCGCCCGGCCCACACGACTCTCGCTATTTGTTTGATCAGTTTGTAGAGATGATTAAAACAGATAAAAAAGAATTAGTATAATCGTAATTATATCCAGTCATAAAAATAAATTTAAATCCAATGAGTATTATCGAAAGCATTCATGCCCGTCAAATCTTAGACAGTAGGGGCAATCCAACCATTGAAGTTGATGTGTTTACAGAAAATGGAGCCTTTGGCCGCGCGGCTGTTCCATCAGGCGCTTCTACCGGTTCGCACGAAGCAGTTGAACTGCGTGATGGCGATAAGAAAACCTATATGGGAAAAGGGGTCTTGAAGGCGGTGGGAAATGTGAACACAAAAATAGCTGCCGAAGTGGTAGGGCTTTCCGTTTTTGATCAGAGCTTGATTGATAAAGTAATGATCGAACTGGATGGCACACCAAATAAAGGAAAGCTAGGAGCTAACGCGATTTTGGGTGTTTCATTAGCAGTGGCAAAAGCTGCAGCGATGGAGTCGGGGCAATCGTTGTACCGCTATATTGGCGGAGTAAATGCGAATACCCTTCCGGTGCCTATGATGAATATTTTAAATGGAGGAAGTCACGCAGATAACTCTATCGATTTTCAGGAATTCATGGTAATGCCCGTTGGAGCAGACACTTTTTCTGAGGCACTCCGCATGGGGGCAGAAATTTTTCACACGCTTAAAAAGGTGCTGCATGATAAAGGACTCTCAACCAACGTAGGTGATGAGGGGGGGTTTGCGCCCAACATCAAGTCGAATGAGGAGGCCATCGAGATTGTGTTAAAGGCCATTGAAAAAGCAGGATTTAAACCAGGGGCAGATGTTTTCATAGCCCTAGACCCAGCCGCTTCCGAATTTTATGATGCCAAAACAAAAACCTATCATTTTAAAAAATCGTCCGGAAAGAAATTGAAGCCGTTGGAGATGGCTGAGTACTGGACTAATTGGTCAAAGAAATATCCTATTATTTCCATCGAAGATGGCTTGGCCGAAGACGATTGGGCCGGATGGAAAGCGCTTACGGATAACATCGGGAAGAAAGTGCAACTGGTGGGTGACGATTTGTTTGTTACCAACGTAAAACGTTTGCAAGAGGGGATTGACAAAGGTGTTGGCAATGCCATTTTAGTTAAAGTAAACCAAATTGGTTCTTTGACGGAGACAATTGATGCCGTAAACTTAGCCAAGCGAAATTCTTATAAAAGCATAATGTCGCATCGCTCTGGAGAAACCGAAGATAATACCATCGCAGATTTAGCCGTGGCACTTAATACAGGGCAAATCAAAACAGGGTCTGCTTCACGTTCCGATCGGATGGCAAAGTATAATCAGCTTTTAAGAATTGAAGAGGAACTAGGTGAAGTAGCCTACTTCCCAGGAAAAAACTTTTAGATTAAACTATGAAAGCAAAACTGGATGCCATAGACAGAAAAATTCTCGGTCTTCTTCAATCCAATTCCAACATCACCAATGCTCAACTGGCAATTGAAGTTGGGCTTTCTCCCGCACCTACGCTGGAGCGGGTGAAAAAATTGGAAACTCAAGGTGTGATAAAAAGCTATCATGCGGTTGTTGACATGGCAGCTGTAGGGCTTGGGGTTTGTACGTTTGTAACAGTTTCGTTGAAGGGTCACAATAAGGATAATATTTCAAAATTTATGAGTGCCATCAGCAGTATTCCTGAAGTGATTGAATGTCATCACGTCACAGGGCAGGCTGATTTTATTTTGAAAGTTGTGGCTCCAGATATTCCGGCTTATCAAAACCTTTTATTGGAAAAAGTTACCAATATTGAGGTGGTCGATAACATGCAATCCATCATCATATTATCGACCAATAAAGACAGCCGCGTGCTACCTTTGCCCTAATGGATACCAATAGATCTCATGTGCTTACCAGTACACAAGTCCTTCAGAAAATCAGAAGGATCGCGTTTGAGATCTATGAAAATAATTTTTCCGAAAAATCAATCGTGTTGGCTGGCATTGATGGGCAAGGATATGCGCTCGCCAAAATGCTCGAGAAGGAGTTAAAAGCGATTTCGCCCTTAACTATTTCTCTGGTAAAGGTTTCTTTAAATAAACTTTCACCTGTGCAGAGCGTGGTATCCATAAATGTGGATGAAAACGAGTTAAAGAGGAAATGCATTATTTTAATTGATGACGTGCTGAATACCGGCCGTACTTTGGCTTATGCGTTAAAACCTTTTACGATAGCGGAGATTAAAAAAATAGAAGTGGCTGTGTTGGTGAATCGAAGTCATACCTTGTTCCCTATCGTACCGACTTATTCCGGTTATGAACTTGCTACCACATTAACAGATCATGTAGAGGTGAAGTTAGGAAAAGACGCTTCCGTTTATCTCCGATAAACGATTTGCGAATACAGTCTTGGCTACGATTTTAAAAAAATTGAAAGGCGTATCTTAATAAAATTAAAATGTCGGCCCACAAAAAATCTGATCTAAAGAAGGTCACCACGCACCAACTTCAGGAAATGAAGAATAGGGGTGAAAAGATTGCCATGCTTACAGCCTATGATTTCAGCATGGCCAGGATTATTGACGGTGCCGGAGTGGACATTATTTTGGTAGGCGATTCGGCTTCGAACGTGATGGCCGGAAATGAGACCACCCTTCCCATTACCCTTGATCAGATGATCTACCATGCCAGCTCGGTGGTGAAAGCAGTGAAAAGAGCCTTAGTGGTAGTCGACATTCCTTTTGGTTATTATCAAGGTAGTTCAGGTGAAGCGTTGCGCTCGTCCATTCGAATTATGAAAGAATCGGGGGCACATGCTGTCAAACTTGAAGGGGGTAGCGAAGTTAAAGATTCGGTGTTGCGGATTTTAAGTGCTGGTGTTCCGGTGATGGGGCATTTGGGGTTGACGCCCCAATCCATTTATAAATTTGGGACATATACCGTCCGTGCCAAAGAAAAAGAAGAAGCAAAGAAATTGATTGAAGATGCATTGCTTTTACAGGAATGCGGGTGCTTCGGAATTGTATTGGAAAAAATCCCTGCTGAACTTGCGAAAAAAGTGTCAAGCCAACTTCGTATTCCGACCATTGGCATTGGCGCTGGGCCGGATGCCGATGGGCAAGTACTGGTAATGCAGGATATGCTTGGAATTACGAAGGACTTTAAACCTCGTTTCCTTAGACGATACGCAGATCTGCATTCGGTGATAACGGGAGCGGTAAACAAATATGTAAGTGATGTAAAGGGTAATGAATTCCCAAGTCAGGACGAGAAATATTGAAATCCCATTCGCTGAAACGAATGATTGCGTACTACAATTATCAACATATCCATTTCAATCCTGTTCTACAAAATTCATATCCCGCGAAAAAGTTTCGTCAATTAACCGAAAAGCAAGCAGCGCAATAACAACTGTGATAAGGCCCACCCAAAGTGCCCCCTGAATTACACCTACTTCTCCTCTAAAAAATTTGAAAAGCATAGTAATAGGGACTACGGTGCCCCTGATAAAATTGGGGACTGTAGTCGCCACTGTTGAGCGCAGGTTAGTGCCGAATTGCTCGGCAGCTATGGTTACGAAGAGTGCCCAATATCCAGTGCCGATTCCTAAAAGGAAGCAATTAAAATAAAACCAATTTGGGGAAATCGATTTTGAAAACAAGTAGACAAGGACAAATATTAAAGTGAGCAAGATATAAAGTAAAACCACTTTTTTTCTGCTCTTGAAAAGTTGACTCAAAATGCCACTGGAGAGATCGCCAACGGCAAGCCCAATATAACTCCACATCACTGCATCGCCCGCGGATATTTTCCCGGTTACATGTAAGGCTCCGGCAATTTCTGGTGCCGCAAAAATAAGGATGCCGATTACATACCAGATGGGTGTGCCGATGAATATGCAACCCAAAAAACGAAGTAATCTTTCTTTTTTAGTGAACAGCATGAAAAAATTTCCACGCTGCACATGTTGTTCTTTCACTTTTAAATAAATTCCTGATTCAAAAACGCTGATCCGGGCGATAAGCAACAGTAGGCCAAGTCCGCCTCCAATAAAAAATGCAGTCCTCCAATCGGCTGAACTTCTGACCACGAAGTTGGCCACTACGGCACCCAGTAATCCAACGGTGGCGACCAATGTTGTTCCGTATCCGCGCAGCCTTGTTGGCAATGATTCAGAAACCAAGGTAATGCCTGCCCCTAGTTCTCCGGCTAATCCAATCCCGGCAATAAACCGAAGCACAGCATATTGGTGAACATCCGTAACAAACCCATTCGCAATGTTCGCCAGCGAGTAAAGCAAAATGGATCCGAACAAAACGGAAAGACGACCTTTCTTATCGCCCATGATTCCCCAAATGATTCCGCCCAAAAGCAAGCCTATCATTTGAACTTGCAATAAAAATTCCCCTTCGATTAGCAAGCTTCCTTCAGGGATGCCCAAAGAGGTTAAACTTGGCCTACGCACAATACTAAAGAGAAGCAGATCGTAGATGTCTACAAAATAGCCAAGGGCCGCCACGATCACCGGGATACTGAAAAGGGGTTTGAAACTCTTGTCGTCCATTTGAATTTTATATTGCCAAATTAATCATTGTTTTGGAAATCCATTGGCTGTAAAGTAACAAATGTAATTCCTCTATGCTTACTTTCTCTTTTCAGAAAAGAGAGGTAGTTTAGTATAAATTTAAATCTATGAAAAAACTTACGGTGGTTCTAGCTTTGTTTTGCTGCACAATGGTAGCGAAGACCCAAACCATAGGCATCCAATTGTATAGTCTACGCGATCAATTCCCAAAAAATGTACCGGGTACACTGGAACTTATTAAAAGTTGGGGCATTACTGAGTTGGAAGGCGGTGGAACGTATGGGCTTTCTGTAGCGGAATTTAATAGGCTATGCGCAAAAAACGGATTAAAGGTAGTGAGTGTCGGTGCTGACTTTAATGATCTCGATAAAGATGTCAATAAGGTCATACAAAACGCAAATGCATTCGGTGCCAAATTTGTGATGTGCGCATGGATTCCACATGGTGGAGACAATTTTACTTTTAGTGATGCCGAGCATGCCGTGAAAGTCTTTAACGCTGCCGGTGAGAAGTTGGCCAAAGAAGGTTTATTCCTTTGTTATCATGCTCACGGTTATGAATTTGTTTCTCATGATAAAGGAACATTGTTTGATTACATGGCTGAAAATATGAACCCTAAGTTAGCTAATTTTGAAATGGATGTTTATTGGGTAAAGCAATCTGGGCAAAATCCGTTGGCAGTATTTAAGAAATACACAAACCGTTTTTTAATGATGCACTTGAAAGACCGCGCCCTAGGCACACCCGATAGCAGTAACGGCCAAGCCGATGAAGAAACCAATGTGGTATTGGGAAAAGGTGATGTGGGTATTGCAGACCTGATGAAAGCGGCCAAGAAAGCAGGAGTAAAGCATTATTTTATTGAAGACGAATCAAGCCACGTAGTGCAGCAAGTTCCACTGAGCCTAGCGTATCTGAAGCGTATAAAATAGTGTTTTAGTCAAGGATAAAGTGATCGTGTAAGTAGTTCGCAAATAGCAAACGGGAACAAAGAAATTCTCGGTTTTGAATTTGGCGACTATTTATTCGCTTTCTTCTTCAACCTCACTTCGATGCCCAGCCTAAAACTCAACCGGTCTCCGTAAATATTTAGCCCAGGCTTCTGGATGAAATTATAAACACCCTCTGAATAGCCGATGAGATTTTTATAGAGTTTAAAATCTTTTCTTATTCCTCCTAACAACCCCCACACCAAAGCTTGCTGCTTTGTATCCACGCTGCTCCCAGAAGGCACACAAGCTTCCATCGCCTCTGGAGAAAGTCGGAAGATAAACCCGCGAGCCCATAGGTATGACACCGACCCGCGCACTCCGAACACCCTATCGTACTTTTCTGTATGCAAGGTGCCTTTCACAATGCCCACACGCTCGTTCCAGCCTATCGATGCCGTAAGTTTCGGGCTGAACTTCCAGCTGAGGTAGGGATTAAAATCCACCGTAATATAATGTTTGCTTTGGATGAAATAGTTTAGCCCGGGCACCACGCGCTCAATCCAGGGCTTGCCTTTGAGCGGGTTGGGCACACGTCTCGACAGCTCTGCAAGGCTTTTTACATTGGAGTACTTTTGTTTGTATTTATAAATCTCGCCCATGGCCGACTGCAGTTCCTTTTCCTTACCGGCAAAGTGGTTGACGGCGGGTTTCAATTGCTGAGTGGCAAGTGAGTCCATCTTTTTCGGGCTTTTCAGGGCAGACAATTTTTTCTCCATGGCGGTTGCCTGTGAAGTCTCTTTTAGAAGGGATTTAACTTCGGTGGTTTGTGCCAGTTCACCAGTGACCGTTTTTTCGAGGCCTTGCAAGTTGGAAGCAGATTGCAGCTGTTTCAAACTCCCTAATGATCCCTGTAGCTCTGAAAGGGAAGGCAATTGATTGAAGTCCAGCTTTTGCAGGGATAAGATATGGACGCTAGGGATGCTTATGTTAGAAGGTATTGATAGAGAAGGTGCGTTGGAAAGCTCCGGGATTTTCAGGCTCATCCCAGCTTGCTGAAAGAAATTTTTTGGCACGGAGTAGCCGTGGATATTGCTGGTCAAAGAATTTATTTCATTTGATGGTAGGTGCAAGGATGACAACTTGGCAACCGTTTCTCTTTTCACCTTGTCGATCCTGTCGTTAAACTCTTTGAGTTTTACCGTTTGGGCATTTTGAAGGCTGTCGATTTTGCTACGAACAGATTTAGTAGGGAGGCGAAGTTTGTTGAGGCTGTCCGTTTTGTGTTTGAGTTTGTTGATCGATGACTGGATTTCGATTGTCAGTGCGGTGTAGGATTTTTCCAAACTGTCCGAGCGGTGGCGAAAACCATTTTGGATAGCATCGAGGTGATGGT
>DAHVFH010000034.1 GCA_027317105.1 Cytophagales bacterium
TTTCTGGTGGAGAAGTAGCTTATTCTTATAAAGCATTTGGCACATTAGAATCATTTTTGGTGGGCTGGTCATTGTCCTTTGGGTATTTATCGGTTTCGGCTTTTGAAGCGATCTCCATCGGGAAAATAACCAGCTATTTGATTCCTTCAATAGATCAGTGGCCGTTGTATGTTATCAATGGTGAGCCGATCTATGGCACTCATTTGCTGCTCGCCCTGTTCTTTGTTACAGTAATCACCTATATCAATTATGTGGGTGTAAAAGAATCCATGAAATTTCAGGTTTACCTTACAGCGGTCTTCCTGTTAATTGTTGTGGGCGTCCTTGTGGCGGGCTTTGCTACGGGCAAAATAGAAAACCTTCATCCTTTTTTTGCAGCTAGCCCCTCAACCGGAATTTTTGCAGGGATTATCGGTGTTTTCACTACAGTCCCTTTTTGGTTGGTCGGATTCGACACCATACCACAAGGAGCGGAAGAAGCCAATGAACAGGTGTCGCATCGCACCATTGGTATTTTGATACTGGTCTCCATTGTTGCAGCGGTTATCTTCTACATCCTGTTGATCTTGAGCACTGCCATGGTTGGTGATTGGCAATCCTTATTGGGTGCCGATCTTTTGACTGCGAAAGCTTTTGAATTAGCTTTTGGATCAGGTCTACTGGTTAATGCAATCCTTTTTGCCATCATCATCGGCTTGCTCACTAGTTGGAACGGGTTCTTTCTTGCCGGTTCGAGAGTTTTGTTCGCCATGGGGAGAGGTAAAATTATTACCCCGCTCTTTGGTAAAACCCATGAAAAGTATGGCACACCTTACATCGCAGTACTTTTCAGTGGAATAATTACTCTTTCCACCGCCATGCTTGGTCGGGGTGCCATGATAGCCTTTGTCGATGTGGGATCGTTTTGCATTGCCGCAGCTTTCTTTGGTGTTTCACTTTCCTTTCTGAAATTAAAAAAGTCGCACCCCGATTTGCTTCGGCCATACAAAGCACCTGGAGGAAGATGGATGGGTTACCTTTCTATCATCGGTTCTTTTTTAGTGCTCCTGGCCATCACCATACCGGTAAGCCCAGCCGCGTTAAAGTGGCCGTTGGAGTGGATGGTGCTCATTGGGGTAATTCTATTGGGGATTTTACTTTGGATAATCTCAAAAAAAACCAGAAAGGAAACAAAGACAGAAGAAAGGGATTACCTGATATTAGGCGAGTATAAATAAGTATAGTATTTAACAACGAAAAATTATGATAACAAAAAGCAAATCCAAAAAGAAAACGACAAGAACGTTAGCGTCAACTAAAAAGATCAATAAAGTAAGAAAAGCAATTCCAAAAAAAACACTTAAACCTTCTACTGGAAAAGTTACTGAGTTAAATGGTATCTCCGACATCCGAAGGTTTTTCTATCGAAATGAAACGCCCATTTATTTTATAAGTGCTACTAATTTTAATCTGCTGGGGGCCGATGAGTGGATCAAAGGATTCAAGTTTATCTGCTACATCGAATGTTATGACGGCCAACATCCCAATGTTTTTTCTCCAAAAGAAGAACTTCCGCATGAAGAATTCCAAAGCATTGAAGATATAAATAACTATTTGTTGGAACACAAAGAAGTGGTGGACTACATCAAAAGCCGTGGACCAAAGAGCAAGGCCCTTTTTCTTATGTTCGATGGGCGTACGGAAAAGCTGGCCAAACAGTTGGGATTAGAAGTCTGTTTCCCTTCTGCCAAAATGAGGAATTTTATGGACAACAAGGTGAATACAAATCGCCTTGCCGAAAAAGCAGGTGTGCCGTGTGTACCCTATATTTTAGCGAAGGTTAAAAGTTACAAACAGCTCACGGCATTAAGTAAAAGAAAATTGGGAACCGACCTGGTCATCCAATCACCTTTTGGTGATTCTGGCCATACTACATTTTTTATTTCCAACGAAAGTGAATGGGAAAAATATGCAGCCGAAATTGTGAAGGAGAAAGAAGTCAAAATCATGAAGCGAATCAATTGCAAGGGATCGGCCATCGAAGCCTGTGTAACCCAACATGGCACAGTCGTAGCCCCGTTGATGACCGAGCTCGTTGGTTTCAAAGAACTTACACCTTACAAAGGAGGCTGGTGTGGTAACGAAATCTATGCGGATGCCTTCACGCCTGCCATCCGTGCCAAAGCCTGGAAGTACACGCAACTTTTTGGAAATCAATTGAGAAAAGAAGGGTACAAAGGATATTTTGAGTTGGATTTTCTGATTGATCAAGACAATCAGCAATTATACTTAGGAGAGTTGAACCCTCGTATTACGGGTGCCAGTTCCATCACCAACCATGCCGTCTTTGCCCTTTCGGATATGCCGTTGTTTCTGTTCCATGTGCTGGAATGGATGAACCAACCCTACAAACTCAATGTTAACGCCATCAACAAACGCTGGTTTAACCCTGACAATATTGATTCTTGGGGGCAGATGGTGATAAAGTTTACCGAAAAAGAAGTGCGCTTGATTACCAAGGCACCACAGTCGGGGATTTACATCATGAAAGAAAATGGAAACATTCAATTTGATCGAATTGATACCCATCGAAGAGCTGTGGAAAAAGAAAATGAAGCGTTCTTCTTAAGAATCAGCAGAAAGAATGATTATTTTTACGAAGGTGCCGATATGGGGATTCTCGTAATGCGGGGACGACTGATGACGGATGATTTTAAATTAGAGCAAAGAGCATTAGATTGGATGAATGGCATCCGAAAAATGTATAAATCTGAACCCTATGTTGCCACAAAGAATGCTATGGTTGAAGCGCCCGAAATTGGTGGATTTAAAATGTTATAATTCTAATCAATTTACAGGTGCGTAGTGAACACCGGCAATCACCAAACTACAAATTGACAAAATGCCAAAACGGCATTTTGTCAATTTGTTTTTATTCCAAGGAGGCGATGAACCAACATCCTAATTTGGGGGTTTAATTATTATTTAATGAAGGACCTAAACGCTATTTGCTGATGTACCTTTCGTTTAACTGCGTTCACGAAGAAAAACCCGGTGAAAAGTGGAAGACGCTTTTTGATCATACCTGGCCACACTATAAACATTGGTTTTTGTCAGAAGGGCCAGCCTTACGCAAAGGCTATCTCACCTCTTATTCGGAATTTAAACATTATATGCCTGAGCTCGTTCCCCAATTCGAGGAGTTGCAAAAATTGAGTGGTGGTGGCGACCTCGAAGCCCGGTTCCTCAGTATGTACTGCCCACCGGCATACATGACGGGATGCTCTCAGGTCACTTGGACACTGGATTCCCCCTCCTTGATTCGCAACTATGATTATAGCTCCAAGATGTTTGAGGGCACGCTATGGTATTCCAACTGGTTACAGCCGGTTATCGGAGTAAGTGATTGCACGTGGGGACTTCTCGATGGCATGAATGCTTCAGGGCTGGCAGCTTCGCTCACTTTTGGAGGCAGAAAAATTACCGGTGAAGGCTTTGGCATCCCCATCATTATCCGTTATATTTTAGAAACAGCAAAAAACGTTAAAGAAGCCATTAAAATTCTACATCGAATACCGGTACACATGGCCTACAACGTATCGCTCATTGATGCACAAAAAGAATACGCAACCGTTTACCTCTCACCCGATCGGGCAGCCATCGTAGTTGATAGCAAGGTGGCCACAAACCACCAAAAAGAAATTGAATGGAGTGATTACGCTTTCCTCACCGGAACAATAGAACGCAAACGCTTGTTGGAAGAACTGGTGAACTCTTCACACGAAACCGAAGGGTCTATGTTAGCCCATTTTCTTTCACCTCCCCTCTACAACACTAATTTTGAAAAATCATTCGGCACACTTTACACGGTGATATATCGTGTTACCAAAGGCGAGGCACAAGTGTATTGGCCTGGCGTGACGGTAAAGCAAGACTTTTCTCACTTTAAAGAAGAGCGAGTGAATCCTTTTTTGTCGGGGTCGCCAAGTGCTTCTATCGCTTCTTGAAAATATAGGACTAAATTACATTATGATGAAATGCCACAACAAATTCCCGAATGATTAAATTTGCTAATCCTTTCTTCGGGGTGTAGCACAGCCCGGTAGTGCGTTACGTTCGGGACGTAGAGGTCGGAGGTTCGAATCCTCTCACCCCGACAAAGTTTAAGAACGTTTTGGGTAAAACCCTAACTTTCTATCCGTATATTTATCCCTTTAAAAACTACCATTGGACTTAATGAAAATCGCCATCCTGGATCTTTATGAAGGTGAGCCCAATGAAGGTATGCGCTGCATTCAGCAATTGGTGGATGAGTTTAAGGAGGAAGTTTCTTTTCCCGTTTCTTATGAAATCTTTGATGTACGTCAGCATCTACAAATTGCAGACCTGAGCTTTGATATTTACATTTCTTCCGGTGGCCCCGGAAATCCATTAGAAAGCAAAGACGCGGCCTGGGAACATTTGTATTTTGGATTGATGAACTCAATTTTGGAACATAACAAAAACAATCCACTCCAAAGAAAATTTGTGTTTTTGATCTGTCATTCTATCCAATTGTTTTGTCGCTATTACGATTACGCCAAAATCACCAAGCGCAAAAGCACATCCTTTGGAGTGATGCCGGTTCACAAAACTAAAGAGTGCAAACAAGAACCTTTTTTAAAAAAATTGAGTGACCCCTTTTATGCTGTTGACTCACGGGATTATCAAATCGTGCAACCCAACGTGGAGAAGATCAGAGCAGCAGGTGGAGCTATTTTATGCCTTGAAAAAGAAAGGCCACTCATTCCCTTTGAACGTGCGGTGATGGCCATTCGCTTTAATGATGAAATCATCGGCACACAATTTCACCCCGAAGTAGACAGTGACGGGATGCATCGCTATTTGCTTCGGGCAGAGAAAAAGAAATTGATTGTTGATCGTTACGGAGAGAAAAAATATTTGTCAATGCTTCGGATGCTCAATGAACCTGACAAAATAAAATTGACCCAACATACCATTCTGCCGAATTTCCTGCATCATGCGGCAAAGGCATACACTCACGTTGAAGTATGATCAACACTTTTCGAGAACGATTTAACCTAGATTTTTCTGAGGAGAAGTACCAAAATTTTTTAAAAGAATTAAATAAAGCGAATAATCTCCACATCACTTTTCGCGTTGCCGAGAGTCCTATTTTTGTGAGCAAGGAATTTAAGCATCGGCTTATTGATGCGTCTAATCAAATCATTGATTATCTAGTCCTACCCGATTTCAAGGAACGAACCAAAAAGTCCATTCCTAATCATTTATTTGTACCCAACGAAACTGCGCACACGCATTTTCTCGCTTTAGATTTTGCGGTGGTAAAAGACACCCAAGGAAAGTTGACGCCTCAGCTTATTGAGATGCAGGGCTTTCCTTCCCTGTTTGGTTGGCAAGATTTTATCGCATCGAAATTTCAAGAACACTTTTACTGCCCAGAAGGATTTACAAGTCATATTGGATTATCTTCTGCGCAATACCAGACCGAACTGAAAACTTTTTTGCGCAACGGCCATCCGGCAGAAAATGTTATCCTGCTGGAAATCGATCCGATGAAACAAAACACGGCCATTGATTTTATCGTCACCGAAAAAATTACGGGCGTTGCACCGCTCCATATTGGTGATGTAAAACGAGATGGGAAGAATCTTTTCTATGTAAAAAACGGAAAGAAGGTACCCATACATCGAATTTACAACCGCGTAATTTTTGATGAACTGGAAAAACGTACTGATCTAAAATTAGCCTTTAATCTTACCGAAGATGTAAATGTAGAATGGGCCGGACACCCCAATTGGTTCTTTCGGATCAGCAAATACACGATGCCATTAATAAAAAGCCAATACATTCCAGAATGTAAATTTTTAAATGAATACAAAACTTTTCCAGAAGATTTAGAAAACTATGTACTGAAACCGTTATTTTCCTTTTCAGGAAGTGGCGTGATTTTTAATGTGAAGAAAAGTGACCTTGAGGTTATTCCAGAATTGGAGCGAGAAAATTATTTACTTCAGCGGAAAGTGCACTATGAGCCTGTAATCCAAGCCCCCGATGGTAAAGTAAAGGCAGAAATACGATTGCTTTTCATTTGGCATGACAATGAGCCGCGACCAACGTTGATAACCAATTTGGCGCGTTTGAGCCGTGGCGAAATGATCGGAGTAAAATTTAATAAAGACAAAACGTGGGTCGGTGGATCGGTCTGCTTTTTCGAGCCGGACTGACTATTGATTTAGCGCAGTAATAATCCTGTCCTTCCCATCCAGGTCTTTGATGGTTTCAACGGAACGGTATCCACCTTGCTCAAATACATGCTTTACTTCCTCCCCAAATAGCGAATTGATCTCAACAAGAATTTTTCCGCCAGGAATTAACAAACCTTTCCCCTTCTGGGCGATCGCCTTATAAAAAAGCAAAGGTTTGTTATCAGGCACAAAAAGAGCAAGATGAGGTTCGAAGTTCAACACATTTTCATTCATTGAATCTTTTTCTGTTTGGCGCACATAGGGAGGGTTGCTGATGAGAATATCAAAAGGTGGAAGGTCGAGGTTGGCTGCCAGAAAATCAGCATGAATGAATTCAACGTAAGCTTTAAGTTTTTTAGCGTTTTCTTCCGCTGTCTTCAACGCCATTTCACTTACATCAATTGCATAGACTTTTGAATCTGGAATTTCAAGCTTTAGCGTAATGGCAAGGCAGCCACTGCCAGTTCCCACATCTAAAATTCGAACACCTTTCGGTTGGTCTTTTAATACCTCTTCAATCAACAATTCGGTTTCCGGTCTGGGAATTAGCACGGAGGGGTTTACGTTGAACATTCGGCCAAAGAAATCTGCCTCTCCGAAAATATATTGCAAGGGCTCGTGCTGATTAATTCGGTTGATTAAATCCGAAAAATCATGTTGAACGACATCTTTTTCCGAAAGGATATCCGTTAGCGTTAGGTCGTAATATTTTTCCATGATCACCAAGGCCATAGCCTGTAGCTCCGCAGCATCATCTTGGGCCAATCGGGACTGAATTTCCTGGAACACCGTTTTGGAATTGGCTATCATCCGCTTCATCTTTGCAATGATAATAAATGCCGATGACTCCCGATGAACTTTTTATGCAGCGCGCCCAGGAGCTAGCGCGACTTGGAATTGGCACGGTAAGTCCAAACCCACGGGTAGGTTGTGTTATTGTGCATGACACTAAAATCATTGGTGAAGGTTGGCATCAAAAATTTGGCGAGGCTCATGCAGAAGTTAATGCGATCCGTTCCGTTAGCGATCAATCCCTATTAAAGGAAAGCACGGTTTATGTCAATCTCGAACCGTGTTCACACTTTGGCAAAACACCACCCTGCGTTGACTTGTTGATCAAGCACCATGTAAAGAAAGTTGTTATTTCAAATAGGGACCCTAACCCGTTAGTTGGAGGCCAAGGCATTGAGAAATTAAAAGCAGCCGGAATCGAAGTGACCTTTCACGTACTAGAAAAGGAGGGGAGTGAGTTGAATAAACGGTTCTTCACTTTTATTGAAAAACAACGGCCCTACATTATTTTAAAGTGGGCGCAAACTGCAGATCGATTTGCCGCTCAAAGGAATTTCGAATCCAAGTGGATCAGCAATGAATTTTCCAGGCAATTAGTTCATCAATGGAGAAGTGAAGAAGATGCCGTGCTCGTAGGCACGCGTACGGCCTCGCACGATAATCCTTCATTAACCGTTCGTGATTGGAGCGGAAGAAACCCGATAAGAATTGTTATAGATCGGTTTCTTCGGTTGGATGACCATTTGAATTTATTTAACCGGGAGCAAAAAACAATTTGTTACAACGTACTCAAGCATGAGGAGCACAAAAATCTTACTCTTGCTAGAATTGAGGAAGAGAATTTCATCGAAAATCTAGTTGGAGATTTGTTCAAGAGAAACATCCAATCCGTCATTGTGGAAGGAGGGGCACAAATTTTACAATTATTTATCGATGGTAGTTACTGGGACGAGGCGAGGGTTTTCAGTTCCACTCGAATTTTTGGTGAAGGCATTCAAGCTCCGATTGCCCCCGGAAAACTTACCGCCTGTCAAAAGATGGGCACTGATCGATTGGAATATTTTACTCCTGATTGAACCCTAAGTGGCAGATTGAAAAGTCCATAAGTAAAAGGTTTCTCAACTACGGACATTTCTGTCCGACTACGACCAATAAGATTGACATACCCTGCTTTATTTCCGATAATAGAAGGAAAATTCAGGCACAACAATTGTAATTCAAAAACCTATGGAAACACAAAAAGTAAAAACCTGCTTTACCATCACCTTCACGGATGAACAATACGTTCATGCCAAAGCGTATGTTGAGGACATGAAAAAACATCCGCAGCGGGTATTTTGGCTAGGCAAGAAAACAAAAACGGATGATGAGTTGGTGATTGAGCAAATTGCCCATCGCATTTTGTCTGGATTTTATAATGATGACCCTTTCAATGCGAGGAAGCATATTATGCGGATGGACAGCATGGCTACTGCTTAAATTCGTTCAAGAACTTTTTCGATCAGGGATTCAATGACTTTATTTGGATCTTTGACAAACTTGTTTTTCATCCGATTTGCCAAAATTGCATTTACGCTAATCGCCTCGTGGCCAAGCAACCGGGCCATTGCATAATAGCCCGCGGTCTCCATCTCAAAATTGGAGAGCCAGAAATCACCCTTGTGGTAGTAGTTTAAATCCTCCATTAATTTCGGAAGTCGAATTGGGGCACGTAAAATCCGACCTTGGGGCGCGTAAAATCCTGGAGAAGTTACCGTGTTGCCAACGCGCATATCAAAGCCTACCTGCTTCAAAAGGGGTTCAGCCCCCCTTACCACATAAGGCATAAAAGGCAATCCAATTTTTTTTTGAATATCATGTGCGAGGCCTGTTTCCTCATCGTTCATGGGTAAGTCATAAAAATTCATCAGGTTATCAAGGCCAACCGCAAAGTCAGAAACTAAAAAAGAACCCACATTAATGTCTTCTTGTAACGCCCCGGATGTACCAATTCGAATGACCCGTAACTTTTTTTTCCTCGGCTTTACTTCGCGGGTTTTTAGGTCAATGTTTACCAATGCATCCAGTTCAGAGAAAAATATTTCAACATTATCCGTGCCAATACCGGTACTAATCACGGTGATCCTTTTTCCCTTATACTTGCCCACGTGGGTAATAAATTCACGTTTATTCATTTCAAACTCTACTTCATCAAAAAACTGGCTGACTTGATAGACGCGGTTCGGGTCGCCAACCGCAATGACGGTATCACTAATGTGCTTGGGCAATAGGCTAAGATGATAGACGCTGCCATCGGAATTAAGAAGAAGATCCGTTTCGGAAATTTTAGGCATGTATTATGTTCTACAATTTATTCACAATCGCCTCAAAGTTCAAGTATTCCCAGGTATTTTCTATATCATTCGTTTGCATTACATCATCCATGATTCGCTTTTGCCTCCGCCCGAGTGCCAGTGCTTCAGAATATCGAATATCCTCACGGAAGGTGACCATTGTATAGAGCGGAATCCATTTTTCAGGAAATAGCGAGTTTAGCTTTGCCTCTATTTTCTTTCTTAAAAGAAATTTGGAATCTGCTACCAGATCGCGCATCTCAATAAAATTGTCCAGCGCCAATTGTGCAATGGCGTCCCCATCAGGTTTTCTCAATTCCTGAAACCGCTGAAAAAGACCAACCCAGTCGGTGGATTGATCAATCAATTGATTTAACACATAGCAATCTTCAAAACCTGCATTCATGCCTTGCCCATAAAAAGGGACCATGGCGTGTGCGGCATCCCCAATGAGAAGCGTTTTATTTTTTGACCAAGGGTAACACTTCACCGTAACTAAGGAGGAAGTCGGGACATTCATAAAAAGATCAACTGGATCGGCCATCAGGTTATACGCATCCGGAAAATTTTGTTTTAAAAATTCTTCAATTTGGATTTTGGTCTTTAGGGTATTAAAGGAAAGAGGCCCTTCAAAGGGGAAAAATAAAGTGCACGTAAAACTTCCGTCAGGATTTGGCAACGCGATAAGCATATAACTTTCCCGCGGCCAGATATGAAGGGCGTTTTTCTCTAGCTGAAATATCCCTTCTTTGCCCGGCGGGATATGGAGTTCTTTGTAGCCATGCGCAACATAATCTTGTGAATAATCAAAACGGTCTGTGCTTTGCATGGCGCCACGAATGGCTGAGAAAGCACCGTCTGCTCCAATAATTGCATCGAAGGTATGGTGTTGAATTTCCGCTTCGCGATTCTGGATGGCTAAACTTGTTAAATCAAAATCAACTGAATTTAATTTTTGGTCGAAATTAAAATTGACACCCAACGACTCGGCCTTATCAATCAAAACAACATTTAGGTTGCTGCGAGAAATTGAGTTGATGAATTGACCCTCCTTTCCGTATGGCTGAAAGGTGAGGCTACCGTGCGGATCATGCATGATCCGGCCATTCATCGGAATTGCATTCTGCTTGACTTCAGCGGTCAACCCAACCTCATCTAAAGCCCTTAGTCCTCGATTGCTAAGGGCAAGGTTAATGGATCGGCCACCATCCAGTAGGTGCTTGCGCATGTCAGGTCTACGCTCAAAAACAAAAACACGATGACCACGCTGGGCAAGGTAAATCGCCATCAAGGAGCCTACAAGGCCTGCTCCTGTAATGGCAATGTGTTGTTTTTTGTCAGCCATTTTTGTTAATTCGTATAAACAAGGTTATGAAATTTAATGCAATAATAGAAAAGTCCGAAGACGGTTGGTACATAGGTCAAATTGAAGAGATGCCAGCAGCGATTTCTCAAGGGAAAACCATCCTTGAGTTGAAAGAAAATTTGTTGGATGCAGTCCTCCTGCTAATGGATGTTAACCGGGAGAAAACAGAAAAAGAGTATATGGGAAAGGAAATAATCCGAGAAGAGATTCTTGTTTCCTGAGTGAAGAGAAACCAATTCCTCAAGCATCTTCACGCAAATGGATGTGTTTTGCTGCGTGAAGGAAGTAACCATTCAAATTTATCAAAAATCCAGTTAATCAAAAACAAACTTCGGTTGGTCGTCATCGAGAGTTATCGGATTTGCTTTGTAATAAGATTTGCAAACAATTGGAAATACCAATTGTGAACTAACTACAGAACCATTTTCTTAAAAAACTGGGTAAATAAAAATACTTCCTCAAACGTGTTGTACAAGGGCACCGGAGCGATGCGGATTACATTGGGTTCGCGCCAATCGGCAATCACACCTGCCTTCGTTATTTTCTTAAATATCTTTCTTCCATCCTTTTTCATCAATAAGGATAACTGGCTGCCTCTCTCTTCTTCAATTGCAGGTGTTATAATCGTAAAATGATGCTCAGCGTTTTCAATTGATTGCAAAAGAAATTCTAAATAAGACGTGAGCAAAATGCTTTTCCTTCGCATGTTTTTCATTCCAGCTTCCTCAAAAATCTCCAAAGACGCCAATTGGGCAGCGCCCGATAAAACCGGGAAATTGGAAACTTGCCATCCATCAGCACCTTGCATTGGTTTGAATCCTTTCTCCAACTGAAACCGTTCTTTCTCTTGATGGCCCCACCATCCGGCCAAACGGGGTAGATCAAAATTTGCGGCATGTTTTTCATGAACAAAGATTCCTGAAAGTCCACCAGGCCCTGAGTTCAAATATTTGTAACCACACCAGGTGGCAAAATCAACATTATGACGATGCAATTGCAAGGGAACATTGCCAATAGCGTGCGCCAAATCAAACCCTACATACGCTCCGGCTTCATGACCAGCTTCCGTGATTTCTTTAATGTTAAAGAACTGTCCTGTGTAATATTGAACCGCTCCAAAAATAACCAAAGCCAACTCATTTTTATTCTCCTCTATGGCCGTTAAAATATCGTCCGTGCGCAAGGTGAACTCACCGCTTCTTGGTGATAGCTCAACAATTGCTTTTTGTGGATCCAAACCATGAAATTGCACTTGCGACTCGAATGCATATTGATCGGAAGAAAAAGCACCTGCTTCGGTAATAATCTTAAATCGCTCTTTTGTCGGGCGATAAAACGAAGCCATCATTAAATGCAAGTTCACCGTGAGTTGGTTCATGGCTACTACTTCAGACGGTTTGCCTCCTACAATTTTGGCCAAACTTTTTTTACTGAATTTATGATAATAAAGCCACGGTCGTTTCGCGTGAAAGTGACCTTCAACGCCAAGTGCTGCCCAATCCCTTAACTCCTCACTTAGAAAATTCTTTGTTGACTTAGGCTGCAAGCCCAACGAATTACCCGTAAAATAAATCGCAGTTCGGTTGCCGACTCTGGGTAGATGGAATTTAACGCGAAATTTCTTTAGCGGATCGTTACGATCCAACTTTTTGGCGAAGGCTAAAGAGTTGTCAAATTGAGGCATGGTTATCTCCAGTAAGTGTTCCAATATTTTTGGGGTGAAATGATTTCAGTAGATTCAAATTTTCCGAAAGGAAACTTTTTCCAATAACAGAGGAGATGATGACATTGGTATCAACGACTAACTTGTGCATTGCTTCGTACTTCTTTGATGATCTGATTGATCTCCTTGTTAGTCATTTTTGAAAAGGCCAGCTTCTTTTGCAATCCGGGCAAGGCGGTCTAACCTATCCCGGGCAATGGCCAATCTAATTTTTTCTTCTAATTCGGCAAAGTCAATCGTGTTACTTTGAATATTGTACTTCTTTTTGATTGTTGGCGTTATTTTAACTTTTAACTCGCTCATGACATTGACGTTTAGTATAAATTAATTCAAATAAACCGGTTATCGGTCTCCATCACCGTACCACATTGTTTACAAGTTCGTAATTCCTTTGATCCATAAAACTCACGAAAACGCGGCAGAAAATCTTTTTCGATATTATCCAGATGGAAACGATACTCATGCAGTTTGCCATTACACTTATCACAAAACCAAATCAATCCATCTTCATACGTATTTGCTGCCCGCTTACATTCTATTACAAGCCCCACCGTGTCGGCAGGCCGTTCAGGACGATGCGGTGTATTGGCCGGGAGTAAAAACATATCGCCTTCGTGGATAGGTATATCAATTGCTTTTCCTTCTTCCTGAATCCGAACATTGATGCTGCCTTGTAGCTGATAAAATAATTCTTCAGTTTGATTGAAGTGGTAATCTTTGCGAGCGTTAGGTCCTCCCACTGCCATCACGATGTAATCCCCAGCATCGGCATACAAATTTTTGTTGCCCACCGGGGGCTTTAATAGATCGCGATTGTCGCTGATCCATTGTTTTAGATTGAAAGGTTTGCGAATAGCCATGACATTAAATTTTAGATATCAAAATTACAAATTCATAATCGTCTTCTTATGTCTTTATAAATTGGGCCTTTTAGGTCAATAAATTTTCATAAATTATTGCTGCTCCTTGTCCTACGCCTATACACATCGTGGCCAAGCCGTATTTCACCTTTCTCTTTTTCATTTCATGAATAAGGGTTGCACTGATACGCACGCCACTACAACCAAGCGGATGACCAATAGCAATCGAGCCGCCATTGACGTTAACGATAGATGGATCAAAATTCAAGTCGTGAATACAGGCCAACGATTGGGAAGCAAAGGCTTCATTTAATTCTACCAAACCAATATCCGCTAATTTTAAATCAGCTCGCTGTAGTGCTTTATGAGTAGCCGGCACAGGCCCAATGCCCATGTAAGCTGGCTCCACACCTGCCACTGCCATAGACACCACTCGCGCGATAGGTTTTAAATTATTTTTCTTCGCAAACGCTTCACTACACACTAAAGTTGCGGCCGCACCGTCATTAATACCAGAAGAATTACCTGCTGTTACACTCCCGCCTTCCTTAAATGCCGGTTTCAAGGAGGCCAATTTTTCCAAAGAGGTTTCTCTTGGATATTCATCTTTATCGAAAACAAAATTTTCCTTCCCTTTCGCGACCGCTACTGAAATTAGTTCTTCTTTAAATTTCCCCGCTGCATTGGCTTTGAAATATTTCTGTTGGGATGCTAAAGCAAATTGATCCTGATCGACACGGCTTATTTTCCATTTTTCAGCCACGTTCTCTGCCGTTTCGCCCATGCTAAAGGGTTGATAAAGCTTTGAAAGTTTTGAGTTGACAAACCGCCAGCCAATCGTAGTATCAAAAATTTCCGCTTTTCGTGAAAAAGGTTCCTCACTTTTAGACATAACGAATGGTGCTCGTGACATGCTTTCCACTCCCCCTGCAATATAGGCCTCACCATCACCATTAAAAATCCCTCTGGATGCATCCATGATCGCCTGTAACCCCGAGGCACACAGTCGGTTTACCGTCAATCCACCTACTGAAACGGGAAGACCCGCAAGCAATGAGGCCATCCGGGCCACGTTCCGATTGTCTTCACCGGCTTGATTGGCCGCTCCAAAAATAACGTCCTCAATTTGACTCGGATCAAACTGCGGGTTGCGTTCAATTAATTTTCTGATGACCAGCGCAGCCATATCGTCAGGGCGCGTAGAAGCTAAGGAACCCCCATATTTTCCAACAGGCGTTCGAAGAATGTCAATGATAAAGGCTTGTTTCATTTGTAAATAGTTTTATTTCAATGACCCCTTGGAATGCCAGCCTGATTATCATCCACTTGAAATTGCCTTGCTGTTGGGCGTCTCGTAAACTGGTTTTCCGCAGGGTTCATCTATTCTTTCATCAATTTTTGAAGGCCAAGCACAAGAAGGACAGATAAATCGTTTTGAATTTTTTATTTTTGCGGAAGTTATTGAATGCAAGTTAAACTCAATGATGCATGTGGCAAAGGAAACAAACGGTATTTCTGATAATCGCTATTGCCTGCTTAGTGGGCATGATCTTTTTTCCTGTGTGGGAATTAAAAACCCATACCGTACGGATGACGCTCTATCCACTCTACTATGGGGTAGAACTAGGAGGTACTAGCACCATCATTTATTTTCCGTATTGCATCATTGCGATCCTTGGCATCGCAGCAGCCACAGTTGCTGCTATGGAGATAGGAAAATTCCAGAACCGTCTTCTCCAATTGAAACTAGGTGCTCTCAATTCTCTACTCTTGGCGGGATGCATGGGCTCGGCCGCCTATCTCTCCATTAAACTTATTCAAGCCAATCACCTAAGCGGTAGTTACGGAGTTTCTTTGTTCTTCCCCGCTGTGGCGTTGGTTTGCAATGCGATTGCCAATCGGTTTATCCGAAAAGATGAAGATCTCGTGAAAGACTCTGACAGGATTCGTTGAGGATTGATCCTGGCTGATATTTCAGAATGGAAGGAATAAGGCAGCTTATCTTAAAGACAAAGGCGGTTTTAAAATAGAAAGCCTCTAGAAGAAAAACTAAGTTTTGATTTTCTCGTTGAACGAACATAAATACCCTTCTATGGACATCCCTACTGGTCTTATTAACTAAATTATTTTAAAAAATTATGAAAACAATCAAACACCTGTCGGTAGCATTGTGTCTAATGGGTATGATGGACTCCTGTGCCATTATCCGTCCGGGCGAAGTCGGGATGAGACAAACGCTCGGAAAGCTAGACAAAGCTACATTACCCCAGGGGGCTTACCCCTTTAATCCATTCATCACCGTAATTCAGAAAATAAACACCCGGACCGTTGAGGCCTACAACCAGTTGGAAGTACCAACCAAAGAGGGCCTCACCGTTAAGGCAGAAGTATCGCTATTGTATCACGTACAGCGCGAGGCCGCTCCTGATGTTTATATCCATTATGGAATGAATTATCAGGAAGTAATTGTGGAAACAAATTTTAGAGCAGTAGTGAGGCACATCAGTGCGCGGTATATGGCTAAAGAGCTATTTTCTATCGATCGCAAAAGATTTGAGACCGAAATTCACAATGAACTCGTAGCGGGGATATTGCCAAATGGTTTTATTGTGGATGCTGTGTTGCTGAAAAGCATCACCATGCCACCTCAGCTCTTTCAGGCTGTTGAAAACAAACTCGAATCTGAACAGCTATCCTTGCAAATGGAATTCGTTGTGAACAAACAAAAAAAGGAAGCAGAGCGAATGCAGATTGAGGCCGAGGCCTACAAAAAATACAACAACACTATTTCTGAAAGTTTAACCGACTTATTGGTAAAGTGGAATGGGGTACAAGTGCTTAAAGGTTTGGTAACTTCTCCTAACGCCAAAGTGATTATCACGGATGGAAAGACACCCATGATCATCAACGATCAAGCCGGGCACTAACGATACCAGGCTGTTTAATATTTATTATGGAGTCTTCTATTTTGGGGACTCCATTTTTATTTCCAATTGCACAAATACATTTATCGATAGTATGAACCCCGAAGGGAACACCACAGGCATTGTTGGTAATTTGCTGCTGATTGTTTATTGAAAATTCTTAAATAGTCCTCATATTTGCTTGATTTAAGCTGTTAACTATTGCTATGAAATATAAACGTATCCTTTTAAAACTAAGTGGCGAAGCACTTATGGGTTCAAAAACAACCAACATTGACCCTGCGGTGCTAGAGCAGTATTGCGAGGAGATTAAATTGGTTAAAGAGCAAGGTGTAGAATTGGCAATCGTTATCGGAGGGGGCAATATTTTTCGGGGAGGCCAAGCTGAAACATTGGGGATCGACCGTGTGCAAGGCGATTACATGGGCATGTTGGCAACTGTAATCAATGCGATGGCGCTACAGGGCGCACTCGAACGCCATGGTGTTTACACTCGACTGATGGCGGGGATAAAAATGGAACAAGTCTGTGAACCCTTTATCAGACGAAGAGCGATCCGTCACTTGGAAAAAGGACGGATCGTTATTTTTGGTGCCGGAATTGGCAATCCCTATTTTACTACTGACTCTACGGCCAGCTTACGGGCAATAGAAATACAGGCTGAAGTTGTATTGAAAGGAACACGCGTGGACGGAGTGTATACAAAAGACCCACTTAAGCACCCAGATGCTGTGCGTTATACTTCGCTATCGTTTCAGGAAGCCTATGAAAAAAACCTGAACATCATGGATATGACAGCCTTCACCTTATGCATGGAAAACAAACTTCCGATAATCGTTTTTGACATGAACAAAAAGGGAAACCTGGTACATATAGCAAAAGGAGAGGAAGCGGGAACCCTAATTAGTTAATTTTGAAATTCCCTTCTTAGAACTTGGTACTTACCACTCAATACACTTTTTATGGAAGAACTAGAATTATATCTTGAAGACGCGAAAGAGCGGATGAACAAAGCCATTAGTCACTTGTCGGGTGAATTGGCAAAAATTAGGGCTGGCAAAGCCAATCCGTCCATGTTGGATGGCATTATGGTCTCGTATTATGGTGCGATGAGTCCTCTCAGTCAGGTATCTTCGATCACCACCGCTGATGCGAGAAGTCTTTTCATTAAGCCGTGGGAGAAAAGTTTGATCCAGGAAATCGAAAAGGCGATTCTTAACGCCAACCTTGGTTTGACCCCGCAGAATGATGGTCAGCAGGTGATCATTAATATACCGATGCTCACGGAGGAGCGAAGGAAACAATTGGTAAAACAAGTTGGCCAGGAATGTGAACACGGCAAAGTGAGCATACGCTCCATTCGCAAAGAAACAAACGAAGCCCTGAAGAAAATAAAAGGCGTTTCAGAAGATGATTTAAAAAATGCCGAAGAGACGGTTCAAAAATTAACGGATGAATTTATTTTGAAGATTGACAGTTTAATGAAGAAAAAAGAAGTGGAGATTATGACGGTGTAAACCAAATGGAAACGCGGGAGGAAATATTGAAACGAATTAACTGGGATTACAATTATTCAGTTGCCGATCAAGAGAAAATCCTTGCTGGAAAAAACCTTCAGCCTAAAATTCATATTTACTTAAAATTGCTCCAATCCGTTCGGTGGTACACCCTGAAATCAATATTGTCGGAAGCTGAGCTGAAAGAAATTCTTTCTTCAGAAGTGGTGAATCGAGTATTTCCTGCCGCAATGAAAATAAATTACGATTATGCAAGACGAATTTTATACGAATAGACTTTATCCTTTGCAGGATAAAGTCTTACAGACCCTTGCGCCAGTCAATACAATTTTTTATTTAACCGGAGGAACCGTTTTAAGCCGCTACTATTTTAATCATCGTTACTCTGACGATCTCGGTTTCTTCACCAACGGTAATTCGTCATTTCAAGAGCAAGCTCAAGTAGCCATTCAAGCTTTAAAAGAAAAATTTGAAGTTCGGGTTCAAACCGTTTTGCCAAGCTATGCGTTAATGTTTGTTTTGTTCGAAGGCACTGAATTGAAACTGGATTATGTCAACGATGTCCCGTACCGAGTGGAGACCCCAATTTCAACACCACTGTTCCCAAAAACTGACAATTGGAAGAATATTCTTTCAAATAAAATAACGGCTTTGCAAAGAGATGCACCAAAGGATATTTCAGACCTCATTCTGCTTTGTCAAAACTTTACTTTTCAGTGGCCCAAAATGATTGAGCATGCCAGCATGAAAGATATGTGGGTGAACGAATTAGAAGTATCAAGGTACATTGATCAATACAACGCTCAATCACTTTCAATCGTGAAGTGGCTGAAAGAGCCAGATTTTAAAAGAATCGAGAACCTGTTAAAAACAATTGCCAAAGACATCCTCCTCGGAGCAGAAAATTCGTTAGCTAAAAAATAATGCATCCGATTCTTTTTAAATTCGGTTCAATCGTTATTCATACTTACGGTTTCTTTATAGCGCTGGGCGCCCTACTGGGTGGCATTTTTATGTGGCAGCAGGGCAAGAAGCGTTATCAAATGAGTTTCGATCAAGCCAATACTCTTTTTGTGCTGTTGATCATCGGAGGTGTAGTCGGAGGAAAATTCTTTCTCATTTTTGAAAACCCTTCCTTTTATCTGTCCCATCCGGCTGAACTCTTAACAAAAAACGGATTCGTATTTTATGGCTCTTTGTTGACAGACATTCCACTGATGCTTTGGTTTTTTCAGAAAAACAAGTTGCCAATACTTGGAATGCTTGATGTGATGGCGATGGTCACCTGCATCGTTCATGGCTTTGGCCGAATGGGTTGCTTCAATGCAGGCTGTTGTTATGGAAAGCCAACGCAGAGCATTTTCGGAGTTGTGTTTACGGATCCTACTTGTTCTGCCGAGCCACTCAACGTGCCGTTGCACCCCACTCAGCTTTATGAAGGGCTTTTTATTTTTGGTATTTTAGGCCTGCTCTTCTTACTTGATCGAAAAAAGAAATTTGAAGGCCAGGTTTTTCTTATCTATTTGATGCTTTATGCAGTGGGTAGGAGTGTAGTGGAGATTTTTCGTGGCGACATTGACCGGGGCTTTGTATGGAAAGGCGTGATCTCCAATTCGCAATTAATCTCACTAATCATAATCATCGTGTCATTTTATTTCTATGTAAAGTTGCGGCAAAAAGTTACCTTTCCTTCAATAAAGAACGAAAAGCATGGAAAATGAAACTTTCAGACAACGCGCTGCACGCACAATAAAACGGATTATTAAGCGAATCGTTATTCTGGTCATAGTGATTGGTTTAGCCTTTCTCGCTTTCCTTTATTGGGGCATCTATGAAAAGGGAGTAATGGCTGGAAAAGTTTTACGGGTGACCCAAAAGGGAATACTCTTCAAAACCTATGAAGGAAAACTTAACCTCGATACGTTTGGCGCCTTAAAAGGCACAAACCCGATCGCAGAATCGTTCGATTTTTCAGTAGAAGGTAGCAATACGGACGTCATTAAAGCATTGGACGAAGTCGCATTAAGCGGTGAGCGTGTAAATTTGCATTTTGTAAAACGCTATGCAACTTTTCCTTGGCGTGGAGACACCAAGTATTTTATTGATGAAGTGGAAAGACTCAAATAAAAAGAAGAAACCATCTTATGGCATTACCAATTATTATTTACGGTTCTTACGGTTACACAGGGCAATTAATTGCCGATGAATGCAAGGCTAATGGCCTTGATGTCCTTCTCTCCGGTCGGAATGCCGAAGCACTGAAAAAACAAAGTTCAAGCACCGGGTTTCCATTTGAAGCTGTTGATATTGAAAATAAAACGGCCCTTCTCCTTTTGCTTGAAAAAGGATCAATGGTTGTTCATGCGGCTGGCCCATTTCAATTTACGGCTAAAGCGATGGCCGAGGCATGCCTTCAAACAAAAAAACATTATACCGATATCACTGGTGAAATTGGTGTATTTGAAATGATGGCTAAACTAAATGACCAAGCCAAAGCGGTAGGCATCACGATAATGCCGGGAACGGGTTTTGATGTTGTTCCATCAGATTGTTTAGCTGCACATTTAAAAAACAGATTGCCATCGGCCACGCATCTGCAGTTGGCCTTCGCTTCCAACAAAGGTGGACTTTCGCGAGGCACTTCCAAAACAATGGTGGAGGGAATGGGCTTAGGTGGGGCCATTCGTAAAAACGGAAAGATTATTCCCGTACCGCTTCATGAAGGTATTAAGGAGATCGATTATGGGCCCTTCAAATTGCCTTCTATTCGCATTCCCTGGGGCGATGTGTCCACTTCATTCTATAGCACTGGAATTGGCAACATTGAAGTTTTTCGTGGTGCAGACAAAGGTTTAATTAAACAAGTAAACATGAGCCAATATCTTAACTGGCTTTTGCGCATGCGTTTTGTTAAAAACTATTTGATCAACCAGATCGATAAGAAACCTGCAGGTCCGAATGAAGAGCGAAGATCAAAAGCAAAGATGTTTTTGTGGGGCAAAGTTTGGGATGGTACGCAAGAAAAAATAAGTTTACTTGAAACTATCGAAGGATATACGCTCACCGCTAAAACCAGTGTTTTAATAGCCCAGAAAATTATTTCCGGAGATTTCAGGCCTGGTTTTCAAACACCATCTTCAGCTTATGGAGCAGATTTGATTATGAAAGTCGGAGGAAGCAATAGACAAGATTTGTAAATCAGTTAAGTATACGGGGTATCTAATGGAGAGACTGTTCTTGTTTTCTCTTGAAATAATAAGTAAGTCAAAACCAAATGTACCTGCATTAAGTACAAATCCATTGCTCGATGAAGTATCAATGATTACTATTTCTTTGACCAGGTTCATCATTTCTTATAATCCGATTTGCTTTGATTGATATGTAAAATGAAGAAGCATTCTAACTTCAGGCATTGTCCTTCTGTTTCAGGATGAATGTAATTTTGAAGAGTGAAGAACACCTGAAAGCCGAAGAAAGAGATGAAGTCAACGGCTACAGGCAATTGTAAAGAAGTAAATAAATCCGATGATCTCACTACGAACACCCATTCTGTAAATTTAGCTGTTGGATTTCATTCGCGCAGGGTTCTCGAAACGAGTAACTCTGCAGAGAAGGAAAATGAAGAAGCACATTGCTAATTCCATATAGGAGTTTATCCTATGCTTTCTGACAAGGTCACTTTATTTAACCCATTTTTGGCCGATATGATGAACCAAAGTCAAACAAAATTAATTTGATAGCATGAGGTGGTATTTTAAAGTGATAAGTCTGATTGGATTTAGGTGAGGAACAGAATTGATTTTCTTAAAAATTGTTCATCAGTCTTTCTATGGATTGTTATTGTGACGCCTTTTTTTGTCTTGATAGGCTGGAGCATTGACAGTGAGATGTTAAAAATCCTATTCATCGGGTCGGTTCCTATGAATCCAATGACCGCCTTGTTTTTCATTTTGTCAGCCGTTGCCTTCCTCGCTTACTTGCATTTTTCGAGAATCTTGGGATTGATTTTTGCCGGGCTTGTTATCCTAGTTTCAGTTTACCAGGTTATTCACTTCAGATTTCATTTCCCCTTCCGAGTGGATAACCTACTCTTTGCCGATAATTTTGGGATTCATGAAGCCATTAACCCGATGGCCCCGTCTGCAGCAGTCGGATTTATACTGGTAAACTCATCCTTCATATTGAACTTTGTTTCAAGAAGGGCACTCTTGCTGCAAGTCCTGGGATTAACTGTTCTAATAGGCGCTGTTTTTATGCTCTCAGGATATTTATTTAATGTGCCTGAATTTTTTTCTTCCATCCATATTTTTCCTGCATTCGAAACATGCATGCTCTTTCTCATTTTGGCCATCTTCATGTTAATTTCTCAGCCTGAAGAAGGTATCATCAAAATTCTGATTGGTGATTTAGAAGGGTCAAGGGTTGGCCGATCGCTTGTCCCGATTACAATCGCTATTCCTTTTATCATCACAGGCATTAGGCTATTTGCAGAACATCGTGGATGGGTTTCGGAAGGGTTAGGTATGGCGTTGGTTGTACTTAGCTATATAATTATTTTGATCGTCTCCCTGCTTATTACGATGTCATCTCTCAATACCCGCGATCAGACACGAATTGACTTTCAGACGAAGATCAATGACCTCAATAATGGCCTGAAGGAAATGAACGATGAACTCGTTGCCACCAACGAAGAGCTTGCGGCCTCTAACGAGGAAATACGAACTGCAAATGAAGAGCTATCTACCATGAATGAGCAACTAGTGCTTGCATCGGAAACAATCAGGGCTCAGGATTTGATTATTATAGAACAAAAGGAAGAGGCGTTGAAAAGATCACAAGAACATTTGGAGATCATCTTTGCAAACACAAAGGAAGAGATTCTTTTAATTGACGCAGAAGGTAAACTCGTGCTTTTTAACAATTCGCTTCAAGACTTCATTGTAAGCGCCACAGGTGAAAAGCCGAGCATTGGCATGTTCTTTTGGGACATGACGACTCCCTTGAGAAGAGAAGAATCCATTCGGCTCTTTTACGCGGCCTTGGGTGGCCAATCCATTACTTCAGAGGCTGTAATTCCTTTGCCACAGGGAGAAGTCATCCATTTTTTAAAATATGAACCCGTAACCCTTGACGGTAAGGTTAGGTATGTCATCCTTACGTCAACGGACATTACCGACCAACAAAGACAGGAGCGCCAGTTGAAGAAACAATTCGAGGAGTTGGAAAAAACCAATTTTGAATTGGATCGTTTTGTTTACAGTGTCTCCCACGACCTGCGCGCACCATTATCCTCTATCCTCGGTTTAATCAATGTAGCTGAGATGGAGAAAGGTGCAGAAATGCCATTTCTCAGCATGATACGTGGACGCATTAACCACCTCGATCGCTTCATAAAAGATATACTGAATTATTCGCGAAATTCAAGAACAGAATTGCAACTTGAGCGAGTAGATTTCGTGCGCTTGGTAGAAGAGGTTAAAACCAATCTAATGCTTATCGATGGGTACGATCAGTTGACCGTTGACTTAAAATGGAACAACAACAGCACATTCTACTCAGATCCGACCCGGCTTGCAATTATTTTTAATAACCTTCTCTCCAATTCCATTAAGTTTCAAGACTATACCAAGCAAGATTGTACTTTACAAATCACAATAACAACAAACAAAGGTCAGGCAGTGATAAGTTTTGTAGACAATGGGATCGGCATAGAGACAGCACACATTGACAAAATATTTGACATGTTCTATCGCGGTACAGAGCGATCTAAGGGCTCTGGACTCGGCTTGTACATTGTGAAGGAAGCCGTTGCAAAATTGCGAGGCACCATAAAAGTGGTTTCAAGATTTGGAGAGTTCACCTCTATCGAAATCATCATCCCAAACACACAATCTGGAAAACTTTGAGAAAAGTTGACTATTGCAAAATTTGTTATTGTTTAAATGCGGATGTGGATGGTGTGACGCGTATCGTCCCCCAAACGGGAGCCGAGAAGGGAGACGATACTTGAAGAAGAAAGCCGATAGTTCAGTCGTCCGACTTTCTTTTGCTTGCTGATTGTCTCCTTCCATTTTTAACTTTCCTTATTTTCTGTTTGGTAATCCCTAGTGATAATAACCTATAAGAAAGCATATTTTTACGGATTGCAGACCTATCGACATAGTTGGTAGATAAATAAAGCCCCTTAGATCCTACAAAATGATCCGGAGTATGATACGTCTTTGGTGGCAATTTTAATTCTCCGATTTTTGATAAGGCACTGTCAAGAATAACAATAGTGCATGGCTTCTCATCATAGTTTTTAAGAATGTCTCCTTTACTTGACATGTCGTCATGCTTGCCAAGTAGAAATCGGTAATAAACTTTTAGGTAAGAATCGTATAGTAGAAATTGGTAGGCTGGCGACTGAAGAACATAAGTATCGATGTCATCTAAATCATTTCGGAAATTTGTGCTCGGAGGCACAATAATTGGAAGTTCATCAGCTTTAGCTTCCACCTGTTTTATGTTTCCGTTTTCATATACCGTTAAATAATTTGAAGCCGGAAAGTTGACCACTAACTTATTTCCTACTACTTCTAAATCGCCCAATATGTGGGTAACAGTATAATGGCCTCCACTTTGATAATAGAGTGGGGGGAAACTCACATTAATGTATTCCCAGTCTTCTTTCTTAAAATTGTAATGGATAACGCAAGGTCTTTTTAATACTTCTTCACCTCCTTCTAATAAGCCGCGTTGAGAATAAAAGGTATAAAAACCAGTAAAGTCTGCTTTAAGAGCATTCGTAATGCTTGAACCTACCGCATTACTAAAATTATCGGTAATCGATTTTGGAAATAGAATGTATTTATTTTTAATTTTTCCGCTTGTATCTGATAAATAAAAGTGTTCTCCTGACGAGCCTTCAACCAGGATCGAATCCATGGAAAGAAGTATGGCGTTACTATAATCACCGTGCGTTTGGAATTTCACCTTAAACGCCAATTCCTTTTTTTCGAAATCAAAAACTAAAAGTTGACCACTAGCGTGGGGACTTACAACCAAATACATCTTTCCATCTTCCTCGTAGAAATTAATGATGGGTTCATACAAACTTGCACCTGAATCGATAGGGAAACTAACATTCTCACCTGGCGTAAGCGTGGCAATCAACTGTTTTTTTGAGCTTTTTGATTTGCTTTTAATGGAACACGAAATCAAAAGTGCAATCAAAAATAAAATAGCTATGTTGATGAAAGATTGAATGTAACGGATACTCATAACTGTTCGCCAATGTTGGGGTTCTCTCGCCCTTGTTGGAGTTTCTCCAACAAGAATTAATTAAAAATTATATGCAAATTCTCTCCTTCCAAACTTTAGGTATTAGTCTGGCTCAGGTCAACAATTCCTTAAAAACCAATCAATTCGTGAAGGTTATAGATTTCATCTAAGGCCAAAAAAGAAAGGTTTTCTCCATCAATGATTTCAAAGTCCTCTTTTTGCGATGGCGTTAAGGCTTCGATCGCTTTAAACTTATCGAGTGGAACAATAAATGTTCTTTCGTTTGACAAGGACAAAAGCATTGCACTGTTGCCTACAAACTTAACATCAGTGATTTCAATTTCTTTGGCAAGGTTCATCATTTCTTATAATCCGACTTATTTTGGTTGATCTCAGAGTAAAATTAAGAAACATTCTAACTTCAAGCATTGTATGTTTTAGGATGATGTGATTTTGAAGGTGAAGAACACCTGCAAAAGCGAAGGAAGGAGATTGGATAAACTAGTAACACCAGATACATAATCACCTAATTTTTTAAAGACGTTAAAACATATTCTTGTTCGGTAAGCATTCATAAGTAAATACCTTAACATTTACTATCTTACATTTCAAATTCAAATAATGAGTGAAAACGAATTTACAATTGATAGTTTTGAAGCGTATGTTGTCGCAGTAAAGGATTATTGCAAGGAATCAATTAATCTTTTCCGAGGGCAAAACTGTGACAAACCACTAATCCCAAGAGTTGCAAGGAATCTTCCAAAAGGAATTGACATAAAAGAAAGAGAAAAGGAATTACTTAGTGAATTTATTCGCTTAAGCATTCCATATATTACTAAACGCACTCCCAAGAATGAGTGGGAATGGCTTTCAATGGCACAACATCACGGTCTTCATACCCGTCTGTTGGATTGGTCTACAAACCCACTAGTTGCTTTGTATTTCGCAGTCCAAAATTATACCCAAAAAAATATTCCAGTTGTTTGGAGCGTTGCACCATCTTTAGGATCAATTTTAAGTTCTAAGGATTTTGTCGACCAAAAAGTTAGTCCTTTTGATAGACCACGGACTTTAGTATTTAAGCCACCTATGGTTACTGAAAGGTTAAGAGCACAACAAGGTTGGTTTACTGTTCATAAAGTTCATAAAGTCAAGGGTAGCGAATGCATTCCACTTGAAAACCAATTACATTATTCAATTAGAATGAAAAAGTTTATTATAAAGGGAAAACCTAAAGATATATTAAGAGATTTAGACAATTTTGGTATTAACCAAGCTACAATATACCCCGACTTGGATGGGTTATGTAAACATATCAGTTGGAAACATTTTAAGTAAATAGACAATTATGAAAGCAACATTAGATTGGTTAATGAAGAAACCTGAAGTACTTTTTGGTATTGTAATACTTCTCTGGCTGTTAAACTTCTCCTTTATTTATCTTGGTGATAATAAAGGCGTTTACGGTGATATGTTCGGTGCTGTCAATGCACTCTTTTCTGGTTTAGCTTTTGCTGGCATTTTTATTTCTTTGCGAATCCAACAACAAGAAATTGAAAACCAAAATACTGAAATAAGGGCACAAAAAGATGCTTACGAAAAGCAAAATGAACTTATACGAGTCCAACAATTTGAAACATCGTTCTTTAACCTATTAACTAACTTTAATAAAGTGCGAGAAGAAACGCTTCCGCATTTATCATCATTCTTCAATGAATTTGTTCCTTATGTTATAGTCAATAATATCCCATATCAATCTTTCAAAACTCAATCTAATATAACACCACTTTACAACTTTCCTAATCCTTATATCAAAACACTTTCCGTTCTTATCTCGTTTGTAATAGTACGAGAAACTCAAAAAGCACCGATGTATTTTCAAATCCTAAAATCCTATTTAAAAACAAATGAATTAGTACTGTTGTATTATCGAATCCAATATGACCAGTATAAATATTTAGATGTTATTAAGGAGTCAGGTTTTATTGACGAAAAAGAAATGGAAAAGGAAATGGACGAGTTAAAAAAACAAGTAGAGAATAAAACCGTTGTGTTTTAATTAGCTCCAGTTAAAAAACTTCCTCGCCCTGGTTGGAATTCCTCTCCAACAAGATTACCCTGCCCACCCTTCTCTATCCAAACTCCTGTATTGAATCGCTTCGGCCAGATGTTCAATTTTAATTTCTTCGGAAGCGGCCAGGTCGGCAATCGTGCGCGAGACTTTTAAAATTCGGTCGTAGGCGCGGGCAGAAAGCCCGAGTCGCTCCATCGCTGTTTTTAGTAAAGTGCGCCCGGCATCGTTGATTACACAAATGTCTTTCACAGTGTTGCTCGGCATCATGGCGTTGCAATAAATTTCTTTTTGGTTTTTAAACCGCTCGGATTGAATTTGCCTTGCCCTCACTACCCGTTCGCGTATCTCCTGGCTCGTCTCCGATTTACGCGTGGCCGTCATTTGTTCAAAACTTACAGGCACCACTTCCACATGCAGGTCGATGCGGTCAAGCAGCGGACCACTCACCTTGCTGAGGTAGCGCTGTACAACTCCGGGCGCGCACACACATTCTTTTTCAGGGTGGTTGTAATAGCCACACGGGCAAGGATTCATGCTGGCGATGAGCATAAAGTTGGCCGGAAACTCAATCGAGAGTTTTGCACGCGCGATGGTCACGCGTCTTTCTTCCATCGGCTGTCGCATCACCTCGAGGACCGTGCGTTTAAATTCCGGCAGTTCATCCAAAAACAAAACACCATTGTGCGAAAGTGAAATTTCTCCCGGCTGCGGATTCCCTCCACCGCCTACTAAAGCAACATCAGAAATAGTGTGATGAGGAGATCTAAAAGGACGTGTGGTGATCAACGTTCCGTCCGCGCCAACCTTGCCAGCTACTGAATGAATCTTAGTGGTTTCCAATGCTTCATTCAGTGTAAGCGGAGGTAAAATAGTCGGCAACCGTTTCGCGAGCATCGTCTTCCCAGCTCCGGGTGGACCAATCAAGATCGCATTGTGTCCTCCTGCAGCTGCAATCTCAAGCGCGCGCTTGATATTCTCCTGCCCTTGCACATCTTTAAAGTCGGTTTCATAACTGTTGACTTTGTTTTGAAAAACTTCTCGCGTATCAATCACGAGTGGTTCAATTTTTTTCTTTCCTTCTACAAAAGCAATTGCCTCGGCTAAATTTTCTACGCCAATGATATCGAGTTTATTTACAATAGCCGCTTCTTTCGCATTGGTTTTTGGCAAAATAAAACCTTTGAAGTCTTCCTTACGGGATTGAATGGCAATGGGCAGCACACCTTTGATCGGTCGGAGTTCGCCATCCAATGAGAGCTCACCCATGATGACGTATTTTTCTAATAGTTCTGTAGTGATTTGCCCTGAGGCGGAAAGGATACAGAGCGCAATCGGCAGATCATACGATGATCCTTCCTTTCGTATGTCGGCAGGTGCCAAGTTCACCACCACTTTATTGCGCGGCATAAAGTAGCCTAAACTTTTCAATGAGGATTCCACCCGATGCTCACTCTCTTTCACGGCCGTATCCGGCAAACCACTCATGTGAAAATGCTTCCCTTGCGTAACGTTTACCTCTACCGTGATGGTGCGGGCATCCACGCCATGTACTGCGCTACCAAATGTTTTTACTACCATGCTCGAAAAATTAGCGAGAGCAAATTACTAATTGGACTTACGCATTCAAAATAATTGGACGCCACAGATTGCACTGATTTACACGGAATGATCGAAAAATCTGAAGTTGTAGCGACAACAATGAATTTGGATTTTAAACGACTCAGGGATTATTGACTTTTTTTTCTAAATTTGACCATGCGAACTTTCAAGCACATCGTTGCCAACCCAACTATTCTTGGCGGAAAGCCTATCATAAAAGGAACTCGTATTAGTGTTGAAATTATTTTAGAGTGGCTTGGATCTGGGGGCAGTGTTGACACTATTTTAAATCAATATCCTCACTTATCGCGCGAGGCCGTTAACGAGGCTATTCTCTACGCCTCACAAGCGATGAAAAATGAAATCCTAATTGAGACCGATTCAGCAGCTTAATGAAGCTAAAGAGTTGTTCTTTTCTCACCGATGAGAATATCTCCTTTGAACTTTTGAGTTATTTAAGGAAATAAATGAGATGATGATCTTAGGCAAATATTCTCATGGAAGAATGTTTGCCGGAATCTCAATTCCAGGAATCTGTTTTGGGTTGAATAGCTCAAATAATAGTGTTTTTGATAAAATGAGCGATGAAATAAATATAAGTAAGAATGCCGATGTGGATATGATCAGTAATTTCAAATAAGTAAATGAGATTGTAGATTTTTCCGCTAAGTGTTCCTCGTTTCTAACAACTAATTGATACTTTGTATTTAATATCTCCCTTAAGGATTTTTTGTTTTCAGTAGTGATATTTATTTTGACTATTATAAAAATAAATAAAAAGCAAACAAATGCTAAGCACGAAAGAAATCCATAAATCAAAATCAGATCTTCTGGAGGAGTTGAATATTTATTTGCTATCTCCTTTACTCCTTCAATACTGTTTTCTTCAATAGTTAAATCTGATCCGGAATCTCCAGAATAAATAATTTGACCCGTAAATCCGTCAAGTCGTTCCATAATTTTGAAATCGATTTCAATAGTTCCCTGAATTGAATCATTATTGATTAGTTGAAATCGACACAGTTTTCTAGATTCCTTCAATATTTTATGGTTCAGGATTCGCGCCCCTTTTGAGATATTTATTTTAATGGGAGCTAAAATGTTCTCTTTTTTGACTGACTCTTTACCTTGATTAAAAAAATAGAATGTAATTACATAAACATTCTCTAGTATCTCTTTCCCCCTATCATCAAAAATTTTAAATGTTCTATCCCTTAATAAGTGACTGTCAACTAATATTGGTTTAATTGGAGATACAATAAATGTTGGCACTCTTTCCTTTACATTCTTAAAATAAAAATAGAAACTACTAATGACTCCCCCAAAGGCCAGAATCCACGATGCAATTGACCCAAGTTTCTTCATCATGTTTGGAATTTAAGTATATACTATAATTACCGAAGCAAATTACAAAGTGATCGGTAGCCAAACAACATAAGTTTGTCCCTTACAAAAACCAGCCTAACTTGCACCAATAAAAAATCAGCAATGCTTAGCGCCTTACAAAATTTATTAGACGAAAAAAAAAATAAGGATGCCTACCGCCAACTAAAATCGATCGGTCAACTCATCGACTTCAGTTCTAACGATTATCTTGGCCTCGCGCGATCAGGAGAATTATTTGAAGCCATAAAAAGAGAAACGGAAAGAATAAGATCACCCTATAATGGATCAACTGGTTCGCGGTTACTTTCGGGAAACAGTGCCCGTGCAGAGGAATTGGAAGATAAACTTGCCGGAATTTTTCATGCCGAAAAAACACTGCTCTTCAATTCCGGTTACATGGCCAATTTAGCTGTGCTTTCTTCTTTGCCCAGAAGGGGCGATACCATACTATATGATGAATTGGCGCATGCGTGCATTAAAGACGGAGCGCGGTTAAGTTTGGCTGCACGATTTGGCTTTCGGCACAATGATCTCAATGAATTGGAAGAAAAAATAAAACGCGCGAAAGGAAATGTTTTTGTAGCCGTAGAATCCATTTACTCGATGGATGGCGATGAATGTCCAATTGAAGAGCTGGTGGGGTTGACTGAAAAGTATGGGGCTACCATAATTTTAGACGAAGCCCATAGTACAGGCAGCTATGGCGAAAAAGGAAGTGGCATAGCTATTGAAAAAAAATTGGCCGATAAAATTGGCGTGCGCATCTATACGTTTGGAAAAGCCATGGGTGTGCATGGCGCGTGTGTGGCCGGCAATGAAACCCTGATCAATTTTATGATCAATTTTGCGCGACCTTTTATTTACACCACGGGCATGCCGCCCCATAGTTTGGTGGCCATAGGCTGCGCTTTTGATTTCCTAAAACGGAACATCACATTACAAGAAAATTTAAAATCAAAAATTGAATTATTCACCTCTCGCTTTGAAAAAATGCAATGGGAAAGTGTGAAAAGTAAAAGCGCCATTCAGAATGTGATCATCCCTGGCAGCACCAACGTAAAAGAGTTAGCGCATTTTTTAGAGCATCATCAATTTGACTGTCGTCCGATTCTTGCCCCTACTGTAAAAGAAGGAACCGAGCGTATCCGGATTTGCTTGCATGCTTTTAATTCGGATGAAGAGATCACAGAATTAAACCATATAC
>DAHVFH010000051.1 GCA_027317105.1 Cytophagales bacterium
ATGCAAAGGTGTGGGGAGCGGAAAAGCCGACTCGTATAATAATCGACTACTTACGTTTATATGTGTTTGTAAACGTTTATTGACGGATAAAGCATTGTTTTATAGTGTTTGAGAGGATTTTTGACAAAGCGTTGGGATTGAAAAAAACCTATATTAGTGGAGAGGTTGGTGGGACACAGAGGTTACAGGCAACTTTAGAACTTAATAATCATGACAATTGAAGACGTGATATTGAAATATAATAATCTTAAAAAGACTTTAGGATATCCTCCATCATCAAGCGAATTTTTTAAGCGTTCGGGAGTTCAAAAAGATCCTTAGGAAAACTTTTAGCCAATGAAGCATGGTCCAAACTTGTACGATTATGTGGTGACACACCAAATAATTTTTCAAAACCTAAATCGAACTTTGACAAAATATTATCAAACTACAGAGAGCTTGCAAGGCAAGTTGGAAGAATACCTTTAATTGTAGACTGGGACAACTCTCAACTTCGACCTTCTGTAAGTGGTATAGAAAAAAGTCACAAATTAAAATGGAGCGAAATGTCAGATAAGTTTTACCTGTGTTCAGTTAATGTTCTTTTTCAAGGACAGAAAATAAAGGGCCATTGAGCTACGTCAACATTGGAATACCTGATAAAAATATGGGAACTGTGTCAAATTCTAATGGCGAGTTTAAATTGTCTGTACCTGAGAAAAACGCTAACGACACGCTTAAGTTTTCGATAATTCGTTACCTAAATTATACGGCAACCAATCGGAATATATACGAACTAATTTCGTTAAAAACGGTATAGAAATAATACTACCTACGAAAGAAGGTAGACAGTTTATTGACCAAGTTCGTAAAGAAGTTTATGAGGGAAACCACAACGAAGAACTAATTAAAAAATATTATTTAATAATTGATAAATACACCGCAAACTATCCTGTAATATTAGCTTGTACGGAATTGTCAATTTTTAAACCCAAGAATAAAAACTTGTTAGATATGGCGTAATTACAAATTGAAGCAGCGGTAAAAACAGTTTTATAAAAGAATATTAAACTCTAAAAAAACATATTATGAAAGTAGCAGTAACATCAGCAAGCGGAAAATTAGGCGCTTCAATCATACAACATTTAATTGAAGAAATTGGAAAGGAAAATGTAATAGGAATTGCACGTACACCAGGAAGAGCTCAATATTTGGGAGTAGAAATTAGAAAAGGTGATTATAATAGTCGCGAAGATTTTGATTTGGCATTGCAAGGTGTAGACAAATTATTGTTAGTTTCTGGTATGGACGAACCACAAAAAAGAATACAACAACACCGCAATGTTATTGAAGCTGCCAAAGCAAATGGTGTTCAAAAAATGGTGTATACTAGCATTGTGGGAGCTGAAGAAAATAACGCATTTAGTCCAATAGTTCAAACCAATAGACAGACTGAACAAGACATTATTGAATCGGGATTGGATTACGTAATTGGTAGAAATGGAATTTACATTGAGCCTGATTTAGAATATCTGGATACTTATAAAAAAGAAGGAGAAATAAGGAATTGTGCTGGCGAAGGAAAATGTGCTTACACAAGTCGTCAAGAATTGGGTTATGCTTACACCAAAATGTTGGTAGAAGAAAAACACAACGGACATACTTATAATTTAGTTGGTGAAGCAATTACACAAGCCCAATTGACAGATTTTATCAATCAAGTGTATGACACCAAATTAAAGTTTAACTCTGTATCAGTAGAAGATTATTTAACTGAAAGAAAAGCCGAATTAGGTGATTTTATTGGGACTGTAATTGCAGGAATTTACCAAGGAATTAAAAATGGAGCGAATGATCTTTCATCTGATTTTGAAAAAGCAACAGGAAGATTACATAGGCGAGCTTTAGAAATGATAATTGAATTCAAAAGTAAAATCTAGCCCAATCGAGTAGCCCGCCCCACTAGCAAATGCTAGCAGGGAGTGGCTCTCACACCACGTAGCGTACGGGTCGCGTAATACGCGGTTCGTTAAGCATGCTGTGATCGCTCTTTACACCAATCACAGCTTTGATCTACATTTAACGCAAGGCTAGTAAACTCGAAGTTTAAACCTCCTTGCAGCATTTCGATCAACTTAACGTTCAGCCCTTCATTGGATGGTGAGACCTCCGTAGTGCT
>DAHVFH010000055.1 GCA_027317105.1 Cytophagales bacterium
CCTCCATCTGCACCATCTGCACCATCACCTCCATCACCGCCCGGTCCTCCATTACCACCTCTTTCCCCATTTCCGCATGGATAAGATCCATTGCTACCTTTACTCCCATTCCCTCCCTTTTCACCATCTCCACCATCACCGCCCCTTCCTCCACTTCCTCCATTCCCTCCATTGCCCCCGTTTGCCAATATTTTAATCCCTCCCTTGGCAACATCAATCTTAAAGTTTTCCACCCTATCACCATTTGACACATATCCTTTTAGAAAATCTCTCCCATGCTCGGTTGATAACAATACGTAAACATCGATGTCTTTAGGTGTTACACCATCTGCACCATTCACACCTTTAGTTCCAGCGGTTCCCCTTCCTCCAAAATTACCTGGAATGCCATCCTTTGATAGAATCAATCCCAAAAGGGACCCTTTTGAAATTGAATTTCCCTTAGATCCATCAAACCCATCCATTCCGTTCTTTCCATTCATTCCGCTAAAATCCAATACAATGCCTCCTCGAAACCCAATTGGAATTGATACTCTTTCAGAAGTTCCGGATTTTAAATGAACAAATTTAACTTCAACTTGACTTCCAATTATTTTAGAAACATTTTTCAAAATGGTGACAACTCCATTCTCAAAAGAACAGTTTATGCAATTTATGTCAAAATCAGAAAAAGGAATTGGTCCACCATTAATGTTATTGGTATAGGCAATGAAACTATCATCTTTCCAAAGTCCAAGTGCCATTGAAATCGAATCACCAGATTCCGCAGTCGTTGGTATTGGATCTGAAAAAGCTGTTTTTGCAGGATTTAAGCAAAAAACTTGAATCTTATTAGCGGATGGTGCTAGTTGTAAAACAGTCAATTGACCTATTATCTGTTTTGCCTCATCGGTATATTTTGAATTTGGAAAATTTTGCAAAAAAGTATTATATGAATCTATTGAATTGTTCTTTCTTGCTTTACCCCAACTTAAATCCATGAATAGGGTGGTTCTAATTTCTGAATTGAATTTTTCTAAGGCTTTTTCTAGACCCTCTCTAAATACTTCATAACGATCTCCATCACCTGAATAACAGTGAACACCATATGGTTTTGAGTCATAAATTTTTTGACGACTGTTTGATGAAAACGCTGTAGCTTCACAATATATCACAAAACATTTTCCTGACTTGTCAAAATTTATATTCATTGTGAGAAGTGCTCTTTCAGGACGGCTTTCCTGATTGGCGCCTAGAATTTCTATATCCCTAAATGAAGTTTTCCTAAGATAATTTAGAGATTCGTTTTTTAAGTCAGCGAAGTATTTATTTGCCCAATCTTTGTCAGATTGGACCCCCAATTGAATGTCAAAAGGATCATCAATCTTATCTATTTGTCCCATTGATAAATGGGAACTTAATAGAAGGTGAAGAAAAATAATTAACTGCGGTTTAATTGTATTCATATATATATATATTTAGGATTCTTCGTCAACAGCCAAAATAGAAATACAATATTTATTCTTCAGACACTTATAAATTTTTCTCTGTTCCTTTGCCCTCGTTGTTGTTCTCCACCAATGATCTTTAAATTTTATTCCTATTCCCCTCCATTCATTTTCACTTTCCTCCTTTTGCTAACCCAAAGACCTTTAAATTTTACTCTCGCTCAATACCAACTTCTTAGTAATTTTTGGCTAACCTATTGAGTCTTGAGTCCTGTCACTACTTAACGTGGTGGCAGGACGGTTTTTCCCATCCAAGTTCTACAGTATTATTGAAGTCAACCGATGATAATAAACGGAGATGACGGTATGAACCGTAGGCTTTTGTGGAAGAAATGAATGCGAAAAGGAAGTTTGATGAAAGGGGAGGCTTTTTGAAATACCCTGCAAGAATCGAAAGGCACAGTATAATTTTCCCCATAAAAATTTTTCTTTAGGCGTGTGGTTTAGGAAGTAAATGGCAACCCTATTTCGATACCAAAATTTCTTAGTACTTTAAAAAAATTGGTCAAGAAATATTCCTTATACTAACTTCTTAGTATTGCGGTTACCTATTTGCCAATGCAACTTGCCACGAAAAAAATAAAAAGTAAATACGCACAAAAGCGTATATTTGAATAACCGCCACCTTCTATGGTCAATGCCCAACAGTTAAAACTGATCGATCAAATCCAACATTTCTTTAAGTCCAATTACACCGCTCCACCCAGAGACCAACTTGCGGATGATGTTAAAAGTTTGCTGGAGCATCCGCTGCTAAAACAATTCATTTTTGCCAACAATCAAATTACTGTCATCGATCATTCTAGCGGTGGGTATCGCTACATCAGCCAATCAATCCTGGACGTAATGGGATACCCAGCTAGTGAATTTTTGAATAGAGGGTTATCTTTCGCACTCGAAAAAACGCATCCAGAAGACCTTACAATTCTCAGCCCTGTTTTTGAAAAAGTGACGGTATTTATTCAAGGGCTAAGCCTAGAAGAGCGCCCCTATTTCCGTTTCAATTATAGCCTAAGATACAAGCACCCGGAAGGCTATAGGCTGCTCTATCAGCAGAACATACCACTTGCCTTTAATGAAATTGGCTTGCCTTATCTTATTATTGCTCTTGTCAGTGATATTACACCTTACGCCAAGAATGATGGCGTTCATTATAATGTAAGTGTAAATTTGCCGGGCAAGCCGGTTAGGCAATTATTGAGCAGCCGCAGCAGTGTCCACAACAATCCCTTGAGTGAGCGTGAGATTGAAATCGTGCAACAAATTGCCAATGGGTTAGATAGCAACGACATTGCAGAAAAGCTGTTTATCAGTGAAGGCACGGTGCGCAAACACCGACAAAATATTTTAGAGAAAACAGAAGCGAAAAACTCGGTGCATCTGGTGCGGCTGGCCGTGGCCAATGGGTGGGTGTAGGTTTATCAAGGTTGCCCTTATAAAATTAATTCCAGCCATTTTGTAATGTCAATCCTGTTTAACCGTGATTGTCAGGACTTCCGTCCTGACACTTTTTTTCTAAGAGCATTGCCTCAGTTAGGACGAAAGACCTGACGGGCACATAATTTCCGAATTGAGTCCCCCGCTCTCAGCAAGTAACGAATGCCCTCAAGCTAAAATTCGTTAATTTTGAGCAATGGGCAAACTTAAAAACCATGAGAAGGCGTATGTGAGTTCAGAGAAGTTAACGGGGTATTGTTTGAACGAATATCATCCCTATGGAAAAGAAAAGGCAATCACTTTTAAATCAGTTCTGGTATTGGAATAAATGAAGCTGATTTGTTGAAAGACGCCATATTAAAAGGTCTTTCTGAAAATGATTGCGAGGCGAGGGAACAAGATGAATTTGGAGAGCGGTTTACAGTAACGATGAGAATCCGTATTTTTGAAAAAGAGGCCAATGTTACCACGGGTTGGATCATTAGAACAGGCGAAGACTACGCACGATTGACGAGCTGTTACATTAAAAGAAGAAGCAAATGAAAAAAGAAGATTTGAAATTACTTGACACGGTGGCTGTTTTAAAAGATGTGCCAGAAAAAAAAGTGGTTTTCGGGCAGGTGGGCACCATTGTGGAGAAATTGGCAGATGGTGTATTTGAAGTAGAATTTGCCGATAAGTTTGGGGAGACGATTGCAGAGTTTGCCGTTAGCCAACAAGATTTAATGCGCCTTCACTATGAGATGGAATTCACTGAATAGAAGTTGCTAATTTGTTATCAAAGTAACCGTAGTTGTCTGGACTTCCGTCCTGACACTTTTTTTCTAAGAGCATTGCCTCCGTCAGGACGAAAGACCTGACCGGCATAGTTTTTTTTCCTCGCAGAGTCTCCGTCTCGTCTCTGCGCCTTTAAATTCGTATTCCTACTGCAGCAGCGAGACGGAAGACGCTACGGAGAAATAAATGTCGATCTTGTTTAACCGTGGTGTCGAAACTGCCGTCCCGCCAGTTCCCTTTCTTTAACCGTGGTGTCAGGACTTCCGCCCTGACACGCCCTTTTCTAAGCGCATTGTTTCCGTCAGGTTGAAAGACCTGACTGGCACATAGCAGTGAAGGATAAAAATTCGGTGCATCTGGTGTGCCTGGCCGTAGCCAATGTGTGGGTGTAGGGCATATCAAGGCTGCCTTTACAAATTAATTCCAGCCATTTTGTAATGCCGATCTTGTTTCTTGCTATTTTTAGTACGTTGGCTACTTCTATATCTTATAAAATCATCATTTGCGAGGACCACGATGTAGTGGTGGAGGGGGTAAAGCTCATGCTCATTGGGCAAGAGCAGTTTACAATATTCGGCCATGCCCGAAGTGAGCATGAACTCCTTCAATTGATCCATCGCGAGCATCCAGATATAGTGCTATTAGATCTGAACCTGAAAAAGCAGGATGGCTTTTCGATACTTGAAAAGTTGAGGCCGCAGCATCCCCAGCTCAAAGTAATCATCTTTACCATGTATGAGGAAGCCTACCTGATTGAAAAAGCTAAAAAACTAAAAGCGAATGGATACCTTTTGAAGAATTCGGCGAATGACGAATTGCTCGAAGCACTACACCATGTTTTTGTTTCTGATCAGTTTTTTCTTCCCTCCGGATTGGTGAAACAAAAACGAGAAAATGAAACTTATCGGGATGAATTTATCGAGAAAATGCACCTTACCGTACGGGAAGTAGAGATAATCAAATTGGTGGCCGAAGGCAAAACGGCCAAAGAAATTGCGGATCAATTGTTTCTCAGCTTGCACACGGTAGATACCCACCGAAGGAATATTTTGATAAAACTGAAATTGAAAAACATTGCCGATCTGGTGCGGTTTGCGGCCAAAAACTACCTTATTTAGGCTTCAAAATACTTACAACACAGTATTGACCTTGTTGATTTTCCTCGTTTCTTTTAAGCCTTAATTTCGAACGTTGAAACCTGTCGCGTGCTTATTTCTGTTTTCCCTGTTGCTCTTATCTTCCTACCAAGTAAGGAGTCAATCCGATACGCTGCGCCTGTCATCGGGTTTCACAGACGTTCAGGCGAATCCTTTTTTTTCTTACTTCAACACACCAAAAGAAATCAGCGCTGACTCTGCTTGGAAAATATTCAGAAAATCATTACTGCCTCTGAGGAGAATTGATAAAATAAATTTCGGCCCCATCAATGGCTATTACTGGCTTTTAGTGAACGTTAAAAATGAGTCAAGTGTTAAACAAGAACTTTTTCTGGAAATCAGGCAACCTCATATTTACAGGATTACCTTTTTCCTTGTACACGGAGATACTATTTCGCAACAATCCGACACGGGTATCAAATATGATTTTTTCTCACGTTCAGCACTACATCGCTATTTTGATTTCCCGATCTCACTTCAGCAGAATGCAGATGCCACAATCCTAGTAATGGTCCACCACCTCAATAGTCTCTCTCTTCCTATCCATTTGCTCACGCAAAAGGCTGTACATCAAAGCAACTATACTCAAAACATGGTGTGGGGGTATTGGCTTGGGTTCCTTTCATTTTGCGCGTTTGTTTGCTTTTAGTGGCATCTGTGCTGCTGCGCAAAAGTGTTTTCCTGTGGTATTTCCTTTATATCCTTTCGGCTGCACTCTATGGTTTTACAGATCAAGGTAACGGCTTTCAATTCTTGTTCCCTGGCAAGGCGAATGTAGCTACGCTTGTCATCATTCAACTGGCAGTCTATAATTTTATTTTCTTGATAAAATTCTCACAAGGATTGCTGGCGACCAAGAAGTACCTGCCATTGGTGCATCGCATCCTGAATGGAATATTTTATTTTCTTCTAATCTTGCTTGCCACTGGCGTATTCCTTCAGGAGCTAATGTTTCGGTTAAGTACGATTGTATTGCCGATCGTTAATTTAGTAACGCTATCGGGTTTGATTTTGCTTGCCTATAGTGGGATCAAATCACTATTCACGAATAGGGTCATTGGCATTTAAATGTACACGCAATATATTGATGGGATTGAAAAAGAACGAAGCCGTATTGCTGGTGAATTGCATGATGATGTGGGTAGCAGACTTAGCTATTTAAAGCAACTGCTGCAAACGCACAGTGAGCAAAGTTCAAAAACGGCAGATCAGTTAGAGTCACTCATTAATGATGTACGTCAACTTTCTCATGATCTCGCTCCGCCTATGGCCCATCTCTCTGGGCTTATTCCGGTTATTGAAAAGCTCATTGCCGAAACAAGGTTGACAACGGGCCTTGAAATAAAATTTCAACAGCACAACTACCAAGAGGTATTGGTTAGTAATCAAATCCAGCAAGTGTACCGCATCCTTCAAGAAGCGCTCAACAATATCGTGAAACATGCAGAAGCCACACGCGTTGACGTTCAGCTATTCGGTCATGAGAAAGAAATAAATGTAACGATCGAAGACAATGGGAAAGGATTTAATCCTTCCGAATCGCAAGATGGCCTTGGTTTAAACCAAATGAAAATCCGAACAGAAAGTTTGGGCGGTAAAATTGAAATCAATAGTCAACTTGATAAGGGGAGTTTAATTCTTATTACCATACCCATAAGATGATAATCTGAACTGAAAAAGTTGGACATTATTAACGATTACTGAACTGGATTTTGGTTGCAGCAGAATTACATTGTTATAGAGTCATAAAAGCAAAAAGACGCCTTTTTGGGGCGTCTTTACTATTATTTCAATAACGAGTTAAAATTTACCAATTTCTTGAACAAGGTCAATTATTTTGTTGGAGTAACCCCATTCGTTGTCGTACCAAGATACCACTTTCACGAAGTGGTCGTTCAAAGCAATGCCTGCTTTTGCATCAAAGATGGAAGTACGCGCATCGCCTATAAAATCTTGCGACACCACATCGTCTTCGGTGTAGCCCAATATGCCCTTCAATTCTCCCTCGGACGCTTCTTTCATGGCCGCCTTTACCTGATCATAGGTTGCGGCTTTTTCTAACCTTACTACTAAGTCAACCACCGATACATCGGCTACCGGAACGCGGAATGACATCCCCGTAAGTTTTCCTTTCAATTCAGGCAACACTAAGCCTACCGCCTTTGCAGCACCGGTTGAAGAAGGAATAATGTTGGAAAAGCCACCGCGACCACCGCGCCAATCCTTTTGGGAAGGGCCGTCCACTGTTTTTTGTGTAGCGGTGACTGCATGAACCGTACTCATCAATCCTTCTAAAATCCCAAACTTGTCGTTCAATACTTTTGCAATCGGTGCAAGGCAATTGGTGGTGCAAGAAGCGTTGGAAACTATGGTATGTTGCGCAGTAAGTTTTTTGTGGTTCACACCCATTACAAAAGTTGGTGTATCATCTTTTGCTGGCGCGGACATCACTACTTTTTTTGCCCCAGCAGTAATGTGTTTTTGGGCATCCACCTGTGTTAAGAAAAGCCCGGTGGATTCAATAATAACTTCTGCGCCAACTTCAGACCATTTTAGGTTGGCTGGATCTTTTTCAGCAGTAATCCGGATCGTTTTACCGTTAACCACCAAGTGTTTACCCTTTACGGAAACAGACCCATCAAATTTGCCATGGGTGGAGTCGTACTTGAGCATGTAAGCCATGTAGTCCGGATCAACCAAATCGTTGATGCCTACAATTTCAATATCTTTTCTACCGATAGCTGCACGGAAGGCGAGACGCCCGATACGGCCAAATCCATTAATACCAACTTTTGTCATTGTTAACTGGGTTTAATAATTAATATAGAATCCAAAATTATATTCATTAACGCGAAAACCAATGGAATTTGTTTCCATAAAGCAATTATTTTAAAATCATCGTTTGCAATTCCAATCGGTGGGGCTATCTTTGCGCCTCGTTTTTGAGAAGACGGCCCGTTCGTCTATCGGTTAGGACACCAGATTTTCATTCTGGTAAGAGGGGTTCGACTCCCCTACGGGCTACCAATTGACTTATAACCCACTGAGAACCAGTGGGTTATGTGTTTTATAACATAAAACACGAAAAACTTATAACATAAACAGGGTTTTTCAAATGAAGAAAATTCTCATTGACTTCATAAAAACAATCTAACTGGTAATCGGTTTTCTTTTGCTTCTTACAATTGTACTGGTGCTGTTAGATTAATCATTCGCCTATCGCATTCGGGATGATGCAAGTATTCAATTCTCAAATTTGAATTTCTGGTGGTCACAATCATATTTTCACGATCAACGGAAACGGAATAATTATCTTCGGTCTTAAAAAAAGAATATAGTTCAGCCGAAAGGTATTCAGGAATTTCTTTATGATTGTAGACGGTAACGCAATGATAAATTGCGCCACAACATTCTTTAAGAAAACGCTCTTGATTGGGGTTCATTCTATGCACTATTAATAAATATTTGTAAGCATTAATAGACAAGCAAATATTACAATTCCAAGAGAGAAACTAATTACTTGCCAAGCAAACGCCTTAAGAGTTTGCTTTCGTGCTTTTTTAACGCTTATCGGTTTTTTGTTAGATATTCCAAGTTTTCTTAATAGCACTATGGTTTTAATATTTATCTCAGAAAATCTAAGAATTGAGGCAAACGAACCGAATCCAAGTGAGAATATTAATATTATTATTGTCAGTTTGATTTCAACGTTAATGAAGTCATTTTTAAATTGATTACTTGTCAATAAATTTATTAGAAAGCCTTGTATTGCTACAGTAATTGTTAATATCAGGTTTATTGATTTCCCTAATTCAGACACCCTTAAAATTTCTTGATCTTGATATTGCTTTCGTAACTCTTGCATTTCCATATAGTAAGTTTATTTTATTTCTTAATCCTTTAAATATCCTCTATTATTTTTTGTTTAACAACATCTTCCATCCACTTTTTTACGCTCTTATCCGCATGAAAGGCAACGGTTTTTTTATTACATTTATCTTTTTAGATTATTATGTTGTCATCATTCGAGCGACTAATTAAAGATAGGGTAACGAGTCCATTATTTAGCACTTTCACCATTACTTGGATATTGTGGAACTGGAAGATATTCTACTTAACTCTGTTTGTGGATTCAAGTACAATCTACCCCTCAAACAAAATCGAGTACATTACAGTAAATTATATTGGTTGGTATCAAAATCTTTTGTGCCCTATATTAGCAACTGCCTTTCTACTTTTCATAGTTCCTTATGGAGAAAAATACGTTTACCAGTCATATTTGAAATTCAAAAAAGGCAGACAGAAACTCAAGGAAGAAAGTGAAGCGGATACCTTACTTTCTTTAGAGGAATCGGCTACTATAAGATTGGATAGCTTAAATCAGGCGGACACACATCGGAGGCAATTGTCAATGAAGGATGATGAAATAGCAATTCGAGATAAACAAATTGTTATCCTAAGAGATGAAAAAAATAAGCTAAAAATACACTATGCTGGATATGGTGATTTAAAAATTGACGGAAAGTGGATCGAGGTTACCAAAGACGTAGCTAAAGAGGTGCGAGGTAACAAAGCAATGCATTTCACTATCCAAAATAATGCGTTTTTCCATTCCAGACCCTGCACCTAACGTTGATAAAGATTTTTTTATGGTGTTTGAACAAGGTGGTGTTGTTAAGAAGTTCTGGGCTAAAGAATACAACATCGTCAGGATTGAAGATGAAGGGACAGCTACTTTAGAAGCTAGGGGCAATGTAACGAGAATAGAGAGTTGATTTGTTTTCAATTTATTACTCATTATTCAATCAGTAATATTTATTCTAAAAGGCATAGGAGAGGTTCTACTTATCTGCAACACTCCTATAACAATGAAGGAACAAGCATTAAGATGTAATTATTTATACTTTATTATCCTTTGATAACCTTATTTTATTTAAAAATTGGTTATTGGTATTGAGATAATCAGTTTAGCATTCAAACAGACTTCCACCTACTTAATGGTAATCAGAATAAAGTGTTATTTATCAATTTTTGTTGCATTAACCTATATTATCAACCTCTCAAATTAGAATCATATAGGATTTAACTTTATTTCTGTCATTCATATACCGACCGCTTTCTCCTATTAATTACCTGTGAAACGAATCACAGATAACTGGCATTTTAAAATGCCCATCGGTATATTAGTCTTGTTAATACTCACAGTTTTTTGATGTCATTTCCTATTACATCAGGCGAACACTCGTAGATCGAAACCTTAATTATGTACTGGTTTAAAAAATCAAATTATTATAAATAAAAAAACCAAGTAAGGGATAAGGTTTACTTGGTTTTGTATTTTTAATCTGAACCGTTGCCGGATCATTATCTTTGCCCTTAATTAATTCCCTTATCCAAATTAATTTAAAGTTTGTACATCTTTTCAAAAGTGAACTTGATTTTTGTACGGTTTAAAACCAAATCCACTATCACACTAATCTACTATTAGGGATGCTTATAAATACTCAAGTATTTATAAAAAGCACCAACGTATAGGGACTAACTTAAAAAATATTATTTTATAAATCAAAAAAAATAATTCTGGCTTTGAACTGCTGGAAAGCATTGATTTTATTAACGTTTACAGAGGTTGAATTACGGTCAACTGTACACAATTAGGTGAAAAATATTTCAAAGAATTTACCCTTATTTAGGCAACGGTCTAACTGTGTCCAGTTTTTTTGATTAATATATACATACTTGTTTTTTTGTCCATTTTTTCAGGATTAATAAAATAGATTTTAAGTCGATCTAATTTGTTTTTCTTAAATAAGTTTTAAAAATCTTTCGAGTTTTTAGACTTTTTCGACAACGGCAATGTATTTATCTATAAATAAATATATATGGATACAAAAAAAAATGAATTACTAGTCTACTGCAAAAAATGCAAGACTGAAAAAGAAGAAAGTGAATTTTATAATCAATTTCAGACGTACAAGAAAAAAAATGGAAGTGTAAAAACTGTAAGAACTGTAACCTGTTGCCGTCAATGCCACATTAAAAGAGTATTGGTAAGTAGGGAGAAAAATAAAAAGTATTACGAAAAATACAGAAAGGAATATGAAAAAACGCACGTTAAACAGCGAAGAGCACGAGAAAAAAAATATTCTGAACAAAGAAAAAATGACCTTAAAAAATTAAAAGCAGGAGTCTAAAAAAAATGGAAAACGTACAACTTTTAAAAAAAGAACCGATACCAAAGAAAAATTATAAGATTAATCTTAACCACGTTAAGCCACTTCAAGATTTCGAGGTATTTTATTATAATTATTTAAAGAACTATGCTAATTGTAAAGAACTATACACGTTCAAAAATAAAAGCAGTAGGGTTGATTTTATAATAACTTCCGGTGGTTCGATTGCCGGTGATACTTCAATAATCTGTGAGTATAAAAACAGATCGAAAAATATTGAAGTTAGCAAGTACAATTATTCATTAGGTGAGCAAGAAAAAATTGATAGTGGATTAAAAATAGCCGAATTACTTAACTGTTATTTTTATTATTGGGTTGAATACAAAGAATGCATTTTAGGATGGCATATCGACCCCAAAAAAATATATGAAAAAGATGTTCTGCAATGCCCCGTTAGTTTAGGGAGTAGAAAAATAATTGATAAACAGGTAATAAAGTTACACTATCAAGATGCAAGTATAGTTGTTGCAAAAAAAGGCTGGAAAAAGGCAACTGTAAAGCAGTTAATGACTCATATCTATTTGGAGCGTCTTAAAGAAGTTGAAAGACAAAAGGGATATGCAGACCCAAAAGATATTGAAAGTCAAATTAATTATTTGAAAGTACAACTTGAAAAATTATGAGTAAAGAAATTAATGAATTGCAAATTCAATTGAACCGTCTTCGTAATTCCAATATTGTAATGTTGTTGATGATACAGAATTATTTAATAACAATTAACTAATCAGGTAGATTAATGCCAATGAATGGCAAGTTAATTTAATTTAAAAAGTATTTAATTATGATGATGAGCAACATAGAACAAAAATTGGAATTCTTAGCAAAAGAAAGTATTCAACTAAGATTAGAGTTGATGATCAGAGATGTTCAACTTTTCGATTACTGGCAGTTAACGATCTTAAAAAACCAAATCGAAAATCAACAAGATGTTTTGAAACAAAATATTGATGATGATAAACAGGAAATTGAAATGAAAGACCAACTTAATAAAATAGAACAAGATCAACGACAAATTGAACAGACCAAAGACCGTGTTAAAAGACCAAGATTAAGAATTGAAAGACTTGGTGAGATAATGAAAAGAACAACAACATCAAACGGTAAAAAGTAAATGAGAGTTATAATCCCAAGTCCTGAATTATCAGGTAATACATTTGCCTATCAACATCAAAATAAATTATATGTTAGTCCAGCAATATATGAATGTTTGCAAGACGCGGATATAAAGGATTTGGTAATGCAACAGGTAATGGTTAAAATGTTGTCTGAAATTGTTAATGATGAAATAAAAAATATTTGTGATGACGGCAACTGGTGAAGAAATACAAAGAGTATTGGATTAATAATCAAAACAATAATACACCGACGACTGGTAGCACTGGCAATGCATTACGAGAACGCAACCACTTATTTTATTTATCAAAACGTTGGAGGCAAACGAGATTAATAATACTTAATGAGAATCCAATATGTACTGTTTGCAATGTAGAGCCAGCCTTTCACGTTCACCATATTATACCATTGCACAGCGTCAATGGTTGGTCTAACCGATTAAACTTAGACCACCTTATTTCTATTTGCATCGGTTGCCACAGTAAGGAAACTCAAAGGGAACAACGAGAATTAAAGTACGGCAAGACCACCGACAGGATGAACGACCTGAATAATTTTGATTAATATTTCAACTATAAATAAAAATAAAAATGTGTTGCTCGGTCTAATACCTTGGGGGGAACAAAAAAAGGTTTTTTCATTTAAACGCCAAACCATTCGCCCGCGTTCTCTTTGCATTTTTGATATTTTGGTCGATAGGGGAGTTTTAAACCATTTACTGGACTACGTTAGTATTTATGATTATATGACGAAAACCAAGGAAAAAAAATTACGTGAACAGATTGTTGGTTTGCTCAAATTGAAGAAAAGTTATGATGCAACAGACCACATCCTTATTGATGAACTGATTGACTTCCTTAAAATTAGTGAGTACGCCAAAAAGAAATTAGAATCCGACCCCGATAGTTGGCAATGTCTTACAACAATCACGATGACCAGTAAACAAATCCAAGCAATACTAACCAAGTTGAATATAACGCCACAGGAAAGAAACCGAAAGGTTAAAGAACTGGAAGAAAAGAACGAGAAGTTTGATTTGCAAAAGTTTTTAACTGGTGATAATTAATTAGTTAGAGAGAATCGCATTTAATTCATCTAAGATAAAAAGCTTCCGATTGTCAAGTTTTTTGCATTCTTGAATTAACCTTGGATTTAAATCGACATCATTTAATTGTTCAACGGTCATTTTTTTATATTCAAATAGCGTTGCTTGATTGGCATCATTAAAATATTCAAACTCTTTTCTTATCAAAACTTTAACAGATTTATGATGTTCGTTATTGTAAACGTCCTGTATTTCATAAACGATAGAATGAATTTTAGCTTCATTTGTCAATAAAGCTTTTCCATATTCTTTTAATACTTTTGAATTCTGTACTTGTAATTCCAACAAAATCTCGACATCTTTTTTGTATTGCTCTATTCTTTGGTTTGGAGGCTTTTCTAATATAATATTTAATTGTTTCTTGTTCAGGTTATATTTACAGACATATAATTCATTCCAATTGAATGTATTTAGCAGGTGTTTATTATATTCATAAAATGAATGGAGCAACTCAACAAGTTGGTGTTTTATTTCTTTTTTTCTTTTTCCTTTAGTAATGAATTCGTGAATCAATGGTGACAATAAACCTAATACACCACCTGCAATTGCACCACTTAGTGTGGTAAACCAAGTAAACCAATTATTATTCATAATGCTTTCAAATTTGGTTCATTTAGATTGTAAGATTTCTGGTAGATACATTTTAATTCACAAAACCACCATCGGTTTTTTTATTCAAAATCAAATCGTTTTCATTGAACCAATCGGTTTTATGAATACCAGCATTTTCAAAATGACTGCATTGATATTCTGTTTCACCTTTTGTATTTGTTCTAATATCCTCAATAGACATTTGGAGACCACCGTTTATTCTTGGGTTTGTATGTCTAACATAATCGCCCACCTCTAATTGTTTATTCATAAATTAAAAATACTAATAAAATCGACACGTTTTCTCACTGAGAATTTCTAAGTATTGAGAATTAGTGCTTTAGAATGATTTTAGTGAAGTTCTAAATGATATTAGAAGTAGAAGTGAGAAAATTATATTGATTCAATATTGATGTGATATACTGAAATAGTACTAATTTTAGGCAACAAAAAAAGAAGCCGAAACCATAACATACAAGCGTTATTGATTTCGGCACTTTTCGGAAAACTTCTCCAAACTTACAAAGAGAGTTTGTTTCCTTGGACACAAGAATGGGTTGCTAAGTTAGACGCTGGCAACCCTTTTCTTTTGCTATACAAATATCTGTATTTAATGGCAAATTATAATCAAGGCTTCCCCTTTTTGGGGAGTTAAAAAAGTTATCAACACCAATTGATTAATTTAAAATGAGTTCACTATCATAGAGTTAGCCATCTATTGAAAAGTGAATACTTAATAAATATTGTTTATTATTTTTTTTTCAAATGCAGTTTTTCTTGAATTTCAGTTGACTAAGGACATTTAAAGTCCACCAGCACCAGTAAAACAATCAATAACAATAGCAGTAAGTATTTACCTTATGAATGCTTACCGCACAAGAATTTGTTTCATCTTCATTACTAAAATTAACTGATTACATTGATGGAATTACTACCGGAAATATCATATCAAATCGTTATGAAAAATTAGCAGTTGAAAGGTTCATTAAATTCAAAAGCAAATACTCTTATAAGGAAAAGGAGTTAATCAAGGTCTTAAGATTCTTTTCACTTTTAAATATTGCCAACGGTAATAAAATTGAACAGATAAATTTATTACCTCATCAAATATTTTGGTTAGCAAATTTCTATGCACTTTACACCGTCAACGAAAATAGATTATTTACAACAGCCTATATAGAGACAGCAAAAAAATCAGGTAAATCTTCATTTAGTTCTTGTCTTTCAATTTATGAAAGTATTGGTGCAGGTGTGTTGAATGCACATTCTTTAATACTTGCAAGTTCGAGAGAACAAGCCCGTACTAACTTATCTTTTTGTCAATCAATTATTGAAAATAGTCCATTGATCGAACCACTTTTCAAGATTAACAAGAATATAATATTTAATAGAACCGATACCACAACTAACAAAATAGAAATACGAGCAAGCGAAGCTGGAAAACTCCACGGAATAGGTAATGGAATGTCACTAAGTATTATTGATGAGTACGCCTTTCACAAAAATTCAGATTTAAAGAATGCAGTGAAGACCGCACAAATAGTAATGCCTTCACATCTTCAATTAATATTTACAACAGCATCCAATAATTTACAAAGTCCGGCATACTCGTTAAGACAAACCTGTTGCAATATTCTTGATAATCAAATTGAAGATGATAGCATATTTACCCAAATCTTTACGCTTGATGATAAGTCAGAAGTTAATAACCCCGAAATGTGGAGAAAGGCAAACCCTTCGATCGGGTATATCATCAGTAAAGAGCAAATGATAAAGGAATACAACAGCGCAAAAGTTTTTCCTGATAAACTAAATTCTTTTTTGATATTCAATTTAAATGTTTGGGTTCAAAATCTTGCAACTAACTGGATTGAAGATGATTTGATAAAAGAAGCAATGAAGGGTGAGCCATTAATACCGGAAGGTTCAAAAGTGTATGTTGGTTACGATGGTAGTGCAGTAAGAGACCTTACAGCAATCGGTTTGCTCTTTCACGATGAACGTACAGACACATTTATCGCAAAAACTATCAATGTTTTCCCCGATAATCCAACTAAAAAGATTCGACAAGGTAGTATTGACCTTAGTCAATGGATTGAACAGGGGTATATTATCCAAAATCCAGCAACTGTTATAGATGATGAGTTCATAACTAATATCTTCTCAGGGTTAAAAGAACAGTATAATATTGTTAGTATTGGTTATGATGCGTTTAATTCAATGGGGTTGTTTCAAAAAATTGAACGTGAATTGGATATTGAATGTAATATCGTGCGACAAAATATAACTACTATGAACTACCCGACCAGAATTTTAGAAATTTTGGTACATCAAGGAAAGATTAAATTTGAAAAGTCGCCAGTCTTAAGATGGAATTTTCAAAACGTTCGCACTTATTACGATAGTAACAACAACGTTAAACTACAAAAGAATAAAGGAGAGTCTATTGACGGAATTATTAGCATAGTCAATGCCATTCACCAATATCTGGCAATGAACGAAAGTTCGACAGCATATTTTCTTCAAGATATGCAAACGTTATACGCTAACAAAGAAAAAGCATAAACCTTAAGTATTTATGAGTTAGATAATCTAATTCAATTCATAAATATATAGTGGCAAACCCAATCATTAGTAAAGTAATTTCTTGGTTTCAATCAAACCAAACATCCAACGGTAACAACCAATTAATAAATGGTCGTAAAGACCTAGTTAAACAAGCGTTAATTGCTCAATATTCTGGTAATAAAAATCCAGATGTTGATCTGAGAAAAGCAGGTGAACAAATTAGTAGTGTTTTCACCTGCATAAAAATATTAGCCGAATCAGTAAATAGATTACCGATTAACATTTATAAAAACGATGGTAGTAAAAAAATACCTCTAACAACTCATTCTTATTATAATCAACTTAAATATAACCCACAGACTTGGGTTAACACCAAAGATTGGTTAACAGGTATTATCTATTCTCTTTATACGCGAGGTAACGCTTATGCATATATAGATGATATAAAAAATGAATTCAAATTACTCAACCCCGACCAGATTGAGATTGGAATATACCAAGGACAACTTTGGTATTTCAGCGATGATCTAAAATTGCCTTTTCGTCCAGAAGAAATACTGCATTTTAGATTGATTGCAAAAGACCCCATTGGTAAAGGTCTAAATCCTGTTGAAGCACTTAGACTTGAATTAAATATTCAGTACAAAGCAGAATCCACCGTTTCAAATTTTTATACAAATGAAACACGTGGCACAAAATATCTTTCGCAAATCGCAGATATGGGTAAGACCACAAATCAAAAACTTGCAGAAATAATTGAGGATTGGAACGCAAAATATTCTGGATATGATAATTCAGGTAGTATAATTGTTGTACCACCAAATTTTGAACTTAAAGAATTAAAACTTAATCAAGCCGATGCACTGTTTTTAGAAACAGCAAGTTATTCTGAAAATGCAATCTTCGCACTTTTCGGAGTTCCAAAATATTTACAAGGTAGCGCAACACTTACCCAAAAGTACGAGGAGGCAAGTATGTATTTTAGAATTAATACCCTTGGTTCTCTTTTAAATATTATTACATCTGAATTAGAATTTAAATTACTTACACCAACAGAAAGAAGTGCTGGTGTTACAATTGAATTTGATGAGAATATATTAAGTAGTAGTAATATAACGGATAAAGCAAACGCCTTGAAGACCTTGTTTATGATGGGCGCAATTAGCCCTAATGAAGTTCGTACTGCTTTCAATATACAATCAATTGATAATGACAATATGAATAGCCCGTGGTTGCAATCCCAAAATGTACCTGTTCTAAATTATCAAGATTATAACGTTCCTAATGATAATAGCACAACCGTTGACGAAAACAACGGGAATAATAATAACAATGATAATAATAACACCGACAACGGTGAGAAACTTAATTAAGAATTATGATGAGATTAAAAAATATAAAAGAAGTAAGAAACTTCACGTTTACCAATGAGAAAATAACCCGTGCAAATATATTAACGGGCGAAACTAACCAAAGACAGATTAACGGTTATGCATCGGTATTTAATGAGCCAAGCAAACTAATTGCTGAAATTGATGACGATGGCACGATGCAAATGTTTTATGAAGTGCTAAAACCAAATGCATTTGATGATGTACTTAGAAGCGAAAACCTTGATGTTATCTATTGCATTGACCACGACCCTGCAAGATTAATTGCCAGAAGCAAGGCGAATACATTACAATTAACTGTTGATAATTATGGATTAAAGTTTAATGCATTATTGCCCAATACTTCTGTTGCTGGTGACCTTTACGAGAATATCAGGGCGAAAAACTACACGGAAAACAGTTTTTGTTTTACGGTTGACCCCGAAGACGAAGTTTGGGAAGAGGTTGATGGCGAGTTATACCGATATATCAACAAAGTAAGTGGTTTATATGATGTGTCCAGCGTTGTTAACCCTGCTTACAACGGTACTTCATTAAGTTTAAGAGGGAAAAATGAGTTAAAAAAACGTTCAGAAATTGAACAATCTGTTGAAAAAACAGAAGAAAAACAGGAAGAAAAACCTGTAGAACAGGTTAAAAATTCTTTGGATAATCTTGAACTCGAAATATTCTTAGCAAAAAATAATTAAAACATTAACGGAATTAATAAATGATAGTATTTATAATCAACCGTTAACGCCTTTTAACAATCAACTTGAAATTTGATTAGGTCGAAAAGACGGTTTAATAACCTAAAATTATTCAAAAAAGAATTAATGAAAGAATTAAAAAATAAAAGATCAGAATTGATTGCAAGTATGGAAGCCATCAAAACCGTTCTTGAAAAAGAAAATCGTTCTGCAATGAATGCAGAAGAAAAAACAAAGTTTGAAACTTTGAAAACAGAAATTACTGGTATCAATGAAAGAATTGAAGCCGAAAACTTTTTAGAAACTGAAAAAAGAGCAGAAGTTAAAAGTCATTTTCAAGTTGGCAATGACAGAAAAGAAAATCAATCATTCAACCTTGCCAAAGCATTCAGAGAATTCACAACTTCAAATGAAGTTACCGGATTTGAAAAAGAATATATGGAAAGCGAAGCCAAAAGAGAAGGTGTTGCACTTACTCGTGGACAACTTTATATTCCAGCATCAGTTTTAAAAGCACGTGCAGAACAACGTGCGCAAACGACCTCAAACTCATCTTCACAAGGTAGAGTTTTGCAAGGAACAAACTTATCATTCGTTCCAACTCCAATTCTTTACACGGCTTTAGGCGTTACTGTATATGACAATCTTGTTGGTGGGAAATTAGACCTTGTTAGTGCGGCAGATTTTTCTGTTTCATTCGGAACTGAAAATACAACTATCACGGATGTAAGTTACACCCCTGCAAAGGCAACCCTTACCCCACGTGCAGTTAATGCAACAGCATCATTTTCGCGTGAATTGTTGAATCAAACTAACCCTGAGATCATGAACCAGATTATGGATAAGTTTGCTTACACAATTGATAAAGCAATTGATAAAGAATTGTTTGCTCAACTTTCTGGTTTGACAGACAGTATTTCAGCAGTTACAACTTATGCAAATATTTTGAAACTTGAAGCGAGTATTAATGCAATACCATCTGCTTTCTTGTGTTCATTTGCCGGAAGAAATTATTGGAAGCAAAAAATTCGTCAAGCAAGCGCAACAGATTCTCATTTCGTTTGGGATGACCAAAATTTGGTTGCTGGTTACCAAGCACAAGCATCGCCACAAGTTCCAAAAGGAATGTCTATTTTAGGTGACTTTAGCGAGGCAGCCGTTGGTAAGTGGGCAGGATTGACTATCATCAATGACCCTTATTCTAACAAGCGTAACAATTTGGTTGACTTCTCAGTCATTCAAATGGCAGACGTGAAAATTGTTAATGCGGCAGCGTTTGCATCTTGCAAAGCTGGAAGTTCATACTTATAATATTTGCCTTAGTTTTTTTTTAAAAGGTTTGTCCATAAAAAGGCAAACCTTTTTTCTTTATCCAAGAAGAAAGTATTTATGTTAAAGAAAATAGAATGATAATAACGAAAACGAAAATCTACGATAATATTTTTCCAATTTCAGAATTAAAAGAAGATTTGAACATTGATGAAAGTGATTTAACATACAACGGACAACTAAAGAGATACTTAAGAAGTGCAATTGATATTGCGGAACAACATATTCAAGATGATATTGTTCAAAGCACTTGCGTACTTGAGGAAAATTCGTACTTAACTAATTTCGTTTACATCGACTATCCCATTTACACGACCAACGTAAAAGTTATTTCAATTCAAATTTCGTCTGGTTTTGGTTCTGGAAATACATTGACAACCTTAGACCCATCTGAATACGCTGTTGAAAAATTTAATAACTACACGAATATCAGATTTAAAAGTTCATTATGTGCAACAAGAATGTTGATTAACTATACATCAGGTATGCCAGTTATTCCCGAAAGTATTAAACGTGCAATTTATTTGAAAGTAGGAGAGATGTTTGACGTTGATCGGAATGGATACGTTGCAAATAGCCAGATGAAAACAAATTCTTTTGAACGAATGTTAAGTCCATTTGTAAATAATCTTTATTAATTCAAATTATAAGAATGCCAGCACAAACAGCAAGATTAACAGAAGAACTTGAATTACAGGAATTAATTTCAAGTGGGAATACTTATGGTGAAGCCATTGAAAGTTGGAAAACAATAAGAATTATTAAAGCAACTCAACAAACTCAAAAAGGTAAGTTGTATAATAATTCCTACGACCAATATGTAATGGATTATATAACATTTTATTGTCGTTACACACCATTTTTAAAAAAAGGAACAAGAATTTTGTACAAAGGTGAACCGTATAAAATATTTAATGTGAATTCGGTAACAAGAAATCAGGCTACAATTATTGACTTAATAACTTACACCTAATGGCAAATATTGATTACGAATTAAAAGGATTACCAGAAATTCAAAAACTCTTGGCACAATTACCAGCAGATATTAACAAGTCTATTCTAACCGATGTAATGTTAAAAACGGGTGGCATTGTAAAAAAAGAAATAGTTGGACGAATTCCAGAGGGAAATAACAATAAAAGAAGCGGTAATAAATTAACGACCAAAGTAAAAGTTGTTAAATCTGAAACAGGAGGTGCTTTAATCGGTTTTAAAAAATCTGGTTTTTATGCCCGTTTTCTCGAATTCGGAACTAAGGTAAGAAAGACTTTAGGGCGTGGTCGATACAAGGCAGGTGCAAATAGAGGTTCAATGACTTCTAAACCTTTTTTGCAAAGCGCACACGAAAGCGCAACCCCTAAAGCAGTTAGTTTTTTTAGCGAAAACTTTGCAAAACTTATAAATAATGCGATCAAAAAGCAGATAAAAAAAGTGAAATAAAAATGAATAAAGACCTTTTGAATAGCATTTATCAACAACTCCAATCTGGTGGAAGTGGTTACACTAAATCCGATATTTATTACGAGATTTTGCCCAATGAAGACCTGTTAAAAAAATATAGTATTGTATATACATTAGCGAACATCAACAACACTAATACTTTTGATACGGTTGAACTTGTTAAAGATTATCAACTTATGATACAAATTAATTCGCCAACTAGTCAACCAATTATAGATTCGATAGTATTTATAAAGAGTAAGATTAAAAATTTGACTAACGTAAACACTTCTATTGCCTATCTATCGGTTTTGGATGAAAATTTACAATATGATTTTGATTTGAAAATCTTTACTGGTTTTCTGAAATATATTATTCAGTACACCACCAATTAATAACCTTATTTTTCAAATGAAAAATATAAATGGCAGTAAAATTTATAGAAGCAAACAAAGGCTTTCTTGCACTTAACAAAAAACAAATAATGCAGTTAACTGATATTACAATCAACTATTCTACTGCAACAGACGAAGTTGCCGCCTTCGACAATAATTTTGTAAAATCTTATCTTCCAACTTGGACAAGTTGGACAGCAGATGCAACGTTTATTGCAGACGATACAGTTACAGGTTTTTTCACTGGAACAACTTCAAATCCAACTGGTTCAACTAATGGACTTTTAATTTTTGAACAAATTAAATTAAGAACAGCATTGACGATGGTCGCAAAAATTGATGCATCGAATTTTCAATCAGGTTCGGTTATCATTACCTCTTGTGATATAAAAGCACAGGCAGGTAAAATGATGACTGGTTCAATCAAATTGCAAGGTTCAGGCGCACTAGCAAAACTAACAGCGTAATAATTATTATTATAACCAGCAATTATATTTTTATGATTGCTGGTTTATCTTTTTTTAAATGCATTACATCGAATCCAAGCAACAACAATTACCAATAGTTATTGACTTCGCAGTCATTAAAATTATTTGTGCAAAACTCAATTTAAAAATCAGTGATTTTGAACAAATTGTTAACAACCCAACGAACACCGAAATATTATTTTTTGAGGCGTTGAAACGTGGTCATAAACTCGAAGGAAAAGAAATTCTTGTTAAAGAATCTGAATGTGAAGATATTTTATCAGAAAGTTATCCCGAATTTTTAAAGATTTTCAACGATGATATTTTGAAAATGTTCACCAGTAAAAAAAAATAACAGACAAGTCCGACAAGCCGATTAAAGAAGCAAAGGAGATAACCTATAATTATCTCCTTTCTTTATTTGTAACCCAATTTCATTATTCTATAACTGAATTTGATTTACTTACTCCTGTTCAAGCGTTTGAAATTCTTGCACTAAAGCGAGAAACAGAGATTAACAAATTTGAATTGTGGAGAAATGAAATGCGAAAACTTTCATTTTATATTATTAAATCTTCAATGGGCGACACGAGTCATATAGATTCCCCACGGGATTTATACCGTTTACAGATGGACGAAGTTTATGAAAAGCAGGAGGAAGAAAAATATAAGAATATCCAAATGGATGAAGATTTTAATAAATGGACTGAAAACTATTTGAGTAAACAATAATCAGAAAGTATTTATAAAGACCAATAAAATAACACTTGGTCTTTTAATAAATGTCAAATCTCGTAAGTTCTCTTTTATTTCAGATTGAAGCAAATACCGCTTCATTAACACAATCCTTAAACGAAACAAAAGGACACGTTAGCGAATTCAACGAATCACTTAATAAACTTAAAGAATTCGCAATTGAAGCGTTTGCCTTTGAGTCAATCAAAGAAGGTGCTGAAAAGGTTTTTGAATTCACGCAAGAAATAGGGGAGTTAACAGATAAGGTAAGCGAACTGTCAAGATACAGTGGTAAAGACCTAGTTGATTTAACAGCAAGTATAAAAGCAACGTCTGATACTTTCGGAACTGATTTCAACGAGACGTTAAAAACAACTAATACTCTAAGTAAAACAATGGGTATAAGTTTTAGCGAAGCCTCTAAACTTATTCAAGACGGTACTTCAATAAACCATATTAATGCAGTTGATTTTTTGGCAACTGTAAAAGAGTATTCACCACAGTTTAAAACGCTTGGTCTTGATGCAAGTCAATCCATTGCGTTAATAACGAACAGTTTAAAAAATGGATTAGGCACTAATGGTGCAGATGCGATTACCAAGGCACATAAAAATTTAGAAGAACTTTTGCCGACAGCAGTAGCCAGTTTAAAGGCAATTGGTATTAATGCAGATGCAATGAGACTTGCAATCGCTGAAGGTTCGTTGACCGAATTTCAAGCAATCCAACAAATTTCAATGAAGATGAAAGAGTTCGGTGATAACAGTCAGGAAGTAGGTAATGTATTGATAAATGTTTTTGGTAAGTCAGGAGTAAAAGCTGGTGCCCAATATATTGAAAGTCTTGCGACAATGAATTTGTCAACCGAGGATTTGGTAAAGAATATGGACGAGTCCGAAAAAGCAAATTATGACCTTGCCAAAGCCAACGAGGAACTAAATAAAATTTGGGTACAGATGTTTGGTAATGCATCTACACAATGGGCTAATATTAAAACGCAAATGACTGAAATTGCGGTTAAAACTTTAGTTGGAATAAAGGAAGGCACGATTGATATTATAAATTATTTTATTGACCTCTATAATAATTCAATTCTTTTTCGGGCAATCATTCAAGACGTGGTAATGGTGTTCAAAAATTTTTGGGAGGTTGTTAAAGTATTTGCAACAAATTTTATGGACGTTTTTAAGTCTGCTGGTGAATTAATAAAAGATGTATTTACAGGAAATTTTAAAGCCATTCCAACTCTTTTTGCGAGTACGATGAAAACATTAGCCCAAAATACATTGGAGTTTGGTAAAGCAGTTGGAAATAATTTTATTAGTGGAGTAAAAGCAACCTTAAGTACAAAAAAAATTTCATTGATAAATGAAAATGAAGTTCAAAAGGAAGGAGAGCAAGCGGGTAAAACGTTTGCATCTGCTTTTGATGATTCACTTACCAGTGATTCGGCATCAAAAGACAAATCTTCAAAAGGTGGAAAGGGCAAAGGAAAAAAAGGTGGTGATAATGGTCTTGGTTTGGATGTTGATTCTGGAATTGTTAAAAAACTCGCATCAGATTTTTTGCATTTAAAAACAAGTATTGCTGGTGCGGTACAACAGGCGCAGTATATGCCAACTACTTTGCAAGCGATCGGTGATACATTCTCAAAAAATATAAGCAAGACTGCTTACCCTGCAATGATGCAATTAGGTGATTCAATTGGTCAAACCTCAGTTGAGGGAAAAACGGCATTGCAATCACTTGGGGATTCGGTAGAAAATACAGCAAAAAGCGTATTGAAATCTGCCTTAATTCAGGCAATGGCAGAAAATATAGCAAGTAATAGTGATTATCCTTATCCTCTTGATATACTTATGATCGGACTAGGGGCGGCAAGTATTAGTGCGTTGTTCTCAGCCATTCCAAGTTTTGCAACTGGTGGTGTTTCAGAAGGTGGTATGAGTTTAGTAGGTGAACAAGGAGCAGAATTAGTTGATTTACCAGCAGGAAGCAGAATACATAATCATGGCGATACAATGAAAATGTTTTCTGGTGGTGGTAATAAATTACAAGTTCAAGTTGTTGGAATGGTTAGAGGCGAAGATATTTATTATTCGCAGAAAGAAGTAGTAAGACGTAGAGGTTTATCAAATTAAAAAATGGCATTCGGAACAAAATATTATTCATATATCGAAGATTTTTCTGGCAACACGTTTGTTGTCAATTTGAAAAAATATGGTTATTTAGCAACACAATATCAGATAACATCTTATGACCTTTCACCACTTACAATAAATTACAGAGGTAGCAAGAGCCAAGCGGATGAATCTGTTTTTGGTTCGGATGTTATTTTTAATTTTTACGTTGATGAAGAAGCAGGGCAAAATTTTGATGAAATACTTACAGCAGATTACAATACTTGGCAATTAGAAATTAGCGGTAATACTGGTTTTTATTGGATTGGTTTTGTCAAACCTGAAAACACCACCAGACCACTTTTAATAAAAAAATATTTCCTTCAATTGGGAGCAAGTGACGGTTTAGCGGATTTAAAAAATTATAATTATAAAGTTGCCGATCAACAAACGGGATTCACTTCGATTATCCAAGCGATAAAAACGCAATTGGATTTAACAGGAATTTCTTTACCAATACGCGCTCAAAACAACACTTTAGAACAACAACTAACAGGAACATCCGTTCAAACTTTAGATATATTCCAAAATATTTTTATTCGACAAAATAATTTTTTAACCGTTACTTCAACTGGAATTACTTCAAACACCGATGCATACACCGCACTTCAAGAAATTTTAGAACCTCATAATTGTATTCTCAGCCAGATAAACGGTTATTGGACGATAACTAATAAAATAGAGGTTGATAGTTTTATGAAAAACTATTCAACAGATTTGTCAACGGTCACCAGCAGTGCATTCAATCGTGCTAAACAATTAAAAACATTTTACCAAGATTCGGACGAACTTAGTTTTATTGCACCGACTAAAATATTTACGTTAACAGTTGACGACCAAAACGTAACTGGAAAGACCGCAAATTTTCTTTATAATCCTTTAATTAATTCTAATTGGATTAACGGAACTTCAACCGCTGGATTTTCATCTTTTTCGTGGACGGGTAACACGTTGATTAATGTGAGCGAAGGAAGCACCCCGAATGATACAAAAAATATGCATACTGTTTTTTATGCAAAAACAGATAGTAGCACAACAGGTAATACTTTTAATATTGTTGTTGTACTTGAAGTTAACGCAACATTTACAAGTGGAACATTATTACCAGCAGTTAAATTTATAATTACAACACCTTCTGGTGGAACGCACAGCGATACAGCCCAAAATATTTATTCAGGCGGTACTTATATTACATATAAAAATCAAACCAATTTAAAATTTGATGAAACTGGTTTTTTTGATTTGATTCTTGAATTCATCCCAAATGGTGTGGTAAACTATTCGAGTTTAAATTATAAAATAAAATACATTTCAATTTATCCAACTTTCAAAAATCAAGATACAATTGCAACTAATCAAGGTTATGGGATAACAGGCACAACAGGTATTGCTAAACAAGATCAAACAATTTATTTTTCAGACGGGAATTACCCAAGCGAAACGGCTATAATGTTGGCGTACCACAAGGGACAAACAAGTCAATGGACGTCTTACCCATTTCCAAATAATATTTTTGCAGACCCGTTATTTTCGATGAGTGGTAATACTTGGTATCAATCTAATTATTGGTTTGGTAACACACCTTGGGCATCAAATTATCCATCATCAGACGAAATTGTTGCAAACGGGTTTTACAACACTTATGTAGTTCAACAAACAAAATATTTTAGAGAAGGAACGTATAACGTTTTGGTTTACGCAAAAAATAGTTCTGGTGTTGTCGGTGGTGTTAATCCAAATGTAACCCTTGAAGTTAGTGCGATTGTAGCAAATGGTTCACCTGTTGCCCTTGCAACTGCTAACCTTACTAGTAATGGATTTTATGAAACAATAGCCCTAGGTTTTACTTTAACCACACCAGCACAATTAGGTTTTAGAATGTATCGTTTTGGTGGTGGTACTGATTTAAACGTTGGTATAAATGAGATTTTTATAAACGCATATAATGCACCTGATTTTGAAAGACCATTACCAAATTTTTATTTATACAATAAATTAAGAAAAAATTCAATTACTAAAAAGTTTGTAAAGATTACGGCAAAAACAAATCAGTTATTTTTTAATAACATTGTTTTTTTTGAAAACGGGGATTTATACGAGATAAGTGACTATAGTTATGATGTTCTAAATTGTGCTGTTGCTGTTCAATTGTCACAGTTAATTAACGTTTATGTACTACCAAGTGCAACTGGTAACACCACTACCATTAACGGTAGTTTAATTCCAACAACGACAACGACCAGCACCAGTACGACTACCACGACAACAACAACGACCACCACGACAACAACGACAACAACGACAACGGTAGCACCTAACACGTTTGGTGTTACAGGAACACCTTTTGTTTCCAGCAACTCTAACACTGCTAATGTATATTATGGAGGACTTGTTCAAGTTTCACCACCTAATCCAATTAGTGCTGGAAGTAGCACAAATCAATTGAGTATGCCTTCGAGTATTGCAGGTGCGACAACCAATATTACTTTTACATTAAGTGGAAGCGCACCAATGACCGCTTCAGTAGGTGCTTTGTATTTGTATTGCACGACCAACAGCACAAGTTATTACGCATCAGTTCTTAACAACACAAGTGATTTTGTTACCGTTTACTTTACAATCCCATCTGGTGGTGGTCGAAATTTCAATTTGAATGGAAGTATGAGTTTTAGCGGTGGTTAATAATAATTTTAAATAAAACGCTTTATCCTTTTTGAAATACATTTGTTGTCAACCTAATTCTGATTATTATATCTGGCAAGTACAAGTACTTTTGAATAATTTAAAAAAATGGAATGTTGAACAAGATGCAATAATTATTTTCTCATTTGATGGTGAGCCTAATAAAAGAGTATTTGAAGTTTTCAAAAATAGCAGGGCAAACTTTTATTTTTTTCCAGATGAACGGATTAACAAGTCTTACATTTCATCAATTAGACCGCACATTTTAAAATCTTTTTTTCAGTCGGTTAAAATATTTGATGATGTATTATACATTGATTGTGATATTATTTTTACAAGAAAACCTGATTTGAATATTTGCGAAAACAAAATACTGGTAAGTGATTGCCACAGTTATTTATTCTCGCAATACATAACAAGCAAAGGCGAAGGTCTATTAAGTGAAATGTGTGAGGTAATTGGGATTAATCCGAATACGGTTATTTCAAATGATTCAAATTGTGGTGGTGCGCAATATTTAATACCAAGGAAAATTGTTCAAAAACTTGATTTTGATTTTTGGGATAAAGTCGAAAAAGATAGTACTAATCTTTTTAGGGTAATGAACGAGACAGCTCACAAATATAACCCTCAGCACCCTATTCAAAGTTGGTGTGCAGATATGTGGGCGATACTTTGGAACTTCTGGTTATCAAATATTGAAACTTCAATAAGTAAAGAATTATCTTTTTCTTGGGCAACCGATCCGATTTCTTTTTATAATAAACATTTAATTTATCATAATGCTGGTGCGACAGCAGACAGAACGGATTTATTCTATAAAGCAGATTTTATAAGCAAAGACCCATTCAATGCAGACCATTCAAATGTAAGTGCTGAACTATGTTCATATAATTACGTTCAAGAAATTTTAGAAACTGCAAAAACTATCATGAATTGAAAGTATTTATAGGTGTAAAACTTATAAATAATGCCTTCAATAAATATAAACGCAACGGTTACCGTTGACTTAATCACTAAAGCAACCGATCTGCTTTCATTCCCTTTTCAGGTGCTTGACGATAATTCAAACGCTGTTAATTTTTCGGGTTATACTGGTGCTAAAATGACGGTCAAAGACAATGAACTTCTTAACGAAATAATTTCATTCAGTTCAACTGGTTCAACATTTTCTGGAAATACCTATTCAATTGATATTTCAAATAGAAATGTTGGTGCGTTCACGATTAACTGTAATTCATTGGCAATACAAGCAGATGAATATCAATATGATTTTCAAATTTATAACGGTAACGGAGCAAAGACAACGATTATGCAGGGTAAGTTTATTGTAATGGATTCTATAACAAATTAAAAAAATGGCATACCAAATATTATTCAACGGCACGGTTTATAAAAATACAAACTACAATCAGGATTATTCAATAGTCACGAATAACGGCTATCAAGTTGTGCCTGTTATTGATCTTTCAAAATATTTGCAAATACGAAATATTATAGCTGGTTCAAATGTAACTGTTGATTATAGTTCGACAGGCGTTACTATTAATTCAACTGGTGGTGGTGGCGGAACAATAACAGGAGCAACAAATGGTTTATCATTGATCGGTAAAAATGTTGGTCTAGGTGGAAATTTAACTGGTAATACAACAATAAACACAACGGACAATGCAATAACTAAATTGACATTGAATACTCCATTAACTTTATCAAAAACGATTACTGGTAATACTGGTTATTTTAAACCACAATATCTCAACATCACTGACTACTCAACAACTACTTATGGTTCTCAGTTATATAATAATATAAATGTTGGTGTTAAACCAAGATCAAATAATTTTATTTTTTATCAGAATGTTCAACCTGATAATGGAAGTTCTGCAATTGATTTGATGGTATTAGGTTCGGATGGAAATAACAACAATGTTATTAACTCTGAAATATATTTAATAACGAGTGATATTCTAAATAGTTTTTTTAGTGGAACATCTTTTAATCATACAAGTGCTAATTATAGTGGTGATACAATACCACAATATATTTACAATGCTGTATTATTACATTCAAATGATGTATGGTATATTTTTAATGATGGTTTAATTTTTGGTATTGGACATTTTAATATTTCTTTAAAAGGAAATACTTTATATACAAATTCATCAGGTAATTATACTGGAAGTACTATTACTAGTGTTACTTATGTTTCTGAAATATTTTTAAGTGATGATGGAATAAGTGTTGGTTTTGGTACTGTTGGTACTAACATTTTTAATACAACAAAAAAAGGTAACGTCTATTATAGTTCAAGTTCGGGGAATTACACAGGAACAACAATGCCAACAGGTTCTATTTCATCAGGTATTATTTCAAATGGATTTTTATATTTGACTTTTCAATCTGGTCTTAGTTCTAACCTAGGAATTTGGAAATTAAATTTAAGTAATCATGGTGCAATAAAAATAACAACAACGTCTGCAAATTATAGTGGTAATGCTTTACCTAGTAACGTAACTGGTAAGGTTGTTTTGGTTGGAAGTGATCTGTGGTTTATAACTGGAAGTGGTTTATGGAAATATATTTATTCGACCAATACAGGAACAGCATTCACAAATATATCTACCAATTATAGTGGTGATAAATTTACATCGACATTGAGTTATAGTAGTAAAATGATTTACAACGTAACAAAAAGTTCATTAGCATTTTATGATACTGTTAGTAATACACCTACTAATCTTTTTGAATTCAATACTAGCACATTGGTTTCAACTAAATCAGTATTAGTTAATTACAATTCATTGGGACAATATTCATCGTTGCTTAAATATTATAGTGATGATTTATTGGCAATATCAGATACTTCTGGTTTAATTTTTAATGGTAGTGTTTATATAACAACGATACCTTATATAACAAATTATTATTCTGGTTTTGTACAATTACAATTAAATTCAAATTATATTGTACCACAAGTAAAATTTAGCACAACCCAAACCAATGGTTCGATTTCAAGCGATGCTCAACCAACCGATTATAATTCTAATACATTAGTGAATAAAATTTATTTGGATACATATTTGAATTTTGGAACTGCATTCACAATTTCAAATTTATTTGGTTTAAAAAACATTAAATTAAGTACTGCGATTACAACAGGTTTAACAGCAAATATTTATAATGATGTTAAATTAAAAATTGCTGGTTATGGGATTTATATTAAAGAAGGTACTAACGCAACATCGGGTTCAATTACATTGAGTGGTGGTACTGCTGTTGTAACCACGACCAAAGTAACTGCTAATTCAAGAATTCAATTAACGTCTCAAGGTGGTGGGACAAATCACGGTGCACAATATATTAGTGCAAGAACAGTAGGAAGTAGTTTTACAATAACTTCAACAAATGCAAGTGATACCGATAAAATTGCTTGGTTTTTAATTGAACCATCATAATAATAATTTAATTTTTTCAAAAAATGTACAAATCAATTTTTTTAACTGCACTAATTACCACCTCGACAATAATTTTCATCAATACAGTTTTGGGTACTTTAATTTTGGCGTTGACTGCCGGATATTGGGTACTTAAAGTAATTGGGCAAGTGCGCAGAAATAAAAAAGAAAATGCTTAATAATAATAATATTACTCAATTAAAGACCACAATCTTAGGATGCATTTTTATTATTGCAAGTTTTGCACTTCAATATTTTCTTTTCAAGCAACAGGATTATAGCACTAATTATGTACTTATCGGATTGTTTGCCGTTGGCATTGTATTAATACTTTTGCCAGATACTTTTTTAACAGCATTAAAAAATGCTATCGGGTTGGGATTGGATTATTTGAAAAAGATTTGGTAATCAAGATTTAATAGGAGTTATTTTTTCCATAACTTCTCTTTTCTGCTGGTAAGTTACATTCCTGTAATGTTTGGACGAACCCCGACCGATTTCACGACCAGTATAGGCAGTTGCATCGACTTCATTAACACCAGCAATATTTAATACCTGTTCGAATGAACGTCTTGCAAAGTAACTTGTAAATTCAACATTCACATTGGTAACTGTTTTCTTGATTTTACCGTCAAACTGTTCGTACTTAATTATTTTGCGGTCAAATAATTTCTTTCCAATAAATTTTAAAATCTTTGAATACGAATCATAATCCATTTTCATTTTCTCGAAATCAAAATTGTATTTTTTTAATATCAATTCTGAATAACTGCAAATTGGATTTTCATTAGTTTCACCTGTTGCCTTTGAAATGAGATAACTTACTTTTTTCCCACCGTAACCATCATCAAGAATGTTAATTTCATATTGCAATAATTCTTTATCAGAGCGCAAACCACCAAAGTAAAATTGACAAATAAATAAATCTCTTGCCTGAGATAATTGTTTCTTACTGTATTCTTTGAGGTCTTTAAAATCGTAGAAAAATAGTTTGTCGATTTCAGGTTTGGTAAGATAGAATTCAACCTTTGTATCTTGCTTTACATTTTCGAGATTATAATTAGCATAATCTATTTTTTTGATGTTGAAAGTAGTTGGTAAGTGTTCTTGAATCATCAACCACGAAAAAACCTCTTTGGTGTTCTTTACGAACTTCTGTAAACCAACATCATTATATTTTGCAAGTTCACCTTTGAATTGGTTTGCATCATAACTAAATGGATTGAAATTTTTGCCGTGTGAAGTTGAATAACCGTTTTCTTTCATAAATGATATGAAATCATCGACCCATTGATAATTGAAATCTTTAACCAGTTCTTTGGGTTGCGCGCGACTACGATAATCGAATAATCTTTTTACCAAACTTTTCCAGTTCTTACTAAATCCTTTGAATTTTGTTTTCTTCAAGAAAAGGATTTGCCCTACAACGTTAAAAATGTTTTTATTATCGTAATCATTTGACTCGTATATTTCCAAAGGTGACCTTTCTTTTTTCTTTTGGAGATTGAACTTATCAGAATAATCAAGAATGTGCTTGTAACCGATTAATTGAGTATCATCTTTAACATTACCACCAGTTTTTTTGAAATTATCAACCTCTTTTTTGGAAAGACTGATATATTCTTTAACTATGGTATTAGTCAACGTATTTTTTCCTTTGGAATAGTAATTGCGCTGGTCTTTTAAAAATTCATTTGCTTCATTTTCAACCCGTGGGTACTTTCTTTTTATATCGGCAATTTTTTTAAATAACAGCAAATCTGAAATCTGTGGGTAATATTCCCTCACAAATTCAATGCCTTCAAAATCAATAGAATCTTTTCCAAAATATTTATCAATTCTATCATCAGATATTATTGCCATTAAAAAACTTTCGGTAATGCTGTTTTTTAATTTTTCGGTGTTCAACATTGGTAAACCTTTATTGGTAAAGAAGTCGTGAATTTGCCGTTTCATTGGATTAAAAATTGATTCAAATTCCTTTTCAATGAACGACTCGTAAACGGGTAACGTAATATGTTTTACCCTTTGATTTTTGTTTTTTTCTTGCAACCCGATATGTTGTTCAATTCCTTCACGGTTTACTTCTGTTGGGTTCTGGTCTATGTATGCTTTGATATTAATACATAGTAAAGCAATGTGTGAATTAAAATTATCAATTTTATCTTTTGGGAAACCACCAGTAATTGAATGCTCATCAACATTCCAGTATCTTTTTTCGACCTTAATTCGTTCATCTTTAAAATATATACCTATATCAATGGGTTTATCTTTGGTGTTTGTAATCTTAATATTTAAATAATGCAACTTAGAAGTTGAACCAGTTTTAACCCCCAAGTAGGGGTAAATGGTGAACAGTTTTGACCGTTGTGTTTTTGCCATAATCTTAGGAATGAGTTATAACATATTTTTATGTTATAAAGTTATAACATAAAATGGCAAAATCTTATAACATAAACTCTAAAACTGCGAAATAAGGCTGAAAACGGCATATATACGACTCCCCTACGGGCTACAATCATCACCCAACCTATTGTTGACCAATTGGTTGGGTTCTTAACTCTAAAGATATTTTTCCCAATACCACCCTTTGCTAAATACAGCCTTGGAATTGCCTTTTTCTCAGATTTGTTTTGCAAAATAAATGTGAATTCCTTATGCGCTGATCGCACTTAGCGGATCGGTAATTGTGTATTTGATCATTGTGTGGTGATGAGCTGGGTAATTTGTAAATTGAAATTTGAGTTTGCACTGAAAGTCAATTAACAAAGTGGCTTGGTGCAGGCTCGATATTACACTTACCGGAGGATAGTATTATTTCGAAAGAAGTACAAGGTCAATTTTGGGAGTATTTCGCTTTTACGATGGTCTGTTTGGTTCGTATCCGTGAAATTTCTTTGACCAATGGTTTTTATAGACAAGGTTATCCAACCTATTATGTCATCTGGAATCAGAATTTCACAAATCAGATAAGCATTCTACGGAAGTAATCTTCGGATTTAGATTAATTTCAATAAAAGAAAATCCCCCAAAGTCCTGGACCCCGGGGGATAATCTTGTCTATAGTTGGCTTTAATCTGATACTAAAGTACTCGGAAAAAGATTACCTTGAAATTCAAGCCAGTCAAAATTACTTTCCAGCTGTTGAATTGCTGATTTTATCGCTGAATTGTATTCAAAGTGTCTTTTTGAGTAGTATCCTTACCCAAATATTGCTTTTTTAAGCGCTCTATTAATTGAGGCTTTGAGCCAGGGAAAGTAGTTCGTTTGCTGATGTCGTAGCTCGCGTATAGCAGCAATATTAAAAACACAATTGAAAGAATGGCGAATAGCTTTTTGGAACGGCTCATTGACAAGCAAAGGTAACCAGACCGAAGCGGTTTTGAAACCTCGAAGCACTTTAAGTAATATTGAGGTTCAATTTTATGCAATACCGCTTCCCTAACGATTTTTTATTTGGCACTAGCACGGCATCCGCCCAAATCGAGTCCGCTTTTGAGCACGACTGGCAGGGAATGAAGTCAAAAGATGGATATGTGTTTGATCGCACGACTGACCACGAACTTCGTTTTAAAGAAGATGCGGAAATAATCGCTTCTCTGGCGCCTTGTTACCGCATGGGGCCAATGTGGAGTAAATTACAACGAAGCCCAATGGCTGAATTGGACATCAAAGCCGTCAGCGAATACAAGCTTTTTCTTGAGGATCTTCGACTTCGCAAGGTAAAGATCATGATGGTACTGCATCATTTTACCAACCCGCTCTGGTTTGCTAAACTGAATGGCTGGGAAAAAGAAGAAAACATTAAACTCTGGGTTGACTTTGCTAAAAAAGCAGTGGATGCCTTTGGTGAATATGTCAGTCATTGGAACACCTTCAATGAGCCAAATGTTTATGCCAGCAATGGATGGATTACAGGTTTCTTCCCTCCTTTCAAAAATAACCCCGTCAAAGCCGCCATGGCGGTAAAAAATATGGGACGGGCTCATGATGAAATGTACACGTACATAAAACAAAAATATCCAAACCAACCTGTTGGCATATCCCATAACACCATTGTGCTTTCTGCTGAGAATATGTTGGGCTGGGTTCCTGCTCGCCTAAGCGATTGGTGGTTTATGGAATGGATACCCAAACATTTTGAAAATGTTGACTTTTTTGGGATGAGTTATTATGCCCGTATACCACACGACCCCATGCCCATCACGTATATCGACACGCCTGACAAAATGAAGCAACTGGGTCGCCCTCATGACGACATGTGGGAATATCACCCGGAAGGGCTGCGCACCTGCATCGACCGCTATTGGAAAAAATATAAAAAACCAATCATCATCACGGAGAATGGCGTCTGCGATGAAAGTGATTCGCTTCGCCAAAAGGCAATTATTGATTATGCCAAAATCTTGCACCAGGCGCTCCAAGATGGTATTGACATTCGCGGATATTTTTGGTGGAGCACCTGGGATAATTTTGAATGGCATCTCGGTCCAACCAGAAAATTTGGTTTATATGAATGCGATCTTGAAACGAAAGATCGAAAACCTCGACCAAGTGCTGAAATATTCAAGAAGTTAGCGCACTTCAAAATGATTGAAGAAGTGGAAGAAGTGGAGACAGAAATTAGACTATAACCTTCAATCCTTCAACACCCTCATCTCTACTCTGCGATTGAGTGCGCTGGCAGCTTCGGTATTTTCATTTGACAACGGCTGTGTGCCTCCAAAGGCCTTGGTATGAATTCGATTTTTGCCTATCCGCTTTTCCACAAGGTATTTCTTCACCGCATCAACACGTTGTTGCGAAAGCTTGAGGTTGGCAGTTGCGTTGCCTTGATTATCGGTATGCCCTTCCAATTGAATTTCCATTTTCGTGTCCGCCTTCATCATGGCCACCAATTCATCAAGTTCTGTGAATGATTCAGGTTTGACTACCGCACGCCCCATATCAAAAATCAGGTGGTTGAGTCGAATGGTCTGATCGGTAGGTGTCAATTCAATATCGTGGACAATAGATTTGTTGACTGATTCTTTTGGGTCAACAATTACCGTCCGCGGAATAAATCCAGAAGCACTTGCTGTAATTTGGTATTTTGATGAACCAAAGATGGAAAAGGAAAAAGTGCTATCGTTGAATGTCTCAGTCAAACTTCCGGTAGGATAGCTTTTGTAAACAATTTTTGAATAGATGCCTTTAGCTGAAATTGCTTGTTTTACTTTACCCTGAACGACTATCTCATCGCTCTGGCAAAAACCAATGACTGAGAAAAGTGAGTACACTACAATCAAATATAATCTCATTGTTGAAATTTAAAATATACAACTAACAAACTTAAGAGTTTTCACTTGCTAATTTGCAGTGGAGCAATCAGAGGAAAGCTTACACAATAAAAGTAACTCTTTTCCTTCAGCGTCTGTTAGTAATACCAGTCTATTCCTTGCAGTAAAATAACCAAACCGCAATCTTTGTTGGAGATAATAGGTTTTGCCAGGCTCAAGAACAAGCTCAAGACCGCTCTTGTTCTCTGTGATCCCATAAAATGTATGCTTTTTGGGCTCTTGAAACGTGTACAAGTATCTCAAGCCACCGATGCTACCCAGATAATTGTTGTCACAAATGATCGTACCTCGCAAACCAGAACCAAATCCACCTGTTCGGAATACGTAAACCAGTGCATTATTATCAGTCGGATTAAGTTTTTTTGCTTTGAGGTCAAGTTCAACTGGGGCTTTCTGAACTACGCATGCCCCTAGCAAAAAAGCGATAAGAACGAACGCTGTTTTCATAGCACTTTGTCTGTTATTATAAAACGAAAGAAAAATTCGTTTGTTTCAATTTGAATTGGCTTCCAAGTACAATTGAACAGCATCTTTTAAGTTTTCGAAGGCAAGATGCGGGGTCTTTCCATGGGTGTGGCAACCCGAAAGCTCCGGACACCAAGCATGATACTCAGAGCCGTCTTTTTCAATCGCAAAGGTAAATGGCAGTTTATTCTGTGATTCCATTCTTAAAATTACCACAATTTAAGTATACATCACAATTCCAACTCTACCGTCTCTCCAGCCGAAAACCCTTCTTCGTCTTTTCTTATTTTCTCTTCTCCCTCGCTATCTTTTTCTTTTTCCCCGAAGATGTTTGCTTGTTTTGGCTCTTTTGGTTTTGGCGACTTTGGTTTTGGCGGCTGCCCGTTGACGAGCGGCTGGTTTTGCTTTTCCTGCTTTGTTTCGAAGAGGTTTGCTTGTTCGCCTTCCACTGGTTCTTCCCACCTGTCCTGCGGAGCCTCTGTGAAGGAGGATTTTTTTTTTGACGGTTGAGAACTTTTATCGGTTTCAACAGTCGTAATTTCGTCTTCACCCTCCTCAAAGCCCGTGTCTTCCGGTTCCTCCACCGGCTTTACCTTTGTCACCTTATGTTGCGAGAGTCGGTTGCCCAATGCTTTCCAACCTTTCACATCAATAATTTCTTCAAGGTTCACCACTTCGGTTTCCTTTTCCTTCCCTTTTCCTTTTATGAGTTCAATTTCTATTTCAGGATTATCAGAAGTAGTGACAAACTCTAATCGCGAGCCAATGCCCGTGATAAAATTAAATTCTTTGTCCAAAGTATTGGTTTCAATTTGAAAACGCTTCACAAAATGTTGCTTGCTCTCACCATCCCAATACAAGGCTGAGATGACTTTCTTTGGATTAAATTTTTCGATCAGAATCGTCTTGTTTTCCGGCTCGAAACGATTCGTTAACTCAAAATTGGTAATCCTATAATTTCCTGATTTGGTGATTGAAAGCATCTGGTCATCGCCATCAAACTTGCCAACATGCCATCCGCGTTTATCTTTATTCAGGCGTCCGCTTGCTTCATCAAACCACAATTCAAGTCCCGTAAGTGTTGATCCTTTGGCTTCTTTGAAATCCACTTTCCGGACTGGATATTTCGTAATTGTATTTCCTCTTGCTCCACGACCTTTGACTTCCATTTCCGAGAAATCAAAATCAAAAATCTTTTTTCGTGCTGTACTGCTTTGGCTCAACTTCACTTCCACAACCTCGGCTTCGCCATTGGGATTGGCACTTAGATAATGAACTTTACTGTTAGGATTTCCTTGATCGAGATTGTATTCCTTATCGCGAATGATGGCGGGCATGGCAAAGCGTTTCGCAAAAGTTTTTCCGCTCTTACCATCACTATAAATCAAATTATACACCATGCGCTCATCACCCTTTTTCCAAATACCCACGTGCAAAATATCTTTTCCCATAAATACTTTTTCACTGATACGACTTACCTTCACTTTACCATCTCTACGAATGGCAATCACGTCATCCAGTTCAGAACAGTCCGCAATAAATTCGTCTTTTTTCAAACCCCAACCAATAAATCCGTCTTCACGGTTTACATACAATTTTTGATTGTTGGCAATTACTTCGGTGGCCGTAACCGATTGGAAGCTCTTGATTTCCGTTTTGCGCTCACGGCCTTTGCCGTATTTATCCAAAAGGTTTTGGTAGTAGGCGATGGCATACTCGGTCAAATGTTTGAGGTGATGCAGTACCTCTTTTAACTCTTTCTCCAGGTCGCGCATCAGGTCATCGGCCTTGAACGAATCGTATTTAGAAATGCGCTTGATACGAATTTCTAACAATCGGAGTATATCGTCTCTCGTAATTTCACGATAGAATTGCTTTTTATAAGGTTTAAGGCCTTTGTCTGTCGTGCTGATAACATCCTCAAAAGTTTCACACTCTTCAATGTCGCGGTAAATTCTTTTCTCAATGAAAATCTTTTCGAGTGAAGAGAAAAGAATCTTCTCCATCAACTCCCCTTTTCTTATTTCCAGTTCGCGCTTCAACAACACCAACGTATTTTCGGTATTGACTTTAAGGATTTCATTCACTTTCATGAACATCGGCTTATCGCCAACGATCACACAGGCATTTGGTGAAATCGAGACTTCGCAGTCGGTGAACGCATACAAGGCATCAATGGCAATCTCCGGAGAAATACCTGGTTGCAGATTAACAAGAATCTCCACATCCCTGGCTGTGTTATCGACTACTTGCTTCACTTTGATCTTTCCTTTCTCGCTTGCCTTTACGATGGACTCCATCACCGAAGTTGTGGTCGTGCCAAAAGGAATGTCTTTAATGGCCACCGTTTTTTTGTCCACAATCTCTACCCGCGCCCTTACCTTAATTTTTCCACCGCGATATCCCTGGTCGTATTCAGAAAAATCAGCGATGCCTCCAGTTGGGAAATCTGGATAAATTTTCGGGCTCTTTCCTCTCAATACATCAATCGATGCTTTGATCAATTCACAAAAGTTGTGCGGCAATATCTTTGTTGACAAACCAACGGCAATGCCCTCCACTCCTTGCGCCAAAAGCAATGGGAATTTTACAGGAAGGGTTACAGGTTCTTTTTTTCTTCCATCATACGAAAGTTGCCATTCGGTAGTTTGTGGATTATAAACTACATCCAAGGCAAACTTAGACGGACGTACCTCAATGTAGCGAGGTGCTGCTGCCGGATCGCCTGTTCGTACATCGCCCCAGTTTCCTTGCGTATCGAACACAATTTCTTTTTGACCGAGATTTACGGTGGCTTCACCAATGGCCGCATCTCCATGCGGATGATACTGCATCGTACTTCCGATCACGTTTGCCACTTTATTAAAGCGGCCATCGTCCATCTCTTTGAGCGCGTGCATGATCCTGCGTTGCACCGGTTTGAAGCCGTCCTCTATACGTGGAACAGCGCGCTCCATGATCACATACGAAGCATAGTCGAGAAACCAGTTTTCATACATCCCATCAATGGCGATGGAGTGAACGACTCCGTCTTCTCCTTTTATTTTATTTTCTTTCAATTTCTTTTTGCTCATTTTCGAGAATTATCTGCCAATAAGATTATTAATGATCACAAAATACAGGATGCCAAAAATTACCGAGATCAAGTTTCCCAATACGAAGAAGTCATTCGAAACCTTGTCCTCAGCATCTCTGATACGGGTAGCTATTTTTAAAGCGCCCAACAGCGTAAGCGCAGAAGTGAGATTAAAATAAAGAACCAGGACTACAAAAGCCCTTTCAATGAGGCCTTTCAAAATACTTGTTCTTGAAATTTTATCACGATTAGCCTTACCTATAAATCTACTCACCAAGTGAAAAACCAAATGAACGATAAATTCACCTAGAAGGATGATTCCTGAAATTTTGAATAAAACAATCAACTCCATTTTAATTTTGGGTTAACTAATAACAAAATCAGTTTTCGGATAGAAAAATACTCATCGATCAATAACGAGCGCTTCCTTCTCCATATTACTGTCGGATCCTTCTTAACAAGTTTAGCGACTTCCCGATAATCAGGGTTATGCAATAGTTCAATCACAACTTTTCTTTGAGCCACAGTCCATCTGTCAACAATTCCCTGAAACACAAAAAAACCATAATTAAGCTTATCTGAAAGCAATTGGTCTTTCAGTAAAATTCTAAATCGATCTTTTGTCGATTTTAATTCCGATAATCCTTTTCGGGCTTGCGTAAGACCAGGGCCAAGCATTTGATGCGAACTGGATCGATTTATCTTTGTTTCAATTTCCCCTTCGTAAATAATATACCTCAACTTAAAAGGGCTCTTAGATCGCAGAATATGATATTCAAAGTCCAATAAAATTTTAACAGCACCAAAAGCATTTCTTGCTACACCTTGAAACTCATCTCCAAGCGTTATGGTCAGAGGGGAAATGATATGTTCTTTACAAATTGAATTGATGTTCCCTACCGCTTCCTTAAACTTAGTCATGAGAGGGTTTCCCTTCTTTTTTGAGCTCTCGATAATGTCCGCCATTATAATTATAGACATAATATTCAATTGCAGAAAAAATGCAATAAGGCAAATATTGCAGAAAAAATGCAATATAAATCATGATGCCTCAGCTATTTCGTTTTCTTCAAGTGATTCAACTTTATCCAATTCAATCCGCAGGTTATCAATAATAAATTCCTGGCGGTCAGGTGTATTTTTACCCATATAAAATTCGAGGGTTTTAATAAGGTGTTTTTCCTTATCGATCAGCACGGGCTGCAGGCGAATGTTTTCGCCAATGAATGTTCCAAATTCCTCAGGTGAAATCTCGCCCAATCCTTTGAAGCGTGTGATCTCCGGTTTGCTCCCCAATTTGTTAACTGCGGCCTGCCGCTCTTCCTCACTGTAACAATAGATCGTTTCCTTTTTGTTACGTACCCGAAACAAAGGGGTGTCCAAAATATAAACATGACCTGCCTTTACCAGGTCGGGAAAGAATTGCAAAAAGAAAGTCATCAATAACAACCGGATGTGCATACCATCCACATCGGCATCCGTAGCTACAATTACTTTATTGTAACGCAATCCGTCCAGCCCATCTTCAATATTCAACGCATGTTGAAGTAAATTGAACTCTTCATTTTCATACACCACTTTTTTTGTAAGGCCAAAACAATTGAGGGGCTTTCCGCGTAAGCTGAAAACCGCTTGCGTTTCCACATCGCGCGATTTGGTAATCGAGCCGCTGGCCGAATCGCCTTCGGTGATGAAAATAACGGATTCAGTCCCTTTTTCCCCTTTTGTGTCATCAAAATGAAAACGACAGTCGCGCAATTTCTTGTTGTGCAGATTTGCTTTCTTAGCGCGCTCGTTCGCCAGTTTTTTGATGCCGGCAATTTCTTTTCGTTCCCGTTCGGATTGCAGAATGCGTTTGAGTAGGGCATCCGCTACCTTAGCATTATTATGCAAGTAGATTTCTAATTCTTTTGAAACAAAATCGCCTACAAAATTCTTAACCGATTGCCCGCCTTCAGGCGTCATGTTGATCGACCCAAGTTTCGTTTTGGTCTGCGATTCGAAAACAGGTTCTTGAACACGCACAGCAATCGCTCCGATGACACTGGCGCGAATATCGGAAGCATCAAAATCTTTTTTATAAAAACCACGAACGCCACGCGTAATGCCTTCGCGGAAAGCAGCTAAGTGCGTGCCACCTTGCGTTGTGTTTTGGCCATTCACAAACGAGTAATATTCTTCACCATATTGGTTGCCATGCGTCAAGGCCACCTCAATGTCTTCCCCTTTGAGATGAATGATGGGATAGCGAATTTCGTCTGCATCGGATTTCTGTTTCAGCAAATCCAGTAATCCATCTTTCGAATAAAATTTCCTTCCGTTGTAATTAATGGTGAGGCCCGCGTTCAGAAATGCATAGTTCCACATCAGGTCATCCAAGTATTCGGGGATGAAGTGATAATGCTTGAACATCGTGTCGTCTGGCTCAAACTCTACCAACGTTCCATTTTTATCCCCTGATTTGGATTGCTTCGGATCGTTGACGAGAACGCCTTTTTTAAATTCGGCAAGTTTTGTGGCGCCATCGCGGAAAGCCTGCACTTTGAAATAATTGGAAAGTGCATTCACCGCTTTCGAACCCACCCCGTTCAAACCCACCGATTTTTGAAATGCCCCCGAATCGTATTTAGCACCCGTATTTATTTTTGAAACCACATCCACCACTTTACCCAACGGAATGCCACGGCCATAGTCCCGCACCACCACTTTCTGATCGGTAATTTTTACATCGATCGCCTTTCCATAACCCATCATGTGCTCATCGATACAATTGTCGATCACCTCCTTGACCAACACATAAATGCCATCGTCTTTGGCAGAGCCATCGCCCAGCTTGCCAATATACATGCCCGGCCGCAAGCGGATATGCTCGCGCCAGTCGAGCGACCGGATGCTCGCTTCGTTGTACTCCATGCTGTCTTTCGCCATAATGCTGTAGTCGTTGAAAAATAAATGTCAAAAAAATTAAAAAGTTATTATCCAAAAAATAGAACGGATAAATTCTTCTTTAAAGTAAAGAAATTCCCGGAGCATTTTATGAACATTCTATTATTCAAAGCTATAAATCTAAAAGAAGAGGAAGACCATAACTCGCTGGTAATCAAGCGTGATAATTCAGCTCTTCAAACTGGCTGTTTATTGAGAATTTTTTGCCCCACCCGATAAATTGGCCAAGCCAATATCCAGAGGCCCATCAAAGCAAGACTTCCATAAATGATAATCCCCAACCGTGGGTAATCGTATTTCTCTCCACTGTTATAAAGGCTCACGAAGCTGAGGCCAATGATAAAAAATAAGTTGGTCAACATAATCAGCCCGTAAATCCAAGCCTTAAAGTCTTGGGCTTTGTCCGGAAAAATACGACTGACCAAAAAGACCAAAGTGTTGGAGATGGCTAGCAAGGCCAACATGGTATAGAAAAAAGCTTCCTTAGCAACGGTAGGAAATTGCACACTTTCATTCACTACAATTTTCACTGGAAGCGAAGCATATACATACATAAAGACCACCAGCACGGCCAACAGGGAAAAAACCCAAAGTACTTTAAACATTTTTAACGCCATCTTGCTTACTTTTGAAAATAATTGAGCGCAAATTAGTTTGAAATGACGGCAAAACGAAAAGTGAAAAAATTATTTATTCTCATCGCGTTGATTGCTTTCGGATGCGGGAAAAGTCTACCGGTATTGGAGGGCATTGATATGAAGGACTGGAAAGCCGACAAAAACGGCTGCCTCCATATCAGAGAAAAATACATTGACGCTCTCGCGGCCCAAACCGATAAATTAAAAGCATTGGACGAAACCCAAATCGGTCAGCTGCTGGGCCACCCGGACCAAACGGAGCTTTATAAGCGAAATCAAAAATTTTATTATTACTTTTTGGAGCCTTCCACTAAATGCAACCCTTCTAAAGAAAACGCTAAAAAATTGACGATTCGATTTAACAGTACACGAGTGGCGAGGGATGTTGAAATAGAATAATCGAAGATGAAATTAACTATGCAAGGCATTCCTTAGAAAAATTTGTTTTTTCTGTTTTGCTTTTTCAATGTTATTCCAAAGTACGTTCACTAATTCATCTTTCTTTTTGTGATTGAACGGATACAAAAGTGATGGCTTGAAATATATTTTGTCACCAAGTTGCTCAGGATTATATAAATCAACCCGATACACCCCACCCAGCGTCACAATATTAACGTCCTTAATGTTTTCGAGAGGAATTAAAATATCATTTTTTCTCAAGAGCACATAAAGAAACTCGTCATCAAACTCAACATTGTAAACTCGTTCGTTCACCCTCCACCAGAGATAAATAATATAGAACCATTGAATTAACGATAAGCTTAAAAATAATTTCCGTGTCAAATTATATAATAGAAGAGCTATAAGCCCCCCACCCGCACTTAAGATGGCCAAGTAGCCCAAACCTTTGTATAAATTTAAGTAACGCGTGGACAAACTCTTTATTCTAACTCTTAGTTTTTCTTGCATGGCAATAAATCTATCTTTGAACCAAAATTAATAAACTAAGATGAACCACATCACAGTAATCGGCTCCGGCACCATGGGCAATGGCATTGCTCACGTATTCGCCCAATACGGATATCAAGTTTCACTTGTTGATGTTTCCAAAGAAGCGTTGAAGAAAGCAATGACAACCATCGATAAAAATTTATCGCGGCAAGTGGAGAAAGGGATTATCTCAGAAGAAACAAAAGGAAAAGCCTTATCCAATATTTCTACGTTCACTACTATCAATGAAGAAGCCGCCCAAGCCGACTTGATTGCAGAAGCAGCCTCAGAAAACTTTGAGCTGAAATTAAAGTTATTTAAAGAAATGGACGAAGCGGCAAAACCTTCCGCTATCTTGGCCACCAACACCTCTTCCATTTCCATCACCAAAATTGCTTCAGTTACCAAGCGTCCTGACAAAGTCATTGGTATGCACTTTATGAACCCCGTGCCGGTGATGAAACTAATAGAGGTCATCCGTGGATACTCCACCAGCGATGAAACTACGGAAGCTGTGATGGCACTTTCAAAAAAACTGGAGAAAATACCGGTAGAAGTGAATGACTATCCCGGCTTTGTGGCCAACCGTATTCTCATGCCAATGATCAACGAAGCGGTTTACTCTTTGTATGAGGGAGTCGCGGGTGTTTACGAAATCGACATGGTGATGAAACTGGGTATGGCCCACCCGATGGGTCCGCTGCAACTGGCTGACTTCATTGGCCTTGACGTATGTCTTTCCATTTTGAAAGTATTGCATGATGGTTTTGGCAATCCGAAGTACGCACCATGCCCATTGTTGGTCAATATGGTGCAAGCAGGGCACAAGGGCGTGAAATCGGGAAGCGGATTTTATCAATACCAACCCGGGATTAAAGAATTAGTAGTAGCCGACCGATTTAAAAGGTAACTTTATTAACTGATGTTACTCATATATCCTTTTCAATGATTTTGCTTCGTCAACCTTTGTGGTGAATTCAGGCTTGTTTGCCACTAAGTCATAAAGACACTAAGGCCCTAGTTTAACATCAGTTACAAACATTAAAAATTATTTAAAAATAAACCTTATGGAAAACTTCAATAAAAACTGGCTCGCTATTCTTCTAATTGTCATCGTCTTTTTTACGCTTGGCTTTTTGACAGGCCGTGTGACCGGGCACCATGCTGGAAACCAGGGCATGATGAAAGAAAGAATATTCAAACACAAAATGGGAGGCAATTTTGAATTCAATGACGATGATGAAAACGTCCATATAAAGATTGACACATTGAAGAATGACGGCAAAAAAGTGAAAGTGTGGGTAGAGAAAAAGAAGGAGAAATAGGAGGCTGGATTCTGGATCTTAGATTTGGATAGTTGATTCTGGTTCCTGGATTCTTGGTGCTAACGGCAAGAATTAGTAACAAGTTAAGGCATCTATGAACTTATATGATTTACACCGTGAAATCTGCTGGGCGTTCGCTCGATAATTTCAACACGGTTGGTTACTTCCTTCAAAAAACGATCACCTAAGCCCGGGTGGCAATCCTCGTACCAATTCCATGATTCTAAAAATTCCTTTTTTGCACGGGTCGAAAAAACAGCTTTGTAACGAGATGAGCTAGCCATACTTTTTTTTACGCTGCCTACCTCACAGAGTCTTTCAACTCGTCTATCGTGAACCCCTTGTCCGTGCCATCTTCAAGTGCATTAAATCGTTGGTCAAGCTCCAACACAAATGCTTTGTCTCTCCACCATTCTTGAGTTTGTTCTATTTCATTTTCAAGCAGATGATAGATAGCTTGTAGCTTTTTATCATCGGCAACACGGATGAAATCGTAAAGCTTGTGTCATATGGCTAATCCTATATTGTTCATAACTCAAAATTACAAAAAAAAATGCGCGGATATTGGATTCTCGATTCTGGTCTCATGCTGCAAGAATCCAGCTACAACATCCAGAATCCAACTACAAGAATCGAGCACATAGAATCCAGCAACCAGAATCCAGTATCTATACCCCCACCTCCATATTTGGAATAGGTGCCACGTCTAACCCACAGAATTTTCCAGCCAAGAATTTATAGTGGGCGGCCATGGCAATCATAGCGGCATTGTCGGTGCAGTATTGAAATTCAGGAATAAAAATTTTCCAACCCAATTCTTCTGCCGTTTGCTTCATCGCCTTTCTCAGCCCTGAGTTGGCGGACACCCCTCCCGCTATTGCAATTTCTTTGATGCCCGTTTTCTTGGTAGCAAGTTTTAGTTTGTGCAAAAGCATTTGCACCAGATGGTACTGAAGGCTCGCGCAAATATCGTTCAGGTTTTTCTCCACAAAATTTTCATTTTCTTTTTTGCGGTCGCGCAAGAAATAAAGAAAAGCGGTTTTTATTCCGCTAAAGGAAAAACTTAAGTCAGGCATCACCGTCTGCGAAAACTTGAACGCTTTGGGGTTTCCATTTTTTGCATACTGATCGATCAACGGCCCACCCGGATAAGGTAGCCCCATCATCTTGGCGGCTTTGTCGAAGGCCTCACCTACCGCATCATCTTGCGTTTCACCGATTACGCGCATGTTGAGGTAATCGTTCACCAGCACAATCTGGGTATGACCTCCGCTTACCGTAAGGCAGAGAAAAGGGAACGAAGGTTTCGGCTCGTCTATAAAGTGGGCGAGTACATGTGCCTCCATGTGGTTCACTTCAACCAAGGGTAAATCCAACGCCAAGGCCATGCCCTTGGCAAACGAGACGCCAACCAGCAGCGAGCCCATCAGCCCCGGACCGCGGGTAAAGGCAATGGCATTTAATTCACTGTTTTTTATGCCTGCCGATTGCATTGCTTCGTTCACTACCCGAAGGATATTTTGCTGGTGCGCCCGCGAAGCCAATTCGGGCACTACACCCCCATGTTTGCTGTGTATGGCCTGTGAGGCAATCACATTATTGAGTACCTTGCCGCCACAAATTACAGATGCAGAAGTTTCATCGCACGAAGACTCGATGGCAAGGATTATTGGATGCTGTTGCTGAACCATGAAGTTGCAAGTTATCAAAAACCGTATTTTATTTTGGGTCAAGAAAATTTTCTTGTGGGGATTTTTTCTAAACCTTGTTTTTTTTGTCGTTTCCTTTTTTGTCCTTCAAATCCCCCAAGTACAAACGGCTCTGATCAGCCGCTATCTTGGTGGCTTTTCTCAGGTGGTCGGTTTCCCTACTTCTGTGGGCAGAATTAGCCTCCGCTGGTACGACCGGTTGGAGTTATTAAACGTAAAAATCAAAGATCCCGAAAACAATTCGATGATCGAAGTGGGCAGGCTGCATGTAAACTTTGATATGTTTAGCTTGATCCAGCCTGGAGGAGTAGTTACCCTCGATGAGGCCGACCTAGAAAGCGCCAAAGTCAGCTTAATAAAAATTGCTGATGGTGACACGTCCAAAAGATTGAACATCAACGTTTTCATCGACCGGATAGGTGAAAAATTCTCTTCTGGCAACGAAAGTAAAGGTTCGTTCAAACTCGATATTGCTAAAGTCGGAGTAAGTGATTCTCAATTCGAGTATAATGATATTGAAGAAGATTCAATAAAAAACGGATTTGATTACTATCACTTTCATTTGAATGTACCGAAAGGGAATGTTCGTGCCTTTCAAATAATTGGTGATACCCTTCAATTGGATGTGAAAGGATTGCAGGTCACCGATCGTCAAACTAAACTAAAGGTCAAAAATTTAGACACGTACTTTCGTATCTCACAACGGTCAATGGAGTTTTTAAATGTTAACGTGCACGTAGGTGACAGCTTTGTTTCGGATACCGTGATCTTTACTTACAAAAACATGGATGACCTCACGGACTTCAACGACAAAGTGAAGATCCGCGCCCAACTAAAAAGTACAGCCCTCAACCCGCTTGATCTTGCCTGGTTTACATACGGATTGAAACCACTTCCTCAGCCTTTGCTTTTGAGCGGCATTTTCAAAGGAAAAGTCTCACGATTTGATTTTAATCCCATGGTTGTGGCCATGGGCGATACGCATGTGCAGGGCCGGTTGAGTATGGACGGGCTGCCCAACATCAACGAAACTTTTATCAGTTTAAAAATTAATAAGGGCGATGTAAATCAAAATGACATTAAGTTTTTGCTGCGCGAAAGTGCCGTCCAGGCGATAAAACCCTTGGGGAACACACACGCCCAAGCGGAATTCACCGGATTCATCAACGACTTTGTGGCGAAGGGAAATCTGGTCACGCAACTGGGCAACATAAAATCAGATATCAATTTAAAAATAAACGAAGCCGATGTAGAGCTATCAACATTTAGCGGAAACCTGGCGTTGGCCGATTTCCAACTTGGGGTTTACCTGAAGGACACGGCAAACTACCAGAACGTTACCTTGAATGGCAGGGTCAATGGAAAAGGGCTTAGCCGCGAAAGCGCTGACTTTACGTTATTTGGAAAAATTAATTCGCTGGGTTTTCGTAAATACAATTACACGGGAATCACCACCAACGCCAGATTTGCACGACAGCTTTTCAATGGTGAATTGTCGATCAATGATCCAAATTTAAAATTCAGAGGAAAAGCCTTCATTGATTTTAGAAAAGAAAGTGAAGTGATCCAGGTGAAGGCAACGCTCGACACCGCCTTTCTAGATAAACTGGGATTCATCAAAGAGCCTTTATTTGTCCGATCCTATTTTGACGTAAATACTTCTGGTCTTGAATTGGACAGCTTGCTGGGTACTGTGGTGCTGCGGCAAACAAAAGTCAATTACAATGATAAAGTTTTAGAACTTGACTCCATCCGGCTCATTTCTTCAAAAGATGGAAACGACCACCAGCTTCAATTGAGGAGCTCCATCGCAGACATTCAATTACGAGGAAACTATAGCTACTATTCACTGTTTCCCGTCCTTCAAAATTTTTACCGCGAATTTTATCTTAAAATTAACAACAACAGCAAGACCTCTTCGGCCTACTACAAGGAAAAACAATCTTTCACTAGAACCGATCAGATCACCTTCGCTATGGAACTGCATGACATACGGCCTTTGGCCGAGCTGGGTGGCATTGATCTTTTTGTATCTCCGGGCACAACGGTAAGTGGCAATTACAAAAGCGGTCTGGTTTCCACATTGAATTTTACCAGCCATCTGGATACGGTGATCTATCAAGGGAAGGCTTTTCAGGGCAATGAAATTGAATTTAGTGGCTCGAAAACCCAGGACAGTACCAATCTAAAAGCATTCGCTATTGTGCGGTCCGCCAGCCAACAGTTATCGAATGCGTTTAAAACAAAAAATGCTTTCGCTGAGGCGCAATGGACAAATAACCACATCAATTTTACACTTAATGTCGATCAAGAAAAAAGCACCAATATTCTTCGATTGAAATCCCAATTGGATTTTCTGCGCGACAGTATATCTATGAAAATATTACCCACCCAACTGAGGATCTATGATGAAGATTGGGCCTTTAGCCAAAAGGGTTACGCCACGTTAAAAGGATTGGAATGGAGCATCCATCAATTAAGTGTGAACCATGGAAATGAAGCGGCAATAATCGAAGGATTTATTTCTGAAAATCCCGACCGCGCATTGACGCTTCGAATCGATAGTATCAATCTGGACATATTAAATTCATTGTTGCAGGAAAAATTATCGGGCATCGTGAATGGCAGCCTGGAAGCTCGGGATCTTTATCATGATCCGTTCGTACAAAATAAATTAACGATTAAAAACTTAATGGTTGATGAGTTTTTGGTGGGTAACGTAAGCGGGGTAAACGAATGGAACAGAGAAAAAAAACGATTTGATTTAAGCTTTACCCTAATGCGGGATGGAAAACGAACTGTAGAAATGGAAGGCTTTTATGACCCCTCATTACCCAGTCCGTTGGCCGTTTTCGCTAAATTAGAAAACACAAACATAAAAATTATTGAACCTTTCCTCCGCGGGATTTTTTCCGACATGGATGGAGCCCTCACCGGCAATTATAGCATTACAGGAACGTTTCTTGCACCCGTCATCAAGGGAAACGGAAAAATTCAATCAGGTACTTTAACGATTGATTACTTGAAAACAAAATATTCTTTTTCAGGTTCACTGGGTTTCAGCCCTACCCAAATCATCTTCAAAGATTTTGTGTTGGCGGATGAATTGAAAAACAAAGCTTCGCTTGAAGGTTTTTTGGCCCATCGCAACTACAATGATTTTCGCATCAATCTCGATGCCACGTTCAAAAATTTTCAGTTGCTCAATACACTTGCAAAAGACAACAGTCTCTTTTATGGACAAGCTTACGGGAGCGGCAAACTAAATATGCTAGGGCCTATCAGCAATTTTAAAATTTCGGCTACCGCCCGTTCCGACAAAAGCACTCGAATTTTTATCCCGCTTAACGGAACGTCAGATAATGCATTAATTAAGGACTTCATCACATTCGAAAATTTTTCTGACACGATAAAGATTAATGAAAAAAAAGAAAAGGCAAAATTTAAAAAAGAATCCACCGGGATTACGATGGACCTCAACCTGGACATCACACCGGATGCATACGCAGAAATTATTTTTGACATCAAGTCTGGCGACATTATCCGGGGCTATGGCAAAGGTGACCTAAGGCTACAGATTGACACCAAAGGTGAATTCTCCATGTTTGGCGCCTACGAATTTGACCGCGGCAATTACAACTTCACCCTGTATGATGTGATCAACAAAGAATTTAGCATCAATAAGGGTAGCCGGATTTCTTGGGTTGGCGATCCCTATACGGCCACGGTAGCATTAACGGCCAGTTATAAACAGCTCGTATCAATGGCGCCAATCGTCTCTAATCCAGCATTTGCCAGCTCCATTGCTATGAGGAGAAAGTTCCCCGTGGAAGTGCAATTGAAATTAGACGGCCCAATGCTGTCGCCCCAAATTAATTTTGACATTGTGGCTAATGACTTGCCAAACTCCGTGCCTATTGAAAATAATCAGGGTAGCGAACCCCTCAACCTGGATTTCAAAGCCTTCAAAGCAAAAATGGATGAGCAGGAATTAAAAAAACAGGTTTTCAGTTTAATTATGCTCAGGCGTTTTTCTCCGGTTGATGCCTTTGCAAGCGGTGGAAATAGTAGTTTGTATGGCAGCGTAAGCGAACTGCTATCTAATCAACTAAGTTATTGGCTCACCCAGGTAGATCAAAACCTGGAAGTCAATTTCGATTTGGGCAATTTCGATCAAGAGGCCTTCAACACATTTCAACTCCGGCTTTCGTACTCCTTCCTCAATGGCAGGCTGCGCATCACGCGTGATGGTGCCTTCAATAACCAATACAAAGGCTCTGATGTATCGAATATGTTGGGCGACTGGACGGTAGACTATTTGCTTACGCCTGATGGAAAGTTTAAAGTAAAAATGTATAACCGAAATAATGTTAACCAGCTTTCCTCTTCCCTTTCTATTGGGCAAACGGCCATCACCACAGGGTTTAGCTTAATGAATACGCAAAGTTTCAATTCCTGGAGAGAACTGCTCACGGCAGCCCGTGACCGGAGGCGAAGAGAAAAATTACAAAACCCTCAAGTAGATGAGGATGATGGAACAAAGTGAGAAATTGAAGCATGAACAGAAATTAAAAGTGCTATTCAAAAAGTCTTTTAAAAATTAACTAAAGTCTTTCGCCAAATTCTTTATCTTGCAATAAACACTACTCCTATGGATCTCAGCGCAATCATGAAAAAGTATGCCGAGGAGATTGGCGGCCAATTTACCGAATATGACCAAACCCAATCCATCATCATCTTTCCTTTATCAGGCGGACGATATCAGACCGTTTTAGGTACCATTATAAAAAACGATCTTTATAACCGCAGGCTGATTTCCCTTAATTCCAAAGTCTGCTTTATCAACCCTGACATTAATTATAAAATGCTATTGGAACAAACCGCATATTTCAACTATTCTCGGTTTGTAATAAAAAGCAATCATCTTCAGGTAGAGGCTGTCGCTTCGGTGACGGGTCTTTCAGAGGAAACCTTGAAGGAAATGCTACAAGAGGTAGCCAACCTGGCTGACCAGTTTGAAATGAAACTGACGGGGCTGGATATCAATTAAGTCAAAACCATTTCTTGTATTTAAAATACCTGATCATCCCCACCACGATCAGCAACATGATGCCCCACACGAATAGATAGCCTGCTTTCCAGTGCAGCTCGGGCATGAATTCAAAGTTCATGCCGTATACCCCAACGATAAAAGTAAGCGGGATGAAAATCGTTGAAATTACGGTAAGCACTTTCATTACTTCGTTCATACGCGTATTCAAGGTGTTGATATAAATATCCATCAACCCTGAAGTGAGGTCTTTATATGTATCCAAGGAGTCGATCAGGTGAGCCACATGATAATAAATGTCAGAGAAAAAGCGTGCGTTGGATGAATCGATGAATCCACTTTCGTCTTTCGTCAATTTACTCATCGCATCACGCAAGGGATATAAGGCTTTGCGCAGGTAGATGAGTTCTTTCTTCAGATGTTGAATTTTTTTGAACTCGTGACCTGACGGATGCTTGTAAATATCATCTTCAATCTGCTCAATCTGCTGACCGATTGAATCAAGGACTACGTAATAATTATCAACAATAATGTCGATCAGCCTATACAATAAATAGTCTGCTTTTTTCTTCCGAACTCTACCCTGATCCAATCGGATGCGATCGCGGAGCGCGCCAAAAAGATCCCCCGCCTTTTCCTGAAAAGAAATCAGGTAATTACGCCCCAGCACAAAACTAATTTGTTCATAATCGATGACATTCGCTTCAATTCGATAAAGCATTTTTAGTGTAAAGAAAAGGTAGTCGTCATATTCCTCTACTTTGGGCTGTTGATCATTGGATAAATCCTCCACTAACAAACTGTGGAGAGAATAATAATCACCGATTTTTTGAACAATAGTCTTGTCGTGAAGTCCATCGAGGTTAATCCAATTTACCAGGTTTGGTTGTTGCTTTTTTAAAAGCTCATCAATGGGTAAGTCATCGAAACTGTAAAACTCCCTTTCATCGTATTGAAACAATTCAAGGATAACCTTAAAGGCAGGAATGGCCTGGTTTTCATGAGCATTCTTTTTCAAACGATTCAGGTTTTTTTGAAATCTATAGTTTCGAAAAATAGTCAATACTCTAGTGTATACCGCCATACACCGTGTCTTTTCTTATGGAAGGGAATAAAAATACATTCGAGATCAACAATGGACTATGGACTATTGACTATTATTGCATCAATGTCATTGCGATTAGACGATATTAAAAAGCCTGTAGCCAAAGAAATGGAGGAATTTGAACCCAAATTCCGCGCCTCCATGAAAACAAAAGTCTTGCTGCTTGACAAGATTATGAACTATATCGTGAAGCGGAAGGGCAAGCAAATGAGACCGTTGTTTGTCTTCTTAAGCGCGGGCGCATGCGGTGGAATAAACGAATCTACCTTCAGAGGGGCTTCGTTAATTGAATTGCTCCATACCGCCACTTTAGTTCACGATGACGTGGTCGATGACTCCAATTACAGGCGCGGATTTTTTTCGGTGAATGCGTTATGGAAGAATAAAATTGCGGTGCTTGTTGGCGATTTTCTTTTATCGCGTGGCATGGCCCTTGCCTTGGACAATAAAGATTTTCATTTACTCAGCATTGTCAATACGGCTGTCCAGCAAATGAGCGAAGGTGAACTCCAGCAAATGGAAAAAGCCCGACATCTCGATATTTCGGAAGATATTTATTATGAGATCATCCGACAAAAAACAGCCTCCTTGATCGCTTCCTGCTGCGCGGCTGGTGCAAGTTCATCGGGCGCACCCGAAACACTGATTGAGACCATGCGTAAATTTGGCGAGCATGTAGGCATGGCCTTTCAGATCAAAGACGATTTGTTTGATTATGGAGAAGAAGAGATCGGCAAACCCCTTGGCATCGACATCAAAGAAAAGAAAATGACGCTGCCATTAATCCATGCCTTGTCAAAAGCCACCTGGTTGGAGAAGAAAAAAATCATTAACATCGTAAAAAATGAAAGTGAAAAACCTAAAAAAGTGCAAGAAGTCATTGCCTTTGTAAAGAATTCAGGAGGAATAGAATACGCGAGGAAAGCCATGGAAAGCTATTACAAAATGTCTTTGGATGCGTTAAACGCATTGCCTGAATCCAACTATAAAACCTCCCTTCAGCAGTTGGTGCAATTTACGATCGAACGGAATAGTTAATCAAGCAGATATTCGTTCCCTACCAGCCTCTAAAACTGCGTAATCCTTTGCAAGGTTAAAGGTGGCATCATCCAATTTTTGCGCTGCAGGGCCAGCCGTATCTGGAGCATAGGCACCTTCACTCTCCCACCATTTTTTAGCCTGGCTTCGAGCCTCTGCTTTGTCCACTTCAAAATAATTAATGGCCGAATCAGACACCATCCAAGGCTTGGCGATAGACGCATATTTTTCAAAAATCATGTGGCGCATCTTGGTGCCCATCGGTTGGTTATCGAAATGGGAAATCGTGTACGAAAGTGTTTCTGGTTCCGTCATAATCAAATCCCAATATTTTTTGGAAGAAACAATTTGTGCAGTCGTAAGCAAATAACCGAATCCATGTTCTAATGGCTCTTTGGTGATTTTACAGGTCGCTTTGAATTCTTTCTTTTTTTTGCCGAAAAGGTTGAATAATGCCATTTGCCAGGGATTTTAGAATGCAACAATTACCTATTAGATACTCCCCACAGGCAAAATAGTTGCATGAAAAGAGAAAAAACTTTCGAAACGAAAGTGGATTATTTGCCGGAAGTGCCTTTCATGGCTGTATGTGCAGAACTTTCTTTGAGTTGCAGAAATTTTTCGTGTTTGGAAAGAAAGTCATCAAGTTGCTTGACCGGTAATTTTTTAGCGATGATTTTCTTTTTGTCGTCCAAAATGTAGATGCTCGGTGTCGTATCCGAATGATAGAGTTTGCTGTAATGTTCTTTCACATAACTGCGTGGGCCATTTACAGTAATCCATGGGGTTTTAAATTCTTTGATGAAATCACGCATTTTTTGCATCGAAGTATCGATTGAGACCGCATACACATCCAGGTTGTATTTGGTTTTTTCCTTGTTGTAGAAATCTACCAGTTTTGGGGTCTCCTCCCGGCAATGCCCACAATCCGGATTGAAAATGAAAAGAATGGTGTATTTCGCTTTAATGTCATACATCGACTTCGGCTGAAAATTTTGATCTTGCATGATCAGATTAGCCCCTGTACGACCGATCATGCTGGAACGAATTTTATCTGCGTATTCTTTCAAATTCTGTTTGACTTTTGAACTCGCCCAATAATCCATTTCGCCTGTCGCAAAATAGTGATCGTACAAATTCACGAACACTTCGTCCATGCCCATGATCTCTGGTTGTTGATACAAGTACACACAATTCCAGACTAAATATTTATAGGTTTCTTTATTGTCTTTAACCTTTGCTGCCAATTGATAAATAACTTTGGTGATCGTGTCCGGCTGTGGCACATAAAGTTTTTCGAGATACTCTTTCAGCTTTTCCTGATACATAGGCCGGGGCAGGTGAATAAGCGCATCGTCTGATAAATCAAAATTATCAAAGAAATGCTGGCGGTAATATTTTAGCTGAAAGGTTGAGTCAATATTTCCATTTGCTTTTTTAGGGGGATCGGGGACAACAATTGCTTGTGTGGCTTTCAACATTCTTGCCGTCATCGTTGAAGGATTTTTTTCAATAACGTCCTTTTGGTAGGCCAACACTTCGTCATTAATTTTTGAAAATTCAGCACGTGTCGTCTTTTTCTGATCTTCCGTAAGCGTAGTATCTTTCAAAATTTTAATAAGTGGTTCGGCTTCTTTGTTCCGTGCCATATTAAAGATAATGTTTTCAAAAAACAATTGATTGTCCACATCGTCCTTGACCTTCATATTTTTGATGTACTCATCAATGTTCTGATATCCAGAGGAACTGGTCTCCAGCGAAAAATGCTGATTCTTTCCCACCACAAATTCAAAAAGCTTGTTCTTCGCCAATACCAAATAGTAGATCCCTTCCGGAAGTGTTTTTTTTCCATCGAAATAAAATGAACCGGACTTCACCTTGGCTGTGTCTGTGATAATTGTTGACTCGCCATAAAAGCTTCCCAAATACACAATGGTATCCTTCCATGTTTTAATCTTGAAATCGATTTTGTAGCCCGACTGTGAAAAGGCCTGAACAGAAAAAAACATTAAAAACAAGATAGTCTTGAACTTCATGGTATTTATCGATTTGATCTGCAAATTTCTATAAATCTCGTTTCACTTACAATGGTTAATCGATTCTAGTTTTTCGCTACTGGTAACCGGCATCAAGTACAGAATCCAGTAGTCAGAATCGAGAAACCATCCCGTAACCAGCATCAAGAATCAAGAAGCAAATATCCAGAATCCAGTTTCCATTTGTATTTTTGCCCCTCATGTCACTTCAAATTTATGGCCTAACGAAAATTTACGGCTCACAAAAGGCCGTAGATGACGTTTCCTTCTCCATTGGCGAAGGGGAGATTGTTGGCTTCTTAGGCCCGAATGGAGCTGGCAAGTCCACCACAATGAAAATCGCTACTGGCTATTTACCTCCCACCAGTGGTAAAGTTATCGTGAGCGGGTATGACGTGAGCGAGAAGCCTATGGAGGTAAAAAAAATAATTGGCTATTTGCCCGAACACAACCCGCTTTACCTGGACATGTTTGTGCATGAATATCTGGGTTTCATTGGCCATATTTACCACCTGCCTCGTCACCAGATTAAACCGCGAATCAGAGAAGTAGTCGCGATGTGTGGCCTTACGCTAGAACAAAACAAAATTATAGGTTCCCTTTCAAAAGGTTATCGGCAACGCGTAGGGCTGGCACAAGCGCTTCTCCACAATCCGGAAGTATTGATTTTGGATGAGCCTACTTCGGGGCTTGACCCCAACCAGATTGTTGAAATCCGGAAACTGATAAAAGCGATAAGCCAAAACAAAACGGTCATTTTTTCTACCCACATCATGCAGGAAGTACAGGCATTGTGCGATCGGGTTATTGTTATTAACAAAGGAAAAATTGTGGCTGATGATTTGGTAGTCAATCTGATCAACAATAAAGAACAAAATCCGGTAATTGTTGTGGAGTTTAAAAATCCCGTATTGGTCGAAGAATTAGCTGCTTTATCAGGCGTTGAAAAAGTAATTCCAGAAGGAAAATCATTTCGGATATTTTCAAAACCAGAAATAGACGTGCGGCAGGAATTATTTCGCTATGCGACAGAAAAGAACAATTCCTTGCTCAATTTAAAACAAGAAGAAAATTCAATGGAAGAAATCTTCCGGTCATTAACCACGCCACTTGCATGATCCAGGTTTTCGCCAAAGAATTTAATAGCTTCTTGAATTCGCTGATCGCTTACATTGTAATCGGTGTTTTCCTTACAGGTATTGGGTTATTGGTTTGGATTTTTACGGAGACCTCGGTTTTGGATTATGGTTTTGCCGACATGGATACGCTCTTTGCGATGGGGCCATTTGTTTTCATTTTCCTTATTCCGGCCATTACCATGAAAAGTTTTGCAGAGGAAAAAAAGCTTGGCACCATGGAACTGTTGCTTACCAAACCCCTCACCGATTGGGATATTGTGATAGGGAAATTCCTGGCTTCGTTTGCGCTCGTTTTAGTAGCGCTCGCTCCTACCCTGATCTATTATTTTTCAATTTACCAGTTGGGCAATCCAATCGGGAATATCGATACGGCTGGGGTGATTGGATCGTATATCGGAATTTCCTTTTTAGCACTGGTCTTTTGTGCGATTGGTGTGCTGGTCTCATCGCTCACGACCAATCAAATTGTATCTTTTATTCTTGCCGCGTTTCTATGTTTCCTTTTTTATACGGGCTTCGATTCGTTGGCAGCACTCTCCGGGAGTTGGGGATTGACCATAAAGCAATTTGGTATACTCTATCATTACGAAGCGTTGAGCAAAGGATTGATTGATAGCCGTGATATGATTTATTTTTTAAGTGTAACAGGATTGATGGTGATGGGAGCGAAAACGGTAATTGGGAGCAGGCAATGGTAATACTAAATTTAAAATTCCAAGTTCAAAATTCAAAATTTCGGAATGTTCAATAGTAAAAAAACAGGCGATCTTCTCCTACTGGCCAACGGCATCGCGCTGGTGGTGTTGCTCAACAGTCTTGCTTCGCTTTATTTTTTTCGTTTGGATCTCACCGAAGAGAAACGATACTCAATCAAACCGCAGACCAAAGAATTATTAAATAACCTTGAAGACGAGGTATTCATTGAAGTCTTTCTGGAAGGTGATCTCAATCCAGGTTTTAAGCGCTTTCAAAAGTCAGTTAACGAAACACTAAAAGAGTTTCAGATTTATTCTCGAAACAAAGTAAAATTTATTTTCACCGATCCGGCTCAGGCGCAAGGGCAAAAGGCAAGGAACGAATTTATGGCCGACCTTGCCGCAAAAGGAATCAATCCAACCAATGTTTTTGAAAACAAAGATGGAAAGCAGGTAGAGAAAATAATTTTTCCTGGGGCACTCGTGTCTTACGATAGTTTTGAAACAGGCGTCATGCTGCTGAAAGGCAACCGGGCACAAAATGCACAAGAAGTCTTGAACGAGTCTATTGAAGGCACGGAATACCAATTGGCCAACGCCATCTATAAACTTAGCAATACACACCGAAAAAGAATAGGCTTTCTTCATGGCCATGGTGAATTGGACAGCTTGCAGATCGCCAGTTTCAAAAATGCTTTGCTTGATCAATATGATGTCTTTAAAGTGGATCTTTCGAAAAAACAAAAAGTAGAAGGTTATCAACTATTGATCGTAGCCAAACCGAAAACCGAATTTTCGGCTGCCGAAAAATACAAACTTGATCAATACCTAATGCACGGTGGAAAAGTGCTTTTTCTCCTCGATCGTCTCGAAGTGAATATGGACAGTGCTTCTAGTGAAAATTATTTTGCTTTTCCA
>DAHVFH010000071.1 GCA_027317105.1 Cytophagales bacterium
CTTTTCTACCGTACCACTTACAACCGGGTAGATGCGTACTACGTTGTCTTCGGCAAAACTAACTTCTCCAACAGCTGTCAACTGCTCAGCTAATGATTGCTGTTGAATGCTAATAATTTTGATATGGGCCATTTGACTTTCACTTAATTGCAGTTTGGTTTCCACGGATTGCGCCACTTGTTTCAATGCTTTTTTCTCTTTTCCACAAGAAATGATTAAAGAAAGAAAAAATATGAAATGGATTTTCTTCATGTTGTTACAGGATTAATATTCAATGACGGTTTCTCCTACACTAAAATTTAAATTGTTGACACTGTTCAAAAACTGTTGACGTAGTTCAATCAATTGGATGTTCGTGCTGATGTAAATTCGCTGATAGTCGATGAACTCCAATAAACTAATGTCTCTTTTTTGAAAATAAGTATTTGTATTGATATTCAATTGCTTTAGACTTCCAAGATATTCGCTAGTATAACTTGCAAGTCCTTCAAAATTTTTCTTGTATTGATTGAAGGCGGAGATAACTTGATTAGTAATGTTTATTTTAAGGTAATCCCTGTGCAATTGTGATTGTTTGATATTGTATTGTGCCTCTTTAATACTCCCTTGGTTGCGGTTGAAAACAGGGAAGGGCATCTGTAGTACAAGCCCTTGGTAGTTTCGGGTATAGTTGCCGCCTTTATCATAATCATATCCTATTGAGACGTCTGGCACTGCAAGAGAGCGTTGCAATTTGAGGTTCTGTTCTTGATATTCTCGCATTAAATTGGAAACTTTTAGATCGGGTCTAACGAATAAAGACCGAGTGATTAAACTATCGAGCTCTAAGTTGTTGTTGTAAATTGGAATTTTCTGTGTTACCCTGATTACTGAGTCTTTTGGATATTGAAGTAAAGTGCGCACTTGTGATAAGTATTGTTCTTTTTGAATGGCATTGTCTAATGCCTGTGTCTTCACGCCAATGTATTCCGATTTAATACGCAGGTCTTCGGTCACTGATATTTCGCCCACTTGCAATTCTTTTCGGCTGGCCAAGATAAGACGCTCATAACTTGCCAATACCGCATTATATAATTTTTCTTTAGCCTCTAGTGCCGCCAGATTATTATAATTATTACCTAAATCGTAAAGTAGGCTGCGTATCACATCGGTGAATTGCATTTTATTAATCTCTAGATTAATCTTCGCAAGTTTAACAGTGTTGGTGTGCTTGCCTGCAATAGAAATGGTTTGATTGATTTGGGCCTCAAACTGGTTCCGAGCCTGTAAATATTTATTCTCTGCTGAGTTGTAGGCCTCTTGATTCCAGATAACAGTAGGATTATACCATAAACGTGCCTGGATTACTTGGGCTTCCGCCTGGCTGATTTCATAGTAGGCGGCCAGCAAATAAAAATTCTTTTTTAGCAATCGCTCTTTGGCCTTCACTAAGGTGAGAACGGTGTCTTGCGATTGCCCAAAAAGGTTGGGTGCAACTAATCCAAAAAAAATAAGGCAGCCGATAAAGGACTTTTTATTCATATACTAAGACTGTGAAAATAATAAAAATTGAGCCAGGGGCAGTATGCCACTTGAATAATAGCCTAAATCAAAAATTGATGATTGATGACGTAGACTTTGCCAGTGGTCATTTCTAATCTTAAATCAATTTTTTTTGAAGGCTGACCACCGTTAGAATTAAAGGAAAACGATTCAGCTAGAAAGTCGGTGGAGATTTCAACTTCGGGGGATTGGTCTTCATCCGAATCTTCCCGGTCATCAGAAGTAATTGAAAACACATAGCCTTCCTCGCTTGGATTGTGAGAGCGAATAAAAGTTGTGTCCACAGAATAGCTGCCCAAATCGGGGGTTAAAAATACGCCCGAAACAAAAGCCATAAATAATATGGCTGGGTAACGAAAAAAGATGGATTTTATAACTGTCTTTTTTGACACAGGTGTAAAAGTAAGCTAAAAACGGAAAGTCATCAAAATAGTTGCCCTGTCAACTTAAAGGCCAAAAAGCCCTTCGTTCAAGAGGTTGAGTGCCATTTCTTTTTGTGTTGTCTCAACGAGTAACGAGATGTTATTATTGCTTCCTCCATAACTGACCATTCGGATGGGCACAGAAACCAGTGAAAGAAATACTTCGTTCAATACGCCTTCTTTTTCGGCCAGCATATTGCCAACAATGCAAATAATGGTTAGGTTTTTATCTACTTCAATAGAGCCGAAACCTTTAAGCTCACCAACGATTTCATCCAGGTAGTGGTGGTCATCAATGGTAACCGAAACGGCTACTTCCGAAGTTGAGATCATGTCAATGGAGGTTTTGTATTTTTCAAATATGCCAAAGACTTGCCTTAGAAAACCGTAGGCCAGCAGCATTCGTGAAGACTTAATTTTAATGGCAGTGATGCCATCCTTTGCAGCAATAGCTTTGAATTGTCCCCGGCTTCCTTTTTCGCTAATCAATGTGCCGGCCGCTTTTTCATCCATTGTATTTTTCAACCTTACGGGCACACTGTATTTCTGTGCCGGAACAATGGTAGAAGGATGAAGAATCTTTGCGCCAAAGTAGGCCAACTCGGAAGCTTCATCAAAAGTCAGTTCGGCTATGGGTAAAGTCTTCTTTACTATCCGAGGATCGTTGTTGTGCATCCCGTCAATGTCAGTCCAAATCTGAATTTCCTCAGCCCTTACGGCAGCTCCAATCAACGATGCGGTGTAATCGCTCCCGCCACGTTTTAAATTATCAATTTCATTTTTGTGGTTTCGGCAGATGTAACCTTGGGTGATCAACATTTCCGCATTGGTCATGGTTTCCAAAATAGGATTGATTCGTTCGCTGATCTTATCCAATTCTGGTTCGTGATTCTCATCAATCGACATGAAGTGCAGGGCAGGCAAAAGCCGGGCATTGATTTTTCTTTCCTGGCAATGATGGTAAAATAACTCGGTGGAGATCAATTCTCCTTGCGCCAATAATTCGCGATAGCTGCGATCATCAAATTTTCCGGCCGCCAGGAGGCGAAACAGACTAAAATATCGACTTACCAATTCCTCGCCAATTGCCCGAAAGGAGGATGATTCGTACAGGTCGCTTATGAAAGCCAGGTAATGTTTCTCCAACGTGTCAATTTCATTGTTGGCCTCGGGTATTTGATGAGCCAGTAAGTGTTCACCAATGCGCACCAGGGCGTTGGTTGTGCCGCTAAGTGCCGAAAGCACTACAATTTTCTTTCCCGGCATATTGAGCACCAGGTTGGCTATTTTTTTCATCCTTTCCGGTTTTCCCACCGAAGTGCCTCCAAATTTGACTATCAGCATGTTGTTTATTTTTGAACCCCAAATTTATTGCTCTTAATGAGAATTAATACGAAATGAAGACGCAATTATTTATCCAGTGATAATTTTCTTTTTCTTGGCTGCTAGTGATAACTTGCCGTCCTTAAATTATCGGGATAACTAAAATTAATTTCTATGAAAATAACTGTTGTTGGGGCAGGCAATGTGGGAGCCACTTGTGCCGATGTATTGGCCTACCGTGAAGTAGCCAACGAAATCGTATTAGTTGACATTAAAGAAGGGCTGGCAGAAGGCAAAGCGCTTGACATTTGGCAAAAGGCTGCCATCAATCTTTACGACAGCCGAACGATTGGTTCAACCAATGATTATTCAAAAAGTGCTGGCTCAGACGTGGTAGTGATAACTTCCGGGTTGCCAAGAAAACCAGGCATGACCCGCGATGATTTAATTAGTACCAATGCCGGTATTGTGAAAACGGTGACCGAAAATGTAGTGAAACATTCGCCCAATGCCATCATTATCATAGTAAGCAACCCGCTTGATGTAATGACCTACCAGGCTCATTTGATTTCAAAACTTCCACGCACCCGCGTAATGGGCATGGCAGGAATTTTGGATACAGCGAGGTATAAAGCATTTTTGGCTGAAGCCCTGAATGTTTCTCCAAAAGATATTCAGGCGATGATTTTAGGTGGCCATGGTGACACCATGGTGCCACTGCCACGCTACACCACGGTTGCCGGAATTCCGGTAACTGAAATGATCGCAACCGATAAACTCAATGCTATTATTGAACGCACAAAAGTAGGTGGTGGTGAATTGGTGAAATTAATGGGTACTTCTGCCTGGTATGCTCCAGGAGCGGCAGCCGCTCAAATGGTGGAAGCCATTGTTAAAGATCAAAACCGCGTTTTGCCGGTATGCATGCAACTAGATGGAGAGTATGGAATTAAAAATTGCTACTTGGGTGTGCCAGTCGTGTTAGGAAAAAATGGAATTGAAAAAGTGCTCGAACTGGAATTGAATGCCAGTGAGAAAGCCTTGCTGGAGACCAGCCGCAAGCACGTGAAAGAAGTAATGGATGTGCTTGATAAGCTTAAATAATTAAATAATTAAAAATTACTTATTCAAAATCAAGGAAACCTGAATTTGAGTAGTTGACTTCTGAATTTTAAAAAAAGGCCGCATTGCGGCCTTTTTTTAACCTTTTGGTTTATACGTATAAATATTATATTTTTGTCGTATAAATGATAGGGTTATGGATGCGAAAATCACACTTAGCTTTGATGAAAACATCATTGGGAAAGCCAAAAAATTTGCCGATGACCAAAATATCAGCCTGTCAAGGCTCACTGAGTTTTTATACAGCCGCATGGTGAGTGGTAATTATAAAAATCTGGAAGCTTTGCCTGTGGCTGATTGGGTAAGCTTGGTGGCCGAAGGCGCGGCCGAATACAAAACCAAATCACGCAGTCGCAAAGCATTCAAAAGTGATTATTATAAATCGCGCAAATGAAAGTTTTTCTGGATGCCAACATTTTGGTATCGGTGCTGAATAAGGAGTTTCCCTTATATACTTATTCGGCTCGTGTACTTAGCTTAATGGGCAACAGCAAATTTGAAATCTACACTTCACCGATTTGTCTGGCGATTGCATTTTATTTTGCCGAAAAGAAAAGTGGACGCCTAAAAGCGAAAGAAAAAATTCAACTTCTAACCTCCAAAATTGAAATTGCTGATTCCGATAAATCGACTGTAATGAAGGCCGTTCAAGACAAATCCATTGACGACTTTGAAGATGGATTAGAATACTATGCGGCTATCAAAGCCGGTTGCAAATGCCTGGTCACAGAGGATATTGACGACTTTTATTTTTCAAAAATACCAGTGCTGACGGCCGAGCATTTTTTAGAAAGACATGTGTTATAAAACGTACCCAATTTTTTAGGTGCCTCAATAAGCAGGTCAGGATTTTTCACCTTTGTAAATTGTCTCGTTTCTCACAATTCCAAAATAATAGGCTTGCTCCGCTAAGAATTTTTGACTGAAATTTTCCTCAAAGGCCTTTAGTCCGGAACGTTCTATCCGCACAACGTAGTCTTTCCCATACTTTCTCACGTGATCATTCTGGCCAAAAATCTTTTCACGTTCGCGAGGATCCGTGATAGAGTTGTCTTCAAAGGTTTGATCGGGAATGGGATTGAAGAAGGGTACCTGTAAGATGGCCCATCCGCCTGGTTTGAGAACTCGGTGAATTTCATTCATAGCTTTGATATCATCATCGACATGCTCTAATACATGGTTGCACAGCACAACGTCAAAATGATTTTCAGGAAAGGGGATCTGATGAATATCCATCTTGACTTTTGCAAGCGGAGACTCAATGTCGGCAGTGATGTAGTTTTCACCATGTTGGGCTTCAAAAGGTTTCATATAGCAATATTCGGGTGCGATATGCAATACATTCAATTTTTTTGTAAAGAAATCCGTTTTCTCTTTTAAGTAAAGCCAGATCAAACGGTGACGCTCTAAACTCAGGCAATTGGGGCAAAGCGCATTTTCCCTTGAGTTGATCCGGCCGTAAGGAAGAAATTTCTTGTAGTGGTGATTACAAACGGCACATTCCACGTTATTTCCAAAGTAAAATAACCCAACCGTTTTTAGGCCAATACCACTAAAAAGCTGAAGGTATTTACGAGGAACAAATCGAACCAGAAGCGAAATTATTTTTTTCATTTGGCGCAAAGATAATCGGGCGATTAGTTAGTACCATAGGCGTATCTGGTATTCCTAATTGAATTATGGTAAATTCGATTCTGGCACGGGCCGCATGATCTTGAAGCCAAAAAAGCGATTGAAGCGAGGTTGTGCCGGGCGTGACGATGTCTCAGCTGGTTTCTGTTTGGTTGGTTTTATGGACACTTCTGTTCTTACATAGCTCGAAATCGCGTAATTTCATGCGGAAACTCACTAAAATCGCTGGAATAGAAATAAACTAAGAAAATGGCAAAAAGTATTTTCCAATTAAAACTTTTTCAACTTCACCTTCATCTTTATATCAGAATAACCTGAAACTGGGATTTTGTGGCCGAAACTCTACTTGACATTGCAATGATGCATTCTGACACCTTAATCGCTCGAGCCCGAGAAGGGGATAAGAATGCCCAAGGCAAACTGGTGCAACTCTGGTACAAGCGCATCTATAATTTTAGTTACAAATTTTTCTTTGATCACGACATGGCCATGGAAGTGTCGCAGAAAACGTTCATCAGTATGCACAAGAATTTGTCCGGGCTACAAGAAATCGAACGCTTTAAATCCTGGCTTTACACCATCGCGGTTAATTGTTGTCGAGAAGAAGTTCGGAAAAAGAAAACTATGCGCTCCTTTTCGTTGAATGACCTAAATCAGGAAAGAGAGGAAAGTTATCGGTGGGAGGAAAGCCATCATCGTAATGAAAATCCGGAACGCGTGATGAGACAAAGTGAACTTTCAGATTTGTTGCAATCGTGTTTGATGCAGTTAAGTCCTGAACAGCGCGAAGTAGTGATTATGAAGGAGTACGAAGGGCTGAAGTTTAGGGAAATAGCCACGGCCTTAAATGTTTCTGAGAACACCGTCAAGTCGAGAATGTACTATGGATTAAATAGTCTAAAAAAAATATTCGAACAGCAGAAAATCACAAAAGATACAATTGGTTATGAACTATAAACCGGATGAAAGTATGTTGATCGCTTACCTGTATGGTGAGCTCAATGAAAAAGAAACGGAAAAATTGGAACGCTATTTCGCCCAATACCCTGATGAGTTGGTAAAATTGCATGGATTGGGTGAAGTACACGAACTAATTAGCCATGTGCAAGATAAAGAAGTAATTGCCCCACCTGTTTTTGTGGATGACGCTAGCATTAAACCACTTTGGCGATCGCCTTATGTAAAGTTTGCCATGGGAATAGCGGCTTCCATTTTGTTTCTTTTGGTGGCGGGAAAAATTTTAGGGCCAGAAATTAATTATGCCAACGGTGAATTAAGGATAAGCTTTGGAAAGAAAGTTGAAAAAGTAGTGCCACCCAATCTTACAGAGAATCAGGTAAGAGAAATGATTTCTTCTTCCTTATCGAAAAGCAATGAAGAACTCGCTGCCACCCGGTCGGAGGATCAGAAGAAATTGATGCAAACCCTTGTTGATTTTAATTCTAAAAAAATTGACGCAATGACCAAAAACGTATCGCAAGCCAGTCAGGAGCAAGTGCGCTCTTTTGTTTCCAACCTTCAAGAACAAAATTTAAAATTGATGAAGGACTATTTTCAACTCTCTACGGCAGATCAAAAAAAATACATGGAGAATTTGTTGGTCGATTTTTCTGGGTATTTGCAAGAACAACGCAAACAGGATCTGCAATTTGTGCAAAGCAAAGTGAATTACCTGGAAAGAAACAACAATCAATTTAAACAGGAAACGGAGCAAATTCTTACCGGGTTAATATCGAATGCTGGCAGTAAAAAGAACGTTTATTAAAAATTCTTAAAGAAAAGAAATATGAAAAAAGTGTTGATGATTTGGATAATGGCGGTAAGCACCGTGTCGTTCGCGCAGAACAAAATAGATGAAGAACGCATGCAACGAGATGTGGAAGTAGCCGAAAATATATTGGGTACATTGATTAAGCAACAGTATGGAAGACGGCAATTTTTTCCGATAGAAGTACAAGGTAGCTACCTTCCCGGCTATGGAGTAACATTTCGAGTTCCTTCTGAAATGTTTGGTAATATGTTTTTCATGCAAGGCGGTGATGAGGTATGGGATATGGCACCACCTCCTATGCCCATGAATCCCATGAATGCTCCTGGCGCAGTCAGTTATTCCTACAGCACCAATGAATCGATAGATCGAAATCAGGCGGAAAGTAATTACCTAAAAGCGACCAAGGATAATGTAAAAGGTCAATCCACTAAGAATAAGATCAGCGTAGATAGTTCCCGCTCATCCTATCAGGAAAAGACGCTCGAAGCTGCTCAGAATTTCATCGCTGATTATGGCGACTTGCTCAGTCAACTGCAACCAAATGAAAAAATAGTGGTAACCAATAAAACGGACGGGCCAAATTTTCAAATGGCTTGGGCCGGATCATTTGAAAGGACGCAGCGGCAAAGCCTGATTACCGTAGAAGGCACTAAAGCAGATGTGAATCAATTTCGCCTTGGTAAAATGACTCGCGATCAATTGTTGAAGAAATTGAAAATTGTAAACAGCGAAATCAGTGATGAATTGCAACCGGACCTTGAGTTGCTTTCAAGTATTCTAAATCGACTGTATAGTCATGATTTATCAAAGACTTTTTTCTCTGACGGGAATATTTATTATGAGCGTTTGAAGGATTATGGTGCGATGTATCACATTCAGGTATATGCCAGCACGCAGACAAGCGAAGATCTTTTTGATATGCCAACCGCCCGACTTCAAGGGGTAAATTCTGCTACTCGCGATAAGAAGGTTAAGGAACTTTATCCCGAATTTGAAAAAAGTATAAAGGAAGATATGCTGGATTACGGCCGCACGATTAAAAGCCTAAATGATAACGAAACGCTCATGTTAGAAATAAATCTTACCCGCTGTCCTCATTGCGGAATCCCTTCTACTTTAGAGCTTTCTGTTAAAAATTCGGTTTTGAAGGATTATGCTTCCGGCAAAATATCTAAAGAGGCTGCGCTTTCAAAACTTGTGATTAAAAAGGGACCTGAGCAATAAACCCGAAGGACACCGCTTGTCAAAAGGCTTTCCTCTTCGGAAAGCCTTTTCTTTTGATTTAAATTCTAGTCAGTTAACTTTAGCGTTCACCATCCAAAAGACTAATGAAATCACGAAGAGATTTTTTAAAAACTTCCGCCCTTGCCGGAGCGGCATTTTCTATTCTTCCATCGGGAACCGTTTTTTCGAAAGATCCGGAGAGCAAAGTGCGCCTGGGAATAATTGGTGTTGGTTTACGCGGACAAAATCATTTGGAATTGGCCCTAAAAAGGGATGATGTGGAAGTCGTGGCGATTTGCGATATCCAGCAGCGGATGATTGATATGAGCTTGGGTATAGTGGCTCAAGAGGGAAAGCCAAAACCACAAGTAATAGTGGATGGCCCTCAAGGCTATAAAAAATTATTGGAGAACAAAAATATAGATGCTGTAGTTATTGCCACTCCTTGGGAATGGCATAAGGTAATGTGCATCGATGCGATGAATGCCAAGAAATATGTAGGATGCGAAGTGATCACGGGAATGACGGTCGATGAATGCTGGGAATTGGTTCATACGTCAGAAAAAACTGGAATGCCTTTGATGATGCTTGAAAATGTTTGCTACAGACGCGATGCGATGGCGGTACTCAACATGGTTCGTCAAAATGTGTTTGGAGAGCTTATCCACCTGCAAGGGGGTTACCAACACGACTTACGCGAAGTGAAATTCAACGATGGAATTAATCCCTACGGACATGGTGCGGAGTTTGGTGAGAAGGGATTTTCAGAAGCCCATTGGAGAACCCAGCATTCTGTTGACAGAAATGGTGACCTTTATCCAACCCATGGGATTGGCCCCTTGGCCATGATGACCAATATCAACCGCGGCAATCGCTTTACCCAATTAGTTTCTTATGCTACAAAGTCGCGTGGATTACATGAGTACATTGTAAAAGAAGGCGGAGAGAATCACCCCAATGCAAAGATTAATTTTAAGTTAGGCGATGTGGTCACCACGATGATTCACACTGCTAATAACGAAACCATTTTATTGCAGCACGATACCAATTTGCCAAGACCCTATTCGCTCGGCTTCCGTGTGCAAGGAACCCGCGGGATATGGATGGATGTAAATAAGTCGATCTATATTGAAGGACAAAGCGCCAAACCGCATCAATGGGAAGATGCTAAGGCTTGGCTCGATAAATATGATCATCCGTTGTGGAAAAAATATGGGAATGATGCTGCCGGTGCTGGCCATGGTGGGATGGATTGGTTTGTGTTAAATGCGTTCATCGAATCGGTAAAAGCCAAAGCCAACACCCCACAGGATGTTTACGATGCCGTAACCTGGAGCTCGATTACTCCATTATCTGAAAAATCAATTCAGGAAAATGGAGCCAGTGTTGCCTTTCCGGATTTTACCAATGGGCAATGGAAAACCCGAAGGAACACCTTTGCGCTGGATGATTCGTATTAGTGAAATTTTAATATTGACGAATTGATCCGTATCTTGCTGATCTTTTTATTTACTAAGTCGAGCAAACATGATCAATCTTGTACTCTTTGGCCCTCCGGGGGCAGGCAAAGGAACTCAGAGCGAAAAGCTTATCAAAAAATACGGTTTTGTTCATATCTCCACCGGAGATTTATTTCGCTGGCATACCAAAAATGACACGGCACTTGGAAAACGGGTAAAAGAAATCATGAACAGCGGAGCGTTGGTGCCCGATGAAATCACCATCGCGATGCTCAAAGAAGAACTCGATAAAAACCCGAAAGCCAGAGGTTTTTTGTTCGATGGATTTCCCCGCACAGTACCCCAAGCAGAGGCACTGGATAAATTCATGAAAGACAATGGATCTGCCATTCACTTTGTGGTGGCCCTTGACGTAACCGAAGCCGAGGTGCGTACGCGTATCGCTAAGCGAAGGGAAACCGAGAGCAGAGTGGATGATGAAGAAGAAAAACTAAATAAACGCATCACTGAATATTTCACCAAAACAATTCATGTATTACCCTATTACGAAAGTCAAAATCGATTGAATACCGTTCATGGTATTGGAGACATTGGAGAAATTTTCGAATCAATTTGTAAAGTAATCGATAAATAAGTTCGAGTTATAAATTCCAGCCATCTGGATCTTGAATTTGAAATTTTAATTTAAAAAAATGTCCCCCAATTTTATCGATTACATCAAATTCAATTCTCGTTCAGGGCATGGGGGCGCTGGAAGCCGCCATTTTCATCGTGAAAAATTTATAGAAAAGGGTGGACCCGATGGGGGAGATGGTGGTCGCGGTGGCCATATCATTTTAAAAGGTAATTCACAGCTTTGGACACTTCTCCATTTGAAATACAGGAAGCATGTTATCGCTGAAAATGGTACGGCTGGTGAGGGGCAAAACATGACTGGAGCCTTTGGTAAAGATGTAACTTTGGAGGTGCCGCTGGGTACAGTTGCCCGTAGGTTTGAAACAAATGAGCTTCTTTGCGAAATTAATCAAGACGGACAGGAAGTGATACTAACTCCAGGAGGTCGTGGCGGAAAAGGGAATGCATATTTTGCTACGTCAACCAATCAGGCTCCACAACATGCTCAACCCGGCGAACCCGGAGTGGAGGAGTGGATAATATTGGAATTAAAATTATTGGCTGATGTAGGCCTTGTTGGCTTTCCTAATGCTGGGAAATCCACTTTGCTCTCGGTTGTTTCAGCAGCAAAACCAAAAATAGCCGACTACCAATTCACTACGCTTGTACCAAATCTTGGAGTGGTCTCTTACCGCAATGAGAAATCGTTTGTCATGGCCGATATACCAGGGATCATTGAAGGCGCGGCTGAAGGCAGGGGATTGGGAATTCGGTTCTTAAAACACATTGAAAGAAATTCGGTGCTTCTTTTTATGGTGCCAGCAGATTCAAAAGACATAAAGAGTGAGTTTGAAATACTGCTGAATGAACTTCGAAAGTACAACCCAGAATTGCTCGATAAAAAAAGATTACTGACTATTTCAAAAGCGGATATGCTTGATGACGAATTAAAAAGCGAAATTAAGAAGGATCTTCCCAGCGGAATACCCGCCATATTTATTTCAGCACTCACCAACCAGGGTATCATTGAATTGAAGGATATGATCTGGAAAGAGCTGCATTGAAACGTCAACCTGTCACAGTTCCATTATTGGCAAAATTCTTGTCAATTTGGAGATTTACTCAATTATAAAATGATGGAAAATACCGTGGAACAAGAACCCGAATTAGGAAAACATGACGATAGTATGCCTGAAGGCACTCAGCTACAGAGCGATGAAGCAGTTGAGACAGAGGGAAAACAGAATCAGGGAGATACTGTAGTGAAACTTCAAGACGAATTGGCAGAATCGAAGGATAAGTATTTGCGCCTTTATGCCGAGTTTGACAATTTCAGAAGGCGTTCTGCTAAAGAAAAATTGGAAATGATTCAATCGGCCAATGAGCAATTGTTGAAAGAATTGATTTCAGTGATTGATGATTTTGAACGGGCAGAAAAATCATTCAAGGATAAGGCTGATAAGGAAACGGAAGGCTTTTTCCTCATCCAAAATAAATTTAAAAAGATATTGGAACAGTATAACGTAAAGCCGATGAATGTACACGCAGGCTCTGATTTTAATCCAGACCTCCATGAAGCGATTACCCAAATACCTGCTCCATCTGAAAAGTTGAAAGGAAAAATAGTTGATATAGTGGAGAAGGGGTACCTCCTCAATGACAAGGTTATTCGGTTTGCCAAAGTTGTTACCGGAAGTTAAACCTTTCTTTCAAATCGCCTGGGATATAATACCAATTACTAATACCATATCACGCCTTTAGCATGTCTACAAAAAGAGATTATTACGAAATTTTAGGTGTATCCAAATCGGCTACTGCGGAAGAAATAAAAAAAGCCTATAGGAAAACCGCTATTCAATTTCATCCCGATAAAAATCACGGCAATAAGGAAGCGGAGGAAAAATTTAAAGAGGCGGCCGAAGCCTATGAAGTACTAAGCGATGAAAATAAGCGAGCGCAATATGATCGCTTTGGTCATTCGCGTTCAGGTGGTGGTGGTTTTCAAGGGCATGACATGAACATGGAAGATATTTTCAGTCAGTTTGGAGATATTTTTGGAGGCGGTGGAGGCGGTGGATTCGATAGTTTCTTTGGAGGTGGTGGTCGTTCCCGTCAGCGTAAAGGTTCTAATCTACGCATTAAATTAAAATTGAACCTGGAAGAAATCTCACATGGTGTTGAGAAGAAAATAAAAGTAAATCGTCTCATCCATGCCGATGGTGTAACCTTTAAGAACTGTACTACTTGCAATGGTCAAGGTCAGGTGCGCAAAGTGGTAAATACAATGTTAGGGCAAATGGTATCCACCACCACTTGTCCCACTTGCAATGGAGCAGGACAATTAATTGATAAGAGACCTTCGGGCGTGGATAGTTCAGGTTTAGTTTCGAAAGAAGATCTGATTTCTGTAAAAATTCCAGCCGGTGTTGCCGATGGCATGCAATTGTCTATGTCGGGTAAAGGTAACGAAGCGCCAGGTGGTGGAATTCCTGGTGATTTGTTAATTGTGATTGAGGAAATTGAAGACAAAGAGCTGAAACGTGATGGAAATAATTTGGTTTACGATCTTCACATCAGTTTTATTGATGCTGCATTAGGTACTTCTGTGGAGGTCCCTTCAGTAGGTGGCAAAGTGCGCTTGAAAATTGAAGCAGGCACACAAAGTGGCAAAATATTACGCTTACGCGGAAAGGGTGTTAAAGACATTAACGGTTACGGATCGGGTGATCAACTCATTTACATTAATGTGTGGACACCAAAGAAATTAAGCGCTGATGAAAAGAATAAGTTGGAAGCTTTCAGAAGTTCACCCAATTTCCAACCTCAGCCCGATCATAACGAAAAAGGTTTCTTCGAAAGAATGAAGGAATATTTTGGCTAATTCGTCTCTTGGCTATCAAGAAAAGAATTTAGTGACGCCCGGTATCGCTATAGGATACCACCCTTCTTTATCGGGAACCACGGGAGGTTGTGCGTTCCAATCAAAAACAGTAGGCGCTATACTTAGTCCAGAATCAATCGCTTTATCAAACTTTATTAATTCTCCAGAATAGGTTGCCATTCTTCCTAAGATTCCAGTCATAGTGGTTTTAGCAGCATTTTCAGCATCGGCAAATTTGTATTCTCCCTTCGCTATAACTTCAAAGAGCTCATCGTGCTCTGTTTGGTAAGGATTATTTTCTTTCTCTTTGTCAAATTGATATACAATTTTACCTGAACGATCGGTAATATTTTTAGCTCCGCAGTAAATGCTTCCTTTTGTTCCTACCAATTGCTCGTCTACTTTGGTGAATGTTCCTTTAATATGACGGCATTGGCTGTTCAATAGTGTGCCATCTGCATATTGAAATTCTACATAATGATGGTCAAAAATTTCACCAAACTCTTTTCCCTTTCTTACTTCACGTCCGCCCATACCTTGAGCTTGCACCGGGTAGCTTCCTTTGAACCAATTGATCACATCAAGGTTATGAATATGTTGTTCTACAATATGATCCCCGCAAAGCCAATTGAAATAATACCAATTACGCATTTGGTATTCCATTTCTGTTTGGCCAGGCTTTTTTGGATTTACCCAAACTCCGCTGTCATTCCACCAAGCTTGAGCAGAAACAATATCTCCAATCACTCCTTCCTTAAACTTTTTATATAACTCTCGATATGAATTTTGGTAATGCCGTTGCAGTCCGACAACCACATTCAATTTTTTCTTCTTAGCAATTTCAGCGGTTTCCAGAATTCTCTTTATTCCTGCTGGGTCAGTGGCAACCGGCTTCTCCATAAAAATTTGCTTGCCTTGCTTTACGGCTTCTTCAAAATGAATGGGTCGGAATCCTGGAGGTGTAGTGAGTATAACCACATCGGATAAGGCAATAGCTTTTTTATAAGCATCAAATCCTACAAATTTATTTTCTTCAGGCACAGCAACTCGATCCTTTGCACTACCTTTTGCGTCTGCTGCGGTTAGATTTTTAAACGAATCATCTAAGCGATCTTTAAAGGCATCAGCCATAGCAACGAGTTTTACATTTTGCTTCGTAAGCAAGGCTTGTCGGGCAGCGCCTGTTCCACGACCACCGCAACCTACCAAAGCCACCTTAATGGTATCATCAAATTCGGTGTTGAAGAAATTAGCGTTTGCTATCATCGGCATAGTAGCTAAACTTCCAGCTAATAGGGAAGATTGTTTTACAAACTCCCTGCGTGATTTTTTATGAATGCCCATATTGGTTTATTTTAGAAATTAAAATGAAGAAATATTTTAGCGTGTTAAAAACTATCGCACAGTCGGTAGGCAGCGATAACGGATGCCTCACCTTCTTTGTCTTTTTTTGAATTGCCGTGCTCCATTCCTAATATGCCTTTGTACCCTTTTTCGTAAATGTGCTTGAAGATATTTTTATAATTCATCTCACCAGTCGTTGGCTCATTTCTACCGGGATTGTCACCAATTTGGAGGTAACCAATTTCGTCCCAGCATAAATCGATGTTATTCATAATATTCCCTTCGTTGCGCTGCATATGGAACATGTCAAACAAAATTTTGCATGACGGGCTGTTAACGGCCTTGCAAATCATAAAGGTTTGGTAGGAATGTCGCAAAAATAATTCGGGTGTATCACTTAATGGTTCAAGCACCATAACGAGTCCGTGTGGTTCAAAGATATCAGCGGCCCGCCTAAGTGCATCAATAACGTTGGCTGTTTGCATTTCATGTGGAAGATGGTTCTCATAAAAACCAGGAACTACTGTCATCCACTTTGCATTCACCCGTTTAGCCACCTCCACACACTGTTGACATGTCTTTAAAAAGTTGTCTTTGAATTCTTGCTTCCCAGTTGTTAATGAAGTTTTCCAATTGTCTCCGCCATCAACCACAAAGACGCCCATTGTCATTTTCAGTTCGGTCAATGTTTTGCCGATTTTTTCTTGCTCAGTATTACTTCTGGATAGCATTCCGTTGTCTTCTACAGATCGAAATCCTTGATCGGCCATGAATTTGACTTGTTCCACAAAGTCAGTACCCGCTGAAGTTTTAAACATGCCATCATGTGGAGCATAGTTGAGTTTGAAGGGTTGGCTAGCAGGCATGCCCAGTTCATGGGCCGTACTCGCTGACCACGCTAATGAAGCGCCAAAAGCTGCAAGATTATTAAAAATGAATTTTCTCCTTTTCATGCGTTTTTTGAGAATAAATGATCAAAATAAAGATCGATAAAAAACGGCACTTCTAAAACTGATTTTATATTATCGGAGATTTACAGTTTGTCATGATGGATTAGCAAAGTCAATTTTGGTGTATTTTTTAACTATCATTATATCTGACTAAATTTGAATGTGACCAAAATAATTGTTTTTATTTTAGTGCTTCTTAGCATCCAGGTTCCTCACCTCTTCGGTCAGAAATATTCTAAAACCTTCTTTACAGTAAGTAAAGGTCTGCCACAATCTGAAGTGACCAGTATTTCTGAGGATAAGATAAATGGATATTTATGGATAGGCACGCGGGGTGGTGGACTTGCCCGATTTGATGGTAAAACATTTGTTACGTACAACCTCGAAGATGGACTGTCAAGTAATACCATTTCAAAAGTCTTTGTCGATAAAAAGGGAAATGTCTGGGCCGGAACGCGAAAGGGTCTTTCAAAATTTGATGGGCAAAAATTTAAGAACTTTTATAGTTCCAGTGGTGCCTCTGTGAACATTGTGGAATTTAATGACACGATTTTTTCGCTGGACAAAAACCATAAGTTAGTGAGGGTAGTTCATGATACTCTTTATCCTTCAATTTCTTCGACACACAATCAAATACAAATTCAGAATATTTTTTCCGATTCTTATCAATGGTATTACCAACTTAATTCCAACAACATTCTTATCCGAAGGGGTATTAACAGTGTTGATTATGTCAACCTAACTCCATTAGGTGAGATTTATAATTTGTTCCCATTCCAAAACCAGATCAACATCATTTCCTCTAAGGGGGCTTATATTTGGTCGCTTACGGAGTTGAAGTTAATTGAGCCGAAACTTAACTATCCAATAGTTCTTACCGATCAAGAATTTAAAAGCTCATGGGTTTCCAATCACCACAACCTTACAAAGATTGATAGAAATGCCATCCTCTCCGTCACAGATACACTTTCCGTGAATGTAAGGGTTCTTGATTGCCTTACAGATTCTGAAGGTAACATTTGGTTTGGCACGGAAGGAAAAGGGTTGATAAAGTACTCCAGAAATATTTTTGAACTGGTGAGGAATGGCGTGGTGACAGCCATTTCAGGAAAGGAAAGAGAATTATGGCTTGCTACGCGTGAGCACGGTCTTGAAGTGCTACGGAATGGTAGGGTTGTAAATCGTTTCAATTTGGGAAAGCATGTTAAAGTTTCCGCTATAAAAAAAACAAATAACAAGGAGGTATGGGTATCTGGGGATTTTGGGATTGTAAGAATTGATTCCAACAAAAGATTATTTTCGGTAGTTGATGCAAATCGAGTTGGCTCAGTGGAGGATATAGAGTTCGATGAAGTAAAAAATAGACTTTGGATTGGCTCGAAGGCCGGACTTTCATCCATAGAATTTGCTCGGGGCAAGGCCATAGTTAACGACTCGGATTTATTTTTGGAATGGGTTTTGAATATTAAGAGACTCCCCCAATGGAATCGAATAATGATTGGTACAACTTCTGGCGTTAGTGAAATTCAAGATGGTAAGATTACCAAGATCGTTCCTAAATTTGACAGTACAGCTATTTACTCCATGGTTCTGTATAAAGACAAATACTTGATTATAGGCTCTGAAGGCATGGGCATATGTATTTACAATCTTGAAAACAATTCAACTAAATATTATTCAAAAAATAACGGATTGGCCTCGGATATTATTTTCTTTTTAATTGTTGATAAAGAAAATTTGTTGTGGATTGGAAGCGATAAAGGAATTGAACGGATCGGATTTAATAAGGATTTTGATCTTCAGGAATACTTGCATTTCACTCAGGATCATGGGTTAGAAGGACTTGAATCCAACATTGGGTTTTTCAATAACGGAAAAGAATATTTTGGAATGGTTGATGGTTTGTATGGATTTTCAGAAATTGACCTTGATGTACTTCCTGAGTACCCATTGCACTTCACGAAGGTTGAATTGGTAAACGCTCAATTTACTTTGGAAATGTATGCAAAAGGAAACAGCGGTCTTTTCCATATTCCATTGTATCCCAAATTGCCATTTGATAAGAATTCAGTTAAATTCTCTTTTGCCAAGGTATCAAAAAAATATCCGACCACAACCTCTTATAAATACCTTTTAACAGGACAAGATAAACAGTGGTCACAGTCTACCAGAGTGCCGGAAGTGACCTATCTAAATTTAAAGCCTGGAAATTACAAGTTTAAAGTATTAGCCAGAGATCATAATGGGCAATGGATCACAACACCTTTAGAGTACCCCTTTACTATTTCACCGCCTTTTTATTTAACCCCGCTATTTATTGTAGTCATATTCTTTTTAGCAATCGTGGCGATTGGAGGAGCCTTTTATTACAACGTAAAATTTAGAGTGGCCAACTTGATGCAGCAAGAGAAAATAAAACAAGACATTTTAATTAACGTAAGGAAGGAGATTGGAATTGATTTTCATGACGAGCTCGGAAATCAATTGGCTCGAATTATTAATTTTATTAGTTTAATAAAAATGGATCCATCCAATGCAAATCTGTTCTTGGTAAGGATTGAGGAGACGACAAAAAATTTAATAAGTGGAACAAAGGATTTTATCTGGTCCTTGGATAGACAAAACGATACTGCTCAAAATTTGTATATTCACTTGAAGGATTTCGGTGATCGACTTTTGCATGAGAAGAATATTGAATTCCGCGCCTTTTATCAGTTTCAAGAAGACGTCATTTTATCCGTAGGTGTGGGGAGACAAGTCAATTTTATTTTTAAAGAAGCCTTGACCAATGCGTTTAAATATTCAACTTCAACCCAAGTGGTTTTGCGATTTGAAAAAATAAATTCGCTACTTAGTATAACTTTGACGGACGATGGTGTAGGTATTTCGCCCGAAACGCTAAATAATAGCCGTGGGGGTATTTCAAATATGGCATTGAGAAGTAGGAGGATACATGGTGTTTTTACCATTGACTCAGACTCTAAAGGAACAAAAATTAGCTTACTACTTAATATTTAGCGTTATGACATTTAAAAAAAGAGTAGCGATAGTTGAAGATGATAAGATTTTGCTCGAATCGTATACGCACATCGTCAACAGCTCAGATAAATTTGTAGTGGTGGGAAGTTATTCTTCTGCGGAAGATGCGCTTACCGAGATGATTAGGAAAAAGGTTGAAATTGTTCTGATGGACATTGAACTTCCAAATCTTAATGGGGTGAAAGCCACTGAAATCATTAAGGAGAAGTACCCTCATGTGGAGGTTGTAATGGTAACGATTTATGAAGATAATGAGTTGGTGTTTGATGCGCTTAAGGCTGGTGCATCAGGTTACATTACAAAAAGTGCTAACTATATCGAATTGCTTACTGCGTTAGATGAGATTGCAAAAGGCGGGGCGCCAATGAGCACAAAAATCGCTAAAATGGTCATTCATAATTTTCATTTGAATGTCAACTCACCACTCACCAATAGAGAAAAAGAGGTTCTTCAATTGATGGCTGAAGGAAATACCTATACGCAAATTTCTGATGTTCTCTTCATTTCCCGAGAAACTGTCCGAACCCACATTCGAAATATTTATGGGAAACTCCAGGTGAATAATAAATCAGAAGCCATCAAGATCGCTACCGACAACAAATACATTTAGTTAAAAAATTAGACTAGCGCCAATAAAAAAACCTCGAACGCCTTTCGAGGTTTTTTTCTTAATTTAATTAACCTTCCTAAACCTTATGGAAGAATTCAATTGAGGGCAAAACTCGACTAATTCCCTTATTCAAAACAAACCCTACTTTGTGGTATTTGCAATAGGGACTGATACCTCATAATGCAGTATTAGTCATCATCTTTTCAAATAGCCAGTCCTTTATTATAATAAAAGAACTGCATCAACTTAAGTTACGATTAAACAGGGAAATAAATCGAATCAAAACAGGATGGAGTAGATGAAGTAACCCTAATATAC
>DAHVFH010000061.1 GCA_027317105.1 Cytophagales bacterium
TGGAAAAAAAAGTACTCCATAAAGTGAAAACTGTCCCCCTGAGTAATTGCCACCATAAGGCGTATTGTAGGCATTTAAGAAAAATTGTTGCCCCCATTTGCTGTTGATATCCCTGTGGCTCTGCTTCATTAGTCGGTAGCCTGTTACTGAGAAATTATTATAAATCACGTTTCCATTTCCCGCATAATTTAAAAAGGAATAAAATCCATAAACGGTGTCATTTCGGGTATAGGCAGGAATGATCCTTGAATTGTTAAAAGAATTGGTAAAGTTGCTTACCTGTGTCACGCCAACGGTATTCCCAAAAGTCAAATTTCCATAATACTTTGAAGTGGTCGTAACCAAAGGAACCAGAAGCCCAACCTTAAGGTCTTTTTCTTGCCACCGGATATTCAAACCTTTATTCTCTATCAATGTGGTATAATTACCTGGCGTACCGGTCTGCGTTTCAGTTTGAAATGTTCCTTCATTCACCGACCGATTGCCCTGCGTAGCCGAAACATTAATTATTGGGTACCAACCTTGATAACTGGCAGATGCCACCCATGAACCTGTATGCTCGGTCTTATCATATTGAAAACCTGCGTTAAGAATAGTGGTGCTCAGCAAATCCTGAGAGGTTACTCCTACAAAGGCCGTTGTCAATGTGGTGCTTACCGTACCGCCCCAACTGTACGGATTGATCAATCCTCTTCCACGATGATAACGCTTTGTTTCGTATTGTTCAGAAGGTATGTTTCCGATCAATTTAGGGGTTCCCTCTTGAGCCACAAGCATCTTCACGAACGGATCTTCTTTGTGAGGCTGATCCAATATTTTCCAGGTGGAGGGATCAAATGGAATCTTCACCACATCCATACCGTTTCGCCCCTGATTATTGTAATAAATCCATTTTCCATCGCGGGAAATAGCAGGATTGTAGGCACCATACTTACTGCAAGTAATTTGGAAACGCTGTCCGGTCTTTACGTCAAGGGCATAAATATTGTCCAGGTTACTGATTGGAGAGTTGTATAACACATAGTTTTCAAAAGGCACGGGGTAGCCTATATTTTCATTCGAAAAATCGGTAAGTTTTGTTATGCCACCAGTTTCAAAATCAAATTCCACCATTGCCTTTCCATTTTTATTGGTAAGCAAGGCGACTATACTTTTTCCATCGGCCGTCCAGTGTGGCATCGAAATGAAATCATTATCAGGATTATCGAATGTTTTTAAGATTCGACCGCCAAAATAATCCAATACCAAAAGATGCGTCTGATAATCCGTGTTGGTTTCAATGGTAGCCACCTTATATCCATCGGGCGATAGCGCGGCTCCCGCATAGCGCGACTTGTTACCCAACACTTTCTTCGTACCACTGCCCAAATCATACCCCACAACTACCGTATAGTTGCGCACTAACCAGCGGGGATCAAATCGAAATTCGTTCCACACTATTCTGCTATTGGCGGCCGATTGCATCCCTGATTCGTTAATGATCCCCTCAGTATATATTTTTTTCTCCACTCCGTTTTTGATAACCACCAATTTCTCAATATCTCCTATCCCGACTTTGCGCACCGCAATACTTCCGTCTTCCAATTCTTGTGGATACAAGTAATCGGTATAGGCTTTGTTCAATCGGCTATTCACCGTCTCGAATGGAGTAATGGTTAACGTGTCGAGCTGAGCCTTGTATTTCTTCTGAAGGTCAGCGGCCATCTCCTTATACAAATCCTTGACATAAAGACCCGTCTCCTTTTTTAAGGAAGATGAAAACCGAAAGGGGATAAAAGGGATATTCCATGAACGGGCGGTGACCTTATCCCAGATCAATGAGTCCCCTGTTCTTTTTCTTAAATAAGAAACCATGTTGTAGCCAAGCACATACCAATTGCTGATATTGTTCTTGTAGGATTCCAAATACTGTTTACTGTAATTAAATGTCCTACCTTCTTGAAGGTTGGTGCGCAGCAGTAAATCAAAATTGGGAATCCTGCCACGCCCTGATTTCGTAAAGGCCGTCTCCGTGGCGACCGCATCGCCTTCCCAAAACCACTGTGGGGCACCCACGTAGGCCAGGCCGGCCAAGGCATTATAGCCGAAGGCATATTTCACTAGTTTATTGAACCCCCTGGTGGCATGCTGAAACTGGGCCATGTGCCGATATTCATGTGAGGCCAAAAGAGTGAGCCAATCATTATTTCCAACAAAATTATAATTCTGTGTAGGCATCGCATAAAACTCTGCTCTTCGGGGAGTGATCGTTACAAAGGCATTTGAAAGTGCTGATTGACTTTGTAAGATGATCGAAATTTTTCTTGGTGCATCACCAATGGAGCGCGATTCAGGTTCGCGTATGGTTTCAAGCGTGTTGGCCATCCGTTGTGCCTGCACATCAAAGCCTTTCGGATACAGGAAACGAAAGTGCGGAGAATTGAGCTGAAACCATTTTACTGATGGCGCATTGGTTTGGCTTACTGCGGTTTCTTGCGCTTTTGCCACAAAGCTTAAAGTCAACAATAAAAGAAAAACAAATCTCATTTTAACGGAATAAAACGCAAAAGCTACGCCCAAAATTGGAAATGAACAATAGGCCTGAGCAACAGTTTCATTTCATTTTTTATTTGTGTAAATATGTGTTTTGATTTAGCCTATTTAAAGACTTTCAAAATGATTAAAGCAGTGGTAATACCCCAAAACAACTGTCTCCAACTGTCAAACCCCAACCGCTACGTTGGTAAAGAGATAGAAGTTTTGTTTACGCTAAAGAAGAATTGAACGAAGAAAAAAAAAGTAAAACAAAAATGTGTCTCGCTTCAAAGGATTACTAACGACTGAGAAAGCCGATAGGTTTAACAGCTACTTAAAACAAGCCCGCAACGAATGAGACAGAGGTATCTGATTGATAGCAATACAATTATTGACTATCTCTCTTACCGCTTGCCGAAAGAAGGAAGTGATTGCAGCACTCGTTCATGACTTAGCTTTGATCTCGCGAAATACTGCTGACTTTAACGGCATTCAAAAATTGAAGATTATTAACCCCTATCGCATTTAATATTATGTTTAAGCGAATAAAAGAACTTTACAAACAGTATCACCAATACGTACGTGTTGACCTTGTGATGTATGGTGTGATGATCCTACTGATCATTCTTTATTTTCTCTATTCGGTACTTTTTTAATTTTTTTAATTACCAGGCTAAATTTCTTCTGAAGCGAAGACTTTACCATAATGTTTAAAACCAAATTGGCCCAAATAAATCGCGCTGTCCAAACCCCTATGAAAACCCTACAAAAAATTCACGCAGTCACAATCGGCATACTTCTTGTTTTCACTAATGGTACTTCAATTAACGCCCAAACCGACTATGCGGTAACTTTTAAGGGAGATACCCTTAGAGGCGCACTAAAAATAATGTCCTTCGATCATATTGACCGTGTGCAATGGAGTGACCACGGCCAAAAGGAGATTTATACGGCCCTGCAAGTTAAATCTATTTATAAATCCGAAGTTTATTACGAGCCCGTTCGTTATGAAAACAGCATCAAATTCATGCAAGTGGTAAAATCTGGCTTTCTTAGTTTATATAATTTTTCCACACAAAATATGGAAGGCCAATACCTTTCAAAAAAGGACGGATCGGGTATAGAAGTGCCCAATCTGAATTTCAGGAAAGCCTTATCCAAATATTTATCGGAGTGCCCAGATGTTGCCAAGCGCTTAGACAAAGGAGATTTAAAAAAAAGAGACCTCGAAAGAATTATAGATTTATACAATGCCTGTCTGCAAAACAATTCTGACCCGAAAGTAATTGCTGCCAAACAGGCAAAAGAAATTGACAGCGACAAACTATTAGCCATTACCAACCTAGAAGAGAAAGTTCAAAAACAAAACTTTGAGTCCAAAAAAGATGCAATGGATTTATTGAAAGATATTCATTCGAAGATTTCAAAAAATGAATCCATACCCAACTATTTAATCGAAGGATTAAAGTCCTACCTCGCTACGGTATCGGTTAGTAAAGAATTAGATGCCTTAATCTCTTCACTAAAGAAATGAGGGTAGCTTTTTTTTAACAGAGTGGGGTATTTGATTTTTGCTTTTCCAAAAGGAAAAGAGTCCGCAAACAAAAACGATTACGGCATATAAAAAGAGTTGGCCACCATCATCGCGCGTGACCCCTATTATAAAAATATGGGAAAAAATAGCGCCAGCCATAAGTCCTACAGCCAATAACGAACCGAGCCACACGGTGGAAGGGATCAAAATAAGCACGGAAGCAATTAATTCAATGACGCCTGTGCCTATTCGTCCCCAAGGCTCTGCTCCTAGCGCAGAAAACAATGCTATAGATTCTTTTGCCCCGGTGAACTTATAAAATAGCGTTTGGAGCAAAATGGCGGCTACCACAATTCGAGCAGCCCAGAACAATACGGTTTGTGTTTTCATATAGCGAATAACGGTTATCAGTAGCCATCAGATTGTCGCAAATGCGACAGAAGATAAAGATAAGAAAGTTAACCAAGCCCAAGAAACAGAGGGTGTATTACAAATTTTGACACCTCTGACAGCCGAAAAAACGTGAACAAAAAATGATACCTACCGAAGTGAGCAAAACGCTACTTTACCGGATTGCCGATGCCAATCTGATCGCTTTAAATTATCGCCTTAAGGGCTGTGATAGATTGCCAATTAATTCCTGTGCATGATGGCGGTCTTCAGGGGAAACCAATCTGCAATAAGATTGAAGGGATGTGATAGCTTCGTCAATTTCTTTGTTCATGGCCAACGTCAATCCTAAATTAAAATGGCTATTTGGGAAATAGGGTTCGATTTCAATCGAGATCTGGTAATGCACTTTAGCCAATCCAAAATTACCAGCGTCAGCATATAAATTAGCCAAGTTGTAATGAGCTTCGAAATGCCTAGGGTTTTCTTTCAGGGATTTGGTAAAGCAATCTGCCGCCTTTGTGAAATTATCTTTTTGAAACTCAAGAATTCCCAAATTGCAATACGCATCAGCAACGGAGTCACCTTCATCTATCGCTTTTTGATAAAGACTTTTCGCTTTTGCATCGGCATGTTCATCCATTAAAAGGGCTTCTTCAAAAGGAGAAAGCCGACTAAGATTTATTACTTTACCACCGGAAAAAAGATCAAGTTGCCCAGGTTTTCCCTTTATTGTTTTAGCCTTTTTTCTAACTGGCTTAAATCCAAACTTCTCCGGACCAGGACTTGGGAATTGAATCACTTTAGCCATGAAGACAAAGTTAAGGATGAAATCCGATAATAAAACGCGAATAGTACATCGAGTGGTTAATCCATAATTAAAAGCCAAAATTATGGAAGAAGGCTAAATAAGCTTGAATAAAGTCAAATTCTATATTAATGAACTTGGGTAAATATAAAATAGCTCTCCTCCGCTAAAATTCATCAGGATATTAGGCTCACTAAAGTCTTTTCCGAATTATGCTTGTCGCTAAAGACAATAGGAAAAACCAACCCTAAAAGGAGGGCATAACCGGCAAAACTAAACCAAATGCTGGGCCAATCTCGAATACCATTAATAGTGAAATAATCTACTACCCAGCCGCTGAATGCACCCCCAACAAAGGCACCAATCCCGTTTGTCATTAACATAAACAAGCCTTGAGCACTTGCCATGATACTACGGTCTGCTTCTTTTTCGACAAACAGGGAACCGGAGATGTTAAAAAAATCGAAAGCCATACCATAGATAATCATGGACAGCACCAAGAGGAGTATTCCATCGCCAGGATTGCCTAGCCCGAATAGCCCAAAACGAAAAACCCATGCAAGAATGCTGATAATCATCACACGCTTTATTCCAAAACGTTTTAGAAAAAATGGGATTGTCAGAATAAACAAAGTCTCCGAGACTTGCGAAACAGAAAGTAAAAGATTGGAATGTTTTACACCAAATGAATTAGCATAACTGACTTTAAAATCTTCAAGAAAAGTACCACCAAAAGTGTTCGTGATCTGAAGAGCCGCGCCTAGCATCATAGCAAAAATAAAGAAGACGGCCATCCTCTTTTTCTTAAACAAGACAAAAGCGTCCAGCCCGAAAGAAGAGAGAAGAGATCGCTTTTTGGTTTCCCGTACCGGCGGACAAGCAGGCAATGTAAAGGAATAAAATCCTAATACTAACCCCGAAAATGCGCTGACATAAAGCTGAAGGGGACTAAGTGTCCAGCCTCCCAAATCAATAACCCACATCGCACAGATAAAGCCGACTGTACCCCAAACGCGTATCGGGGGGAAGACTTTAACAACGTCAATTCCTTCTTTCTTTAAAATGGAGTATGAAACTGCGTTATTCAAGGCAATTGTAGGCATATAAACCATGGAGTTGAGCAACATAACCATATACATTGTTTTCGCATCGGTAATCGTTGATGCCCAAAACAACATAACTGCTCCTAAAAGGTGACAAATACCTAAAACGCGTTCGGCATTGATCCATCGGTCGGCTAGTATTCCCAGTAAGGCAGGCATAAAGAGCGAGGCGATCCCCATAGTTCCGTAGATACTCCCCACCTGTACCCCTGTGAATTTAAGGGTGATGATCATATATCCACCCATTGAAATTAACCATGAGCCCCATACAAAGAACTCAAGAAAATTCATCACAATGAGCCTATATCGCACTTCCATGGCTAGGCTGTAAACGGTGCGTTCATTTATAAAAGGTATGGCTTAATTCAAGATTCAATTGGCGGGATTCAATGTTTCTTATAGAACTTGAATTTAATTTCTCTTGTCTAGCTCATCGCGGATTTTTGCAGCGCGTTCGTAATCTTCTTTATCAATGGCGTTTTTTAAAATTTCGCGCAGTTTATCTGTAGAAAAGCTTTTAAAATCTTCACCCTTTTTAACATTTTCCTTCTTTACCTTGGATTTTATTTCTGGTTTAGTCGTTTTTTCTTCTTCTTCCTCTTGATCCGTAAGCACAATGCCTGCTTCAGCTAATATGGTCTCGTAGGTATAGATCGGTGAATCGAATCGGAGGCCAATGGCAATGGCGTCTGAAGGTCGCGCATCGACTTCCGTTTTTTTTAATCCATCGCTGCATACAACCTTAGCAAAGAAAACACCCTCTTTCAAATCAGAAATAACAATCTCTTCCACATGGAAATGAAAAGCACTCGCGAAGGATTTGAACAAGTCGTGCGTCATCGGTCGGTTAGGGATAATCTTTTCAATCTCAATGGCAATGGCCTGTGCTTCAAACATACCAATGATAATGGGCAATCGTCTGTTCCCATCCGTCTCACCTAAGACCAAAGCAAACGACCCCGTTTGCGACTGGCTGGAAGAAAGCCCAAGGATTTCTAATTTAATTTTTTTTTGTGCAGCCACTTGCTCAGAGTCAAATTAATAAATAAAACCAATCACTTCGCAGCCAAAACTGCCGCAGTCAATTTAGGAAGGACTTCAAATGCATCGCCAACAATTCCATAATCGGCCGCTTTAAAAAATGGGGCATCAGGATCTTTGTTGATGACGACAATACACTTTGAAGAATTGACACCCGCCAAATGCTGAATCGCCCCCGATATTCCGATAGCAATGTATAACTGAGGAGCCACTTTTACTCCCGTTTGCCCCACGTGTTCATGGTGGGGTCTCCAACCCATATCACTTACCGGTTTGCTGCAGCCTGTTGCGGCATGCAAAGCTTTCGCCAAGTTTTCAAGAATCCCCCAATGTTCAGGGCCTTTCATCCCGCGGCCACCCGATACCACAATTTCAGCTTCAGGAAGTAAAATGTCTCCTGTAGCTTTTTCTGTGGAAATTATTTTAGTATTAAAATCAGACGCTTTGAGGGAAACCGGATAATTTACTACTTGGACATCCGTGCCCACTTCCTTTAATTCAGCAGCATTTTTTTTGATGGCTATTACCTTCTTATTTTTTTTCATCTCAACCAGTGCAAATGCTTTACCGGTATAGATACTTCGCTTTACGTTAAAGCCAGCAGTTGTATTGGGCAATTCCACTACGTTACTGGCAAAGCTTGCGCCAATTTTAATGGAAATTTTTGCGGCCACGGGCGTGCCAAGCGATGAACCTGCCATCACCAGTATATCCGCATTTTCATCTTGCATGGCTTTTGTCAGCACCTCAGCATAGACCTGTATTACGGGCTCATTAAGTTTTGGGTCATCCGCATGTAAAACTTTGGTTGCACCATATTTCCCAATGGATTGAAGGGCATTTGCATCCGCTCCACCTAATACGATGGCTGTAACAGCCCCGCCCATCAAATGCGCATAGGCAACCGCTTCCAGGGAAGTCTTGCGGGGTTTACCTTCAGATGTTTCTACAAAAACTAAAACGTTCATGGTCAATATTTATCAGTTAATTGTTTGTTTGATCTTTCATTAAATTTACTAAAGCACTTTCGCTTCCGTCTTCAAAAGTGTCACTAACTCAGCCACATTCTCTGCACTGATCATTTTTACGGCACCTTTGGGGGCAGGAAGTTCATACTTTTGAGTGGCCACCAATTGTTCAGCACTTGTTGGTTCCACTACTTTCAGGGGTTTAGTCCGTGCAGACATGATTCCCCTCATATTGGGGATCTTCCATTCGGCAATCGGTTCCTGGCAGCCCGCTACCAAGGGCATATTGGCTTCCACCTGCTCTTTTCCGCCTTCTATCTCTTTGGACATTTTCACTTTTGTTCCTTCAATATCCAATTTCATTACTGGAGAAATGGAGGGAATGCCCAACATCTCCCCTACCATGGCATGAACGACTCCACTGTTGTAATCAATGGACTCGCGGCCCATCAAAATCAAATCGTAGCCTTTGCCATGTTCCGCAATTTGCGTGGCCACAAAAAAGGAATCGGAAGGCTCCGCGTTTACCCGGATGGCATCGTCTGCTCCAATAGCTAAAGCTTTACGTATGGTTGGCTCTGTTTCAGCCAAACCAACATTAATCACCGTGACCGTTGCTCCTGAAGCCTCTTTCAATTCAATAGCGCGGGCTAAAGCATAATCGTCATACGGACCGATAATGAACTGAACGCCAGTGGTATCAAATTTTGTATTATTTTCAGTAAATGCAATTTTGGATGTGGTATCGGGAACGTGCGAAATGCAAACTAATATCTTCATAGGAATAAATTTCTAATCTTTAACTTTGGGTTTTGAACTGATTTCGGGGCTCAAGATAAAGCATAAATAACAAAAAAACAGTAACTTCTACTATGAATTCCGAACGAATAAAAATACTTGAACAATTTGTTAAAGAAGAGCCCCATGATCCGTTTAATCGATATGCCTTAGGTTTGGAACTTTCGAAATCTGATAAATTTAGAGCAAAGGAAATTTTCGATCAATTGTTAACGGAAAATCCAGACTATGTACCCTCCTACTATCAGGCCGCGCTACTTTACAATGAGCTATTTTTAAGGACGGAGGCGACTGTCCTGATTGCCACGGGAATTGATCATGCCAGAAACCAAAACAATGTGAAGGCCGCAAGAGAGCTGAGGGCATTGCTGGAAGATGGGGACTTTTAAGTTTCCAGCATGAGTCTTGCCTCTTCAAGATCCAGCTCATATTCAATTTTACGCAACGCCTCTTCATTTACTTTGCCTTCTCTGTGCATCGTGTTCAGAAGGGATCGCTCAAGTTGGATGATTTCCTTCTCAATACGATGAAAGTCACCGATTTGGGCTTCACTTAATTTGCCGGCACTCTCATTTTTGAGGATCCGCTGAATACGGATTTCGTATTTTGTTTTTATCTGGTTCAACACATCGTCAGTCAAGCCAATCGAATAGTTTTCTTCAATGTGTTCGATCACCCGCGTTACGATCTTCAGGCGTGCGTCATTCTCCTCTTGCATTTCCTCATCGCTCGGTTTGATGCCTAACCATTTGATCAAATGAGGAAGTGAAACTCCCTGAACGACTAAGGTGGCGAAAATCACCGAAAAGGTAAGGAAGATAATCATGTCCCTATTTGGAAAAGGCGTACTGCCCACCGTAAGAGGCAAAGCCAATGCAGCCGCTAATGAGACTACACCGCGCATGCCACTCCAGGCCACCACCGTTACCATCCTTGTGTTTGGACGCGGTTCATTTTGACGGATTCTCTTGCTTAGCCATCGCGGCAAATACGTGCCGGGATAAACCCAAATAATCCGAAGTATGATGGTCGCTAGGCTGATCACAGCTCCGTAAGAAAGCAACGTTAAAAAGGAGTGGCTTTGAATATTTTTCAACACCACAGGCAACTGTAGGCCAATTAAAATGAAAATTAATCCATTCAAAATAAAGATCACCGTCTCCCAAACAGAGAATGCATTTAGCCTCGATTCATGTTTAAAGATTGACGAGGAATTCCAACTTAAAAATAAGCCGCAAGTAACCACTGCAAGTACCCCCGACACCTCAATTTGTTCAGCCAATAGGTAGGCCGTGTAGGGAGCAATAAAAGTTAACGCGGTGTCATTAATTGGATTATCCGGAGTAATCTGGTGTACCCATTTGAATAATTGACCCAGTGCCAAGCCCAGCAGAATGCCAACAATGGCCACGTAAAAAAAATTGATGCTAGCTAGCCAGAATATGAATGTCCCGGAGGTGGCTGCGGCAATTCCATATCGATAAGCAATTAGGCCGGTGGCATCATTGACCAAGCTTTCACCCTCTAGAATGGTCGTTATCCTTCTGGGAATTCCTAATCCTTTGGTGGCAGCACTGGCAGCAACAGCATCCGGTGGAGAAATGATCGCGCCAAGCACAAAGGATTCTGCCCACGCAAACCCGGGAATGAAATAATGTGCCACCACCGCTACTAAGATCGTGGTAAACAAAACACAACCAATGGCCAGCAAACTAATTGCGCGGCTTGAAGCTTTAAAATCAGGCCATGAAGTCGTCCACGCAGCGGAATAGAGTACGGGCGGCAAAAACAAAAGAAATACCACTTCGGGATCAAGCGTAATTATCGGCAGACCAGGCACTAAACTGATCCCAATACCGACAAGCACCAAAAGGATCGGATATGGGATTTTCACCCGGTCAGCCACTTCAGCTAAAGCTGTGACTGTGGCCAATAACAAAATAACTATGGTAATATTCCCCATTGCGTAGAGTAGCGGAACAAGATGTAAAAAAAATCAACCTTTAACACAGCAAATGGAAAGAAAAAAATCAATCGAACTTTTTTGATACTTTCATGTTATTAAAAGCCAATGAAAGTATCCGTATCAAGAAAAGAACATTTTAACGCAGCCCATCGGTTGCATAACCCCTTGTGGAGTGAGGAAAAGAATTTCCAGGTATTTGGCAAATGTAACAACCCCAACTTCCACGGTCATAATTATGAATTAGTCGTAAGTTTAGCGGGCGACCTAGATCCAGAAACGGGTTATTTGTATGACATGAAAATACTGAGCGAGCTGATAAAAGAAAATATTATAAAACAATTTGATCATAAAAACCTTAACTTAGATACGGCTTTCTTTAAAAACCTTAACCCTACTGCTGAAAATATCGCGATAGTGATCTGGCAAATATTACGGGAGCAAATAGAAAAAAAATACGACCTGAAAATCAAATTGTATGAGACCGAAAGAAATTTCGTTGAATATCCAGCCCATTAAGTCTTTGCCCATCGAGGAGGATGAAGACCATCCAATCTCTTCGTATAATACGCCCTTGCGTGACGATGCTTTCCTCCTTTCGGATGAAGAAAAAATTGAAACCATTGAGGGGCATTTTCGTGCAATAATGACCACCCTTGGTCTTGATCTAAATGATGATAGCTTGAATGGCACTCCTCGCAGGGTTGCCAAAATGTTTGTCAAAGAAGCTTTCAGTGGCTTAAATCCTGCAAACCGCCCCCATACCCGGCTATTTGAAAATAAATATAAGTATGACCAAATGCTGGTGGAAAAAGACATCACCTTCTATTCGCATTGTGAACACCACTTTGTCCCCATCTATGGGAAAGTTCATGTCGCCTATTTTTCTTCCGGTAAGGTGATCGGATTAAGTAAGATCAACCGTTTTGTGCAATTCTTTGCCAAACGCCCACAAGTACAAGAACGCTTGACGGTGCAGATCGGCAAGGAACTGGAACTGGTATTGAATACACGTGACGTAGCAGTAGTTATTGATGCCAATCACCTGTGCGTAGCCTCACGTGGAGTTGGCGATACCAACAGCAAGACAGGAACAGCTTATTTTTCCGGTAAATTTAAAGACGAAAACACCAAGCGTGAATTCTTGAATTACATCAACACGAAATGATCGAATTCAAAAGGCAAAATTCAAAATTTAATATCCGCTTCTTCAACGTTTAATCTGAGGTTTATCAAAATTGAATTCGTAATTTTGGGTTTGTTCCATGAAAAAAGTTGCATTTTACACCCTTGGCTGCAAACTCAATTACTCAGAGACCTCCACAATAGCGCGTAAATTTGAAGAGAAAGGTTATCGCAAAGTCGATTTTACTGATACCCCCGACATTTTTATTATCAACACGTGTTCTGTCACGGAGAATGCCGATAAAAAATGCCGCAAAGTGGTGCGGGAAGCGCGGGCCCTATCTCCAAACGCCTACGTGGCCATCATTGGCTGCTATGCTCAGTTAAAACCAAAAGAAATTTCAGAGATACCTGGCGTTGATGCGGTACTCGGTGCTTCAGAAAAATTTCAATTGATTGAATTGCTTGATGGATTTGAAAGGCCTGCCCAAGCGAAGGTATTCAATTCTGAAATTAACGAAGTCAAAAGCTTTAACTCCTCTTATTCCCTTTTTGATCGGACGCGCACATTTTTGAAAGTACAAGATGGTTGTGACTATTCTTGTGCCTTCTGCACCATCCCCTTGGCCAGAGGAAGTAGCCGAAGCGACAGCATTCAAAACATTTGTAAAACGGCCCAAGAGATTGCCCAAACCGAAGTAAAAGAAATCATACTCACGGGCGTTAATACAGGTGATTTTGGTTTGCAAAACGGAGAGCGAAAAGAGCGATTCATCGATTTAATTCGTGCATTGGACAGGGTGGAAGGAATTGAACGGTTTCGTATTTCTTCAATAGAACCTAACCTACTGCTCGATGAGATCATCGAGTTTGTGGGCGGATCCAAACGGTTTGCTCCTCACTTTCATATCCCTTTACAATCGGGATCAAACAAAATTTTAAAGCTGATGCGTAGGCGTTACCTGCGTGAATTGTACGCTTCCAAAGTTGATAAAATAAAGTCAACGATGCCTCATGCGTGCATTGGCGTTGATGTGATTGTGGGTTTTCCAGGTGAAACACACGAAGATTTTTTAGAGACTTATCAGTTCCTAAATGAGTTGAACATCTCTTATTTACATGTCTTTACTTATTCGGAACGTGAAAATACTTTGGCCACACAAATGAAAGAGCCTGTACCCATGGAGCAACGCCACGCGCGCTCGAAAATGCTCCATATCCTGTCTGACAAGAAGCGAAGAGTCTTCTACGAATCCAATCTCGGAAAAAACCGTTCCGTCCTCTTCGAAAATGATATTGAAGACGGACAAATGCATGGCTTCACCGAAAATTATGTCCGCGTATCGGCCAAATACGACCCTGTTTTAATCAATGAAATGAAAAAAGTGCACCTTGCCTTCGTTTCTGAAAAGGGAATCGTAAGAGCGGCTGAAGTTGAATCACCCGTCTTAGGTTAATTTGACAGTTAAAGTTTAACTTTAACACATTCCCTCCCGTTTGATTTAGGTAAGATTTACGGCACTTTTTGCAGGAAAGGAGCTTAAATGTTCCTTTTTCTCCTTCATTTTAATTCTGCTTACATCTATTTTATAGAACCCCAAAAAGCCAAATCAGCACTTCGGGTTAGGCCTACCTTTGAGCCTTCAAAAAGGAAAAAAGAAATTCTATGAAAACAATCATCGTTATAGTCCTGGCTTGTTTGTTAGCCTCTTGTTCAGTCGAATATCAATGCCCCTCTTACGGACAAAAAAACAGGGCCACCGACCGCGGCATGAAAGCCCAATCAAAGTACGCCAGGCACAACAAACATCGTTCAGTATTTTAACATCAACCGGCAATTACCCCGTCTTTTATTTCAACTCTACTATCAGCCATTGACGCAAACGCCAGGTTGTGTGTAACAATCACAAAGGTTTGGTTGAAGTCTTTTCTTAATTGAAAGAACAATTGATGAAGTTCATCTGCGTTTTTTGAATCCAGGTTTCCACTGGGTTCATCTGCAAAAATTAAGAGTGGAGAATTGATAAGTGCACGTGCCACTGCAACCCGTTGTTGCTCACCACCCGAAAGCTCACCAGGCTTGTGATGGGCGCGTGCCTCCAAATTCAAAACCGAAAGCAGTTCCATGGCTTTCTTTTTCACTTTATTTGAGTCGTCCTTTGCGATCAGTGCAGGGATCATCACATTCTCTAGGGCCGTAAATTCTGGCAGCAGGTTATGAAACTGAAATACAAAGCCGAGATTTTTATTGCGAAAGGCTGCCAGTGCTTTTGCTGGCTGTGCAAATAGGTTCGTGCCATTGATTTCCACGATTCCTTCATCGGGTGAATCTAGGGATCCTAAAATATGCAAAAGCGTGCTTTTCCCTGCCCCTGAAGCGCCAACAATGGCCACAATGCTTCCCTTTTCTACGTTCAAATGAACTCCTTTCAAGACCGGCAGCGAACGGTACGATTTTTTTAAGCCTTCGGCTTTAAGTATAGCATCCATTTAGATAATCGGTGAATATGATAATTTGAATAAAGGTTTAAAAAAAGTAGCTTGCTTCCAAAATTATATTCTTATGAACATTCACGAATATCAAGCGAAGGATTTGTTGAAGAAATATGGCGTTGCTGTTCAAGGCGGCATTGTTGCCGACACACCCGATAAAGCGGTGGCTGCAGCCAAAAGTATTATGGCCGAAACAGGATCAAAGTGGTTTGTGGTAAAAGCTCAAATCCATGCGGGTGGTCGAGGAAAAGGAACGGTAAAAGAAACCGGTTCACGGGGCGTTGTTCTGGCAAAAAGTGTAGATGAGGTTTTTGAAAAATCGAAGGCCATCCTAGGAGGCACATTAGTGACGATACAAACAGGGGCTGCGGGAAAGAAAGTAAACAAAGTACTAATAGCCGAAGATGTTTATTATCCAGGGGAAAACGAGCCGAAGGAATATTACATGAGCATATTGCTCGACCGCTCCACAAGCAAGCCAGTGATTATGGCCAGCACCGAAGGGGGCGTGAACATTGAGGAGGTGGCAGCCACGCATCCTGAAAAAATTGTGAAAGAGTGGATCGAACCATCCATCGGGCTGCAACCTTTTCAAGCCCGAAAAGTAGCGTTCTCATTGGGCCTTGAGGGAGCGGCATTCAAAGAAATGGTGAAATTTGTCAACGCTTTGTACGCAGCTTATATGGGCCTGGATGCATCGATGTTTGAAATCAATCCGGTATTGAAAACTTCAGACAATAAAATTTTGGCCGTTGACGGAAAAGTGAATTTGGATGACAATGCACTTTATCGTCACAAAGATTTGGAAGAGCTGCGCGACTTATCGGAAGAAGACCCGTTGGAAGTTGAAGCAGGAAAATCGGGGTTGAACTATGTAAAATTGGATGGCAATGTTGGTTGCATGGTAAATGGGGCAGGTTTAGCCATGGCCACCATGGACATCATTAAGATTTCTGGCGGTGAGCCTGCCAATTTCCTTGACGTGGGTGGTGGCGCCAATGCCGAAACGGTGGAGGCTGGTTTTCGAATTATACTTAAAGACCCTAATGTTAAAGCAATATTAATCAACATCTTCGGGGGCATTGTGCGGTGTGACCGCGTAGCCAATGGCGTTGTTGAAGCCTATAAAAAGGTGGGCAATATTCCCGTTCCAATTATCGTTCGGCTACAGGGTACCAATGCAGAAGAGGGAGCCAAAATCATCAAAGAATCGGGCTTGAAAGTTTTTTCAGCAATTTTACTTAAGGATGCCGCAGAGCGGATTAAGGAGGTTTTGGCGTAAAGGTTTCCTTTACGCTGTTTTTTGCATAAATTAGCTGTTAAAATTCAGTTGATGAGGGATATAATTAAGTTAGTTTTGATTTCATTAGTAGGTCTGCTGCCAGAATATACCGCTGCGCAAAGTTTTTTTGCTGTCCGAAGGGAACGGGCTTTAATTCTGACGGCAGGAACAGGCTCTTCTACCTATTATGGTGAGCTTTCTAATCCTGGAACCCTGGTTAAGTTTCAACCAAATGTAAATGTTGGCATTCAAACCTACGTATCTCCACGAATAAACCTTCGGGCTGAATTGAATTGGTTTGTCTTACAGGGATCAGATGCGCAAGCAAATAATATAGGCAGGAAGCTTCGGGATTTGTCTTTTCGCTCAAGTTGTTTTGAACTAAGCGCTACTGGTGCTATTAATTTATTTTCTAACGGAAATCGTTATTACCGAAGACCTTCTGTTAATATTTATGCCTTTACTGGTATTGGCCTTCTTTATTTCAACCCCAAAGCGGATTACAAAGGAAAAAGCTATGCGTTAGAGCCACTTCACACAGAAGGTGTCAGTTACAGTCGAGTGGTGCCTGTGATTCCCATTGGATTAGGCTTTCGCATAAAAACTGGGCCGAATACAAATATCGTTTTTGAAGGTGGCTACCGAAAAACTTTTACTGACTACCTGGATGATGTGAGCAATAAGTATACCGCGCCAAGCTCCAACCCAATTGTAGCCTACTTTCAGAACCCAAATAATCCGGCCTACAATCCTGCTGCCACTGGAGATACCAATAATTTTAACGCAGGTTCTAAACGAGGAAATCCAAGTAAGACGGATAGTTACTTTTTGCTAAATGTGAAAATAGAATATTACTTGCCCTTTGATTCTGGAAGAAAGAAGGGCAATGGCTTATTTGGCAATAAGCGGAGAAAAGCAAATTATCGCTACAATAAGCGCGGTGGGGTAAAGCGTAAGTAACCTAGTCTTTATCGAGCACTTGGTACCTGGAGTAATTGCTCTTAAATTCGGGCACAAGCTCCTTCATCAAGGCAACGCTTTTCAATTCGTTTTTATCGTAAACTAAATCATTGAATAATTCAACGTACCGGTTAATTTCTTCGTAGCCATAATGCTGTACTTTGGCGATCATTATTTTTTCATGATGCGTTCGGACAGTGTTCTCCCTATTGTTTAAAAGCTCTTCATAAAGCTTCTCGCCTTCCCGAAGTCCGGTAAATACGATATCAATATCTTTTCTAGGCTCATAGCCAGAGAGCCAAATCATTTTTTCAGCCAGGTCCAGGATCTTTACCGACTTGCCCATATCAAAGATAAAAATCTCTCCCCCTTTGCCCATCGTTCCAGCTTCCAAAACAAGCTGGCAGGCTTCCGGTATCGTCATGAAATACCGCGTGATCTCTGGATGGGTTACGGTGATCGGTCCACCTTGTTCAATCTGCTTTTTAAAAAGCGGAATCACAGAGCCATTTGAACCCAGCACATTTCCGAACCGGGTGGTCACAAAAGCGGTATGCGCTTTGCCGTTGGCCTCCAGGTAATCGTTATACGATTGTACATATATTTCGGCAACTCGTTTCGAGCAGCCCATAACGTTGGTGGGGTTTACCGCTTTGTCGGTAGAGATCATCACAAATTTAGCAACCGCATAAGCCACGGAGAGATCAGCCAAAATTTTCGTCCCTAAAATATTACAGGAAATGGCTTCGGAAGGATTGCTCTCCATCATGGGCACGTGCTTGTAGGCTGCCGCATGATAGACAATCTCTGGCTTATGCTCCTCAAAAATAGCACGAATCCTTTCCTTATTGTTGATATCGGCCAAGTAGCAATAGCAGCGGGAGCTGGTTTCAGCGGATCGGGCTTCTCTCTCCAATTCATACAATGCGGACTCGGATTGGTCAACCAATATAACAACTTCCGGATTATTCAACGCCACTTGCCGAAACAATTCTGAGCCGATGGAACCCGCTGCCCCGGTTATCAGAATTCTTTTGCCCCGCAAATCCGACACAATGTTTCCGTTATTGATCTTAATCGATTCCCTTCCTAAAAGATCCTCAATATTAATTTCCTTTATTTGGTTAAAGCTGAGTTCGCCCCTAACCCACTTCTCAACCGGTGGAATGGTTCGCACTTTTACCTGATTGCGAACGCACGCATCCACCACTTCATTCTTTTTCTCCAGTGAGATGTCTTTCATCGTAAAAATCACTTCATCCACTGTCATCTCTTTCAAAAGGCGGTCGAGGTCTAAGCGCTGCGCATTGTAAATGGGAATGCCGTCCAACACTTTTCCGGATTTCGTACGGTCATCCTCTAAAAATCCGATTACCTTCATGCGTGGCGTTGATTCTAACACATGACGCGTAATAATCCCGGTTTGGCCTGCTCCAAAAATCAATACCCTGGATCGGTGCATCACGGCATTTCGATAGTAAGAGAAAATATATTTTACCAACAACCGGTAGTTAAACAAAAGAAGGAAGGAGGAAAGTAAACTTATAAATACTATAGAATAGGGAATGAGATTCCCCTGGTTGTTGTAGTAAGAAACGAGATTTAAGGCGCATACCAGCGTCCCATTTAAAAAGGTCATCGCAAAAATCCGAGCCCCATCTTGGATACCGGTGTAGCGGATAATGCCTTTATAGCTGTTGGTTAAGAAGATGGCCAGAAAGCCGCAAACTGCATACAACAAAATGCCGCCTTCAAAATTATATTGAACTAAATCAGGTAATGAGAAATTAAACCGCAATAAATAGCCAAGCAATGAAGAAAACGAAATAAAAAAAAGGTCAATAAAAATGATAACCCACCGGGGTAGTATTCTGAGGTTTCGGATAAACTTGATAAAGAATTTAACCACTAGCTATTTGCTTCTTTGCTTCCACGATTGAACCAGCTTTTTCACGCCAAGAAAACCACCCAAGCCAATCAGGTATTCAATGCCCGTGATGGGCACCCCGGGTACCCCACCACCACCTGGGTCACCAGGTTGGCCATTGGCCATGAAAACAAAACAGAAAAAAAACATTACTAGATATACAAATCGCATCAGCGTCATTCCTTTATAATCTTAATAGTATAATTTTTATTCCCAGTGATGAGACGGATTAAATAAAGGCCTTTGGCATAGTTGGATAAGTCGATTTGCAAAGAAACTGAAGCTCCGGTAGCTGAGGATTTAAAAGAATCCATCACGCGGCCCTGGCTATCAAATATTTTTAGGTCATCAAATCCTGTGGCAATATCTAAATGCAATTGATCCTTTACCGGATTAGGGTAGGCCTTCCAGATTTCATTATTATTTATTTCTAAACCGGTGATTGATAAAACCACTTGCACCGTATCGGATACATTGGAACAGCCCTTGTTCGTTACCATCAAACTGTAAATTCCGGATTTGTTGGGCTGGAATTGCTGACCGGTGGCGCCAGAAACGGGCGTGTTATTAAGAAGCCACTGGTTTCCTGAAGATGAACTGCTTGTCAAAACCAAACCGGCTTTACTAACCGTGGGCTTAGGGATGAGGTTCACCGAGGCGGTGACTTGTGCCCTGGCGCTCTGACAACCGTAAGTATTCGCTGCAGTAACATAATAGGAAGTAGTGGTACTCAGGGTATCCGTTTGATACGTGCTTCCATTCGCTCCGGGGATCGGTATAGTACCGGTAAGAGAATCGTACCAAAAATACCTTCCATCGGATGGTGCGCCATTGGCCGTGAGGGTGGCTTTTGCTGATTTACAGATGGTATCATTAAGCACTTTTGGTAACTTGGGAATTGCTTCGTACAAATAGGAAAGGGCATTGAGGAACTTGGTAGTGGAGCATCCACCAACAGTCGTTGCCACTAAATCCAGCGTGTTTGATCCTGAAGTTAATTTTGATTTGTCAATAGTAAGCGTGGCACTCTGCCCAATCCCTGAAATACTGTCCGAAACGATAGTCCCAGCTATTGAGAATTTATAATTTACCCCAGCTTGTGCATTCAAACTCACTGGAAGGCTGTTCGGGTCACATTGATTGGAAACGGTAACGGGTGGTGCAGACAAACTGATCGTTGGCGGGGTGAAGACTAATTCAAAGCGGGAATCCCCAAAAGAGCTCAAACTACTGGTTACCGCAAAAGCGTATTGCGTGCTATCTTTTACCGCTGTTTGCGTACCTAAAAAATGGTCGATAAGTTGAATGGAATAACCAAGATTCATTGTATTAAGATCGGTGAAGACCATGGTGTAACTTCCTACTGGAACATCCTCCACTTTCAACTTTACAGATTGTGAACAAGAGATAAGCGGCATGCTGTTGATGGCCATATCGGCTGACGCACTGGTGGCATAACTTGAAATATTGATATAGCTGTTCCTTCCAAGATTGGAGATGTAGTCTCCATTTTTCCGCTTAAGACCATCGTAGAGGGTATCAAAGTTAATCGTTGCCCCAGGTTTAAACATGACAACAGCATCATCAACCTGCGTTGGCGAATGCAACGTAACGCGCACAAGGTTCTGTGCGGCAACCTCTCTTACAAACGTAGGTTGCGTAGTCGTTTTTACAGTTTCAGTGAGCGCTAAATTGGTGGCACTCGTTGAATTTACCCAGAAGGACTGACCAATGGGGATTTCGCCTCTCCAGTTTGAATTAAAACCACAGCCTGTGCAAACACTTCCACCAGCTACGTAGGTAGCAAACGTACCATTTGTGATACGCAAAGTTATTGTGTTGCTCAAGCCTGTCCTCGTCATCAGGTTCCAACTTACCGCAGATGGATATGGGTTGGGGATCAGGTTCCACCCAGGAGAGGTAGTACTTAAGGGAATGTTCACTGTCCCTGTTGCAATTGGCCCCGTAGCGTTTATCGTGGTATTGGCAGAAGTATAGGTATAGGCAGAATAGCCCACCAAATTAGAAAGTGGCGTTGCACCGGTTGTCCCACCACTTCCCACGGCCACCCATGCCTGAGTAGGGGCATCGTAATAATAAACAGATGCAGCGGAGGAATTTACCACTCCGTTTACTCCATTCGGACTAGAATTAGAAAAACTGCCTGTTACCGGAAAGGCTGACTGTAGTATGCCCACATTGCCCGTTGTTATCGGCATGGAAATGTAACGCCAGTCGCCCGGCCCGTTTATAAATCGTTGCACGGTTACATTACCGCTAAAATTTGAGGGTGTTGTTAGGGCTCCAATCATACCGCCCGTGGATTGTCCGGTGGAAGCTATCGTCAAAGTTCCCGCGCCTGTGCCATTCGCATTGAAAGCGCCAGAACCGGACAAATTCAAAATTCCGTTTAAAGTAATTGCCCCATTGTTGTTGACCCCACCGGTAGTATTGGAGACAGTCATGTTATTGACAGCAGTGGTGCCAGTGATTGTTTGAGCAGTAGCACCATTAAATACCAATGTTCCACCATTGGCAACAAAAGAACCACTGTTGATAAAATTTCCAGCAACGTTCAAATTTCCCGTAGGTGCTGTTAGCACACCTGACCCATTGATCGTTAAATTATCAAAGGAAGTGATAGAGGCCCCTAAAATGCTTGTAGCTCCTGCAATAACAGTGGTACTGGTGGTCGCAGTAAACGTTCCGTTATTTGCTAAATTACCCGTTAGCGTGAGTGTGGTCGATCCCAAATCAATGGTTCCCGCTGTAATGGTCAACCCATTTTGAACCGAAATATTCTGGCTTAACGTCAAGGTGCCTGCTGATTTGTTTACTGTTAGTCCCCCGTTAAAATTGGCAGTTCCCCCGCCTGAAATAATTTGTGCACCTGTGCCATTAAAAGTTGCTTGATTGGTAGCACCGGCCAGGAAGGTGATCCCCGTATTGTTAAAAGTTAAGTTACCAGCTATGTTTATTGAACCCGCGCCCGTAACGGATTTAGTTAAACTACCCGCTCCACTCAACGTAAGGTTACCATAAGTTTGAGCAAAAATAGACTGCGCAGCAGCTGCGGTAAAATTTATTGTAGAAGCAGGATCAGCAGCAAGACCAGGGGCTGTGGTTTGATACCACCACCCACCACAACCTGCGCAATTTTGGTTCGCACCATTGAAGCCCACATTGAACGTGCTATTCGCATTCAGAGTAATTGTAGCTACGTTAATAAAAGCAGTAGAATTAGCGGCACTTCTAACTGTTCCATTTGAAATCAAGGTAGGGAATGTTGAAGTATTTGTTCCATCACCTGAGATTGTGCCTGTATTTACAAACAAGGTTGCACCGGTGTTTACCGTTATCGTGCCAGTAGTGGCCCCTGCAGCTGACTGAAGACTGCCGTCAATTTCCAAAGTTCCATTTTGCACCGTCAAAGTTCCAATGTTTGCAACCGCCAAGGTAGAAACAAATAGAGTGGTCGTTGATAATGCAGGGTTAAAAGATATCTGACGTAGGGGTGCACTTATGCTCCATGCGGTGGGGTTTATTACACTTACATTATTGGCACCAGTAAAAACCAAGGATAGTGACGAGGAGGAGGTGTTTATGACCGCCACTGTTGGAATGGCATAACCCAAGGCCACTGGATCGTAAGCCGCCAACTCTCCATTGATGGTTACACTTCTACTTGAACCCAATCCAGCAGTAATTCCATTAGGTGTAGTATAATCAACGTAGAGGTTATTTACTTTGGCGGCAAACCCTGAAGGTATGAGAACATTTTTACCCTCCGTATAAGCATCATCTCCAGCACCTGGAAAATCGGTGCCTTCAACACAAGTCGCACAAGTTAATGCCACGCCACCTTGCGACAAACTCCACCTACCCGAAGCATTCCAATTTGCAGAACTTGGATTAACGGCAAAAAAGCTTGTCTGAGAATAGGCCCAATTGCTTAATAGGGAAAGAAAGATACTTAAAAAACCAATTTTTAAAACGACTAGCCAAAATTCTTTCATACGTCTATATTGATGGCAAATATATACTAAAAGTAACCATTTTTATCTATTTGAAGCCAATTGGGTAAGAAATCGAAAAAAGACCGCAAACTGCTACAGTGTACTAAAACGCAAATTATCAAAATTTTCTAGGCTACCCTACCCATTTATTTGTCGGATAACCTCCAGTTGTTCGGCCGCGTCTAACTCCCCAGAGGGAAGGCATAGGCCGGAAACAAACAACTTTTCTGCATGGCCATTGGCAAATGAATCAAAACTACTAAAGACCGGCTGCAGGTGCATGGGCTTCCATAGCGGCCGCACTTCAATTTTTTTTCCTAAAAGGCGTTGCTGAATTTCATTTTTGTTGCCGTTCAACTCCACGGCCGTCAGCCAGCGATTAGAAAAAGTATCACTCCCCTCCTCTTGCCATTTTAATTTGCCAGCAAGGTTTTTTTTATAAAAATCATGTATTGCCCTACGGTTGGCTATTCTATTTTTGATCGAGCCCATCTGCGCCAAGCCCATGGCGGCATTCAGTGGGCCGATCCGGTAACTGTACCCTATCTCGCGATGCTCATAGTAGGGTTGGTTGTCGCGGGAGTGGCTGGCCCACAAATTTACCCGCTGGGCAATCAAGGGATCGTTCGTTACCAAGACTCCACCCCCATAGGTAGTGATGAGTTTGTTGTTGTTGAATGAAATGATGCCCACCGCTCCGAAGGTGCCTACCTGCTGACCTTCATACGTTGAGCCCAATGCTTCGGCAGCATCTTCCAGCACAGGGATTTCGTATTGCTTAGACAGCGCCATGATGGCCTTCATTTTTGCCGGCATCCCGTACGTATGCACTACCAGAATAACTTTCGGTTTATTTCCACTTTTGATGGATTGTAAAATAGCCTGTTCCAAAAGTTCAGCATCCATATTCCAATCGTCAGCACCACTATCGACAAAAAAGGGAGAAGCACCTAAATATAGGATGGGGTTAATCGAAGCGACATAGGTAAACGTGGAGGCGATCACCACGTCACCCGCGCCAACACCCAACGCCTTTAACCCAAGGTGAATGGCAGCAGTGCCTGAGTTGAGGGCCACCGCATGAAATGAGCCGGTAATTTCGCTAAGTTTTTTTTCAAAGTCCACGATCATTTCATCGTGATGACGATCTTTATACGCATTGAGCACGGTCAGCAATTCCTTGTCGGGAACGGGATTGTAGGACAGTGGAATATCGAATTTAACCTTCATGATTTTTAGCCCAATATTTTTGATAATAAAACCCCACCATCAAAATAAACATGAGCATGGGGTTTACGATCAGCCGATGAATTTGAGAAAGAAAAGGCGAAGATATTTCTGAATCGCCTTCCATTTTCAATTTGATGATAAAATATATTGGAAGGACGATCACCAATTCAAAAACGAAGAGGAAGAACGCCACGCGGAGGTATTTCTTTTCCCGAAAAAGGGTAAGGATCAAAAGCATGCATAATCCATCGTTGGCCAGCAGGCGAATTGTTTTGTTAAACATGAAAACCAAATTTGGATTATCGATTTCATGAAAGAACAAAGCGAAGTAATTCGTTTTTTGGAAAACAAAAATCAAAAAAAGAAATAGGAACGAAACACTGATCAGCGCGATCCTAAGCAGCGGTATTTTTTGTGCGCTCATTGAATTGGTTTATCCAGATGACCCATAAAACAAAAACTACGGCATAAAGAATGGCGGTAAAAATATATTTATGCACATAATAAAAATAAGGTTGGTAGTTTAAGGCTGTCCAGTAGAGCAAGGCGATCCGTGCTAAATTGCTGAAGTGCAAGGCCAGTAACCCCAAAGGCAAAAACCAAAGGAGGTTTTTTTTAGAGCCCCCAAATGCTATTAAAAAAGCGATGAACACGATGAACACATTGATGCCATTGCATCCTTCATATACGATTAAGACAATTTCCTCTCCCGACTGAAGGGAAACGGTAGGGCCTGAAGCGCTTGAAATGGCCGCTGCCGGATAACCCAATTCCGCTAAGATCCAAGCGGTTTGCTTCGCGGCCAATACGGTCATGCTATCGGGTGTGTGGCCATAACCAGAAATATAAAATCCATAGATGATGTTGCCCACAAAATACAACCCTACAAACCAAAGCACGAAGCGAAGGGCTGGCTTAAATTCTTTCCACATGCTGCGAGCGTTTACGAGCGGGGACACCCAATAATTTTAAATTGGAGCCGAAGCTCTTGGTCACCACCGCACCTGCGCCAATCATACAGTTGGCGCCAATGGAAATCCCCTGAATAATCCTTGACCCTGTGCCCATCAGGGTGCCTTCACCGAGCGTTACGTTTCCGGAAATGCTACACGCTGGCATAATGGTGCCATAATCCCCAAGGGCAACATCGTGGCCTATTGTAGTGGACAAATTGATGATGCAAAATTCGCCTATTGAAATGCCCGTGGTCAGGATAACGCCAGCGGTGACGATGCTGCCTTTTCCGATTTTGTTTCTCAGCGGGTCACCCAGAATGGCGGATGGGTGAATGATGGTTGGAAAAGAAATTTTTTGATTAACAATTTGCTGGACCAAAATGATTCGCACTAAAGGTTCCGCCACAGCCATACAAATAGCCAAATCCGTTGGATATTGATTGAGCTGATCAATGCCACCTAAAATCGGTAGGCCGTCAACCTCCTCACCTGCTGCTTTATGATCATCAAAAAAACCAACGAGATTCCAGGTATTGTGATGCTGGTTGATTTGCGCAATCATCACCACGACTTCGCGACCAAAACCGCCTGCACCATAAATGGCTAATTTCTTTTTCAATTGCCTGTGAATTTTTTCTCTTCCAAAGATACGTCCTTCTTAAAGGAAATTAGCAAGAGCAGCGTTTTTATCATTATCGAAAGATCAAAAAGGAAACTTACGTTTTCTACATAATAGCCATCCAATTCAAATTTCTTTTCCCAGGAAATCGCATTCCGTCCGTTTACCTGTGCCCACCCAGTAATTCCGGGGTTCACTTCATGCCGTCTCCGCTGTTCATCGGAATATAAAGGCAGGTACTCTTCCGGTAAGGGCCGTGGCCCGATAAAAGACATTTCTCCCAAAAAAATATTCCATAGTTGGGGAAGTTCGTCCAAGCTCGTGAGACGTAATAATTTTCCAAGAAAAAAAGACCGTTCATTTAATGATTGATCTTCGGCTAAAGCCAGCGTTCGAAATTTCAACATCGCAAAAGGCTTGTTATCTTTTCCGATCCGGGTTTGCTTAAAGAGTATTGGGTATTGAAAGAAGACCAGGTAACCGATAACGATCAATACCAATAGCCACCAAAAGCAAACCATTACAAGCAACGCCAAAACTAAGTCTACTATACGCTTGCCATATTTTCTATACCACATGGGCAAAGAATTTAAGATGATCGGCTGAATTACTTTGGAAGCTTCGGGTGTAAAAAATTAACCGCAGAGGGCGCAAAGGTTCGCAGAGAAAGTACACTCTATTTTTCATCCAATTATTTGATTTATAGTCTACTAAAAAAACTGGAGAAGCCTTCGTGGTAAACTAATAACCGCAGGGCGCAAAGGTTCGCAAAGGATTAGCACAATTTTGTCATTTCTCATGGCTGCATTTTCACCAGCGTTGATTTAAGCATGCTGCGTTTGACCAGTAGGTAAACAAGGCCCAGAATAAACAGAATAATCCATCCAACGAGATACTGAGTTGACAAACCTAAATCGAGGCTAAAAATGATTAAACTATTGACGATTAGCTGGGCGATCATGTACGAGATAGTCAGCAGTAAATGTGGTGCTCCCTTTTCAGAAATAATCACCTGGTATAAATGAAGCCGATGCGCTTTAAAAATATTCTGTTTTAGCAGCAACCGATGGACGATGGTAAGCACGCTATCTACACCATACACTGCCAGGAACAACACAAAAATATAATTGTGCGATACCATGATCAGTTTCAAAATAAGGTACAGCACCCCGAAGCCAATGGACAAGCTACCGACATCGCCCGCAAAACAAATGGCCTTTTTCCGAAAGTTGAAGAAACTAAATACCACCAAAGCGATCATCATCACAAACAAGAGATCGTTGTCCACAAAGGTGATCACGTTGTTATTTACGAAAAGCAAGCTAGTCACCACCACAAAACTGTAGCCACTGGTAATTCCGTTGATCCCGTCCATGAAATTATAGGCATTGATCGTTCCGATGGCCACGATCCACAGAATGAGAATGACCCACAAAGCGTGCGCGAAGATATGCAATTCATAAAATACCAAAAGCATGGCTACCGCTTGCACCCCAAAACGAACCAATCGACTTAAGTCCATCAGGTCGTCAAGGAAACCCACGGCCGCTATGGCCAACAGTGAAAAAAGAAACAGGTAATTGGTGGCTCCACCCACCCCATAAAAAAAGACTAGTGCCAAAGGGAAAATGATTCCTCCTCCGCGAATGGTTGGCCTTTCGTGGAGGCTGCGGTCATTGGGTTTGTCGAGGATACTTAACGAGCGCGCCATTTTAAAGTAGCCCAATTCGATGATAACCAAAACGGGTGCCAGTGCGATAAGAAAAAAATTATTCATTAAAAGAAGCTATTGTCTTGGTTAAACCGTCCCGCAAACTCATTGGCCATCGTCCTACCGCCTTACCCATTTTACTATTAGACACCAAGTAGCTTTCAGTCAATTTGTTGAGCATCTCCCTTTTATTCACCATCGCTGCTCCGAATTGGATCAGGCTAGTTGGTATATTCCAAACCTTATGTTTTTTACCCAATGCATTTGCAATGACTTCATATAATTCGGTTGTCGATAAATAGTCCTCGTCAGCCAAATGATAAATGCCCGAAGGCACATTGCCTTCTATAATTTTTTGCACCACAAAAGTAAAGTTATCAACACTCAATAAAGAACGCTTGTTAGTAAATTTCCCCAACGGATAGGGAATCCCCATTTTCACAAAGCGGTAAAGTAAGTTTAGATTTCCTTTGTTGCCCGGTCCATGGATCATGCAAGGACGAAGGATGTAGTATTGTTTTCCATCGGGTAGTGACTGAGCCATCAGGTATTGCTCTGCCTTCCATTTGGATTTTCCGTAATCAGTGACCGGATTGGGCTCCACCGATTCTTCCAACGGTGTAGGGGAAATATCGGCAACCGCTTTGACCGAACTTAGGAAAATGAATTGCGAAGCATTTGAATTTAAAAAGGCCGCATACAGCCATTTCGTCCCTTCAAAATTGACCCGATAGTAATCCTCGGGCTGATAGCGGTTACTTAAATCATGGGCGATCCCCGCCAGGTGGATAAGGCTATCGATTTTATGTTCATCCATTACGGCTAAAGATAAATCACTTAGAATAGAAATAGGATAATCTTTAAATAGTTTCTTTGCCTTCTCCGGTTCACGGCTGTATCCAAACAAAATAAAATTTCCTGTTGAACTGAGGTAGTCCACCAGGTTGGTTCCCAGAAAACCTGTTACGCCTGTAATTAGTATTCGTTTCATCGGGGATTGAATAGTTCGAATAATTTAACAAAATATTTCGGATAGATTTTAAAGACATTGGTGTTAATGCCATTTTCCCGGCAGCCACGGATGATTTCATTATTCAGAATAATATTACTGCGGATGCCATTGGAGCTTACCCCTCCCCTACGCATGGTTACCATGTTGAGGGGCAGGTATTTGTACTTCAACCGATGCACATATAAGAAGCGGATCAACAATTCGTAGTCGGCTGCAATTTTATAATCCGTTTTAAACAATCCGATTTGATCATAGAATTTTCTCCTTACGTAAAAGGTAGGATGGGCGGGCATAAATCCCTTGGCAAATTTTTCTGGTCGCCACTTGGCTGACGAATACGTTCGAACTACTTTGTTTAGGTTGTTGGGATCCACAAAAACCAGATCGCCAAAGACAGCGTCCACGGATTGATCTTCAAAGGCAGCAGCTATTTGCGAAACAATAGTCGTAGAAGAATAGAAATCATCCGAATTTAAAATTCCGACCACTTCACCCGTAGCCATTTTTATGGCTTTGTTCATGGCCTCATAAATCCCTTTGTCCGGCTCGCTGATCCATTTGGCAACAACCTTCTCATGCTCTTTGATAATTTCTACCGTGCCGTCTGTGGAGTTGCCATCAACAATGATGTATTCGATGTTTTCGTAATCCTGCGATTGGACAGAGTGGATCGTGTCTCGGATCGTTTCAGCGGAATTGTAGGAAACTGTAAGCAATGAAATTTTCATGCGTTATATTTTTCGGAAGAAGTGCCCTTGCTATTTTGATGTGTAAAAGTTCCAATGTTCACTTTCCTTTTATCTATAAAAGCGCCACAAAATAAGTCAAGTATTTGACATTCAACTAAAGCATTTTGAATTTATAATAAAACTCCACAGCGTCACTGCGGTCTTCGTTCAAGGAGATTGCTTCGTGCCGCGCATCTTCCATGCTGGAACTCGCAATGACGAATACCACCGTCACTGCGAGCACCAGCGTAGGGCTTTTGTCGCGGGGCGAAGCAGTCTCCTTATGGTTAGACTTCGTTCAGGGAGATTGCTTCGTGCCGCGCACTTCCCATGCTGACACTCGCAATGACGAGAAGCACCGTCACTGCGAGCACCAGCGAAAGGTTTTGGTGGTGGGGCGAAGCAGTCTCCTAAGGATTGGTCTTCTAACAAGGAGATTGCTTCGTACCGTGCACCTCCCTGGCAGGTACTCGCAATGACGTGTTACTTCGATGGGATTGCTTCGTGCCGCGCACTTCCCATGCTGACACTCGCAATGACGAGAAGCACCGTCACTGCGAGCACCAGCGTAGGCTTTTGTCGCGGGGCGAAGCAGTCTCCTAAGGATTGGTCT
>DAHVFH010000087.1 GCA_027317105.1 Cytophagales bacterium
GTGGACTAAAACGGGCGCGCAAAACATGCTCCAGTTGCGGGTTACTAAAATGAACAAACAATGGGGAGAAGTCGTCAATCTTGTTCAGACTGAATTTAAAATCGCGGCATGACTACAATGTAATTTTGAAATACACCCGTTAAAGACTTAGTGTTTAGAAGTTAGGGCAATCAGGCTTAAATTTGCCGAGAACGTTCTACTATCAATACACTAAATTCAACATAATGACCATTCATAAAGAAGGCCGAACATTACTTTTTGTTTCCTTAATTATTTTAGCTGGAATCATTTGGGCGGCAGATTATTCCCTCCATCAACATGAACTTTTGCGAAACATCATTATCGCCATCGGTGCCCTTTTCTATATCCTATTCCTCCAATTTTTCCGCAGCCCGGTATTTGAAATTAAGCGAGACGAAAACCTAGTGCTTGCACCGGCTGATGGTAAAGTGGTGGTGATTGAAGAAACCGAGGAGACGGAATATTTAAAGTCGAAACGGAGGCAGATTTCCATTTTCATGTCACCTATCAATGTGCATGTGAACCGTATGCCAGTGGGTGGGTCTATTTCCTATTTCAAATATCATCCGGGAAAATATCTAGTCGCCTGGCATCCTAAGTCAAGTACCGAAAACGAGCGCACAACGGTGGTGGCTAAAATGAAGAATGGAAATGAAATCCTTTTCCGTCAGATTGCAGGCGCACTCGCACGAAGGATCAAGTGGTATGTGAAAGAAGGCCAGTCTTTGCAACAAGGCGAAGAATTCGGGTTTATCAAATTCGGTTCACGCGTGGATATTTTCCTTCCCTTAGATGCTAAAATAAAAGTAGCCATTGGTGAGATTACCAAAGGTGGCCGTACGGTTATCGCCGAATTAGCGTAATCCATTCCCATAAAAATTTAACACTTCGCTAACGACAGTTATCGCCTGAAAAAATCGTACCTTTATAGGCAAGAAGCCTTATTTCATAATAGATAAAAGAATCAAATAAAGATGAATCTCAATCTAAAATTTGCGCCAGGAAAAGCCGATTTTTTTTCAACGCTAAGCCAGCGCGTCAATTCTTATTTCAAAACAAACAATATTGAGCGCACGGCCAATGCTGAAATGGTGGTGAAAACCATTTTCATGTTTTCCCTTTACTTCATCCCCTATTTCGTTTTAATCAGCGGTGTGTTTACCTCGCTTTGGGGCATGTTGGGATTATGCCTTGTCATTGGCTTGGGTAAAGCAGGTATTGGGCTCTCCGTCATGCACGATGCTAACCACGGTTCCTACTCCACAAAAAATTGGATAAATAATTTACTTGGCATCTCTCTCAATTTAATTGGCGGCCATGCCCTCAATTGGAAAGTCCAACATAATGTATTGCACCACACGTATACTAATGTGCATGATGTAGATGAAGATATTAGCCCGCGAGGCGTGCTTCGCATGGCACCAGGTTCACCGTGGAAGCCTATGCACCGCTATCAGCACTTGTATGCCTGGTTTTTTTATGGCCTGCTTACTTTTGTTTGGGTAATTAACAAGGATTTCTCAAGATTGATAAAATACCAACAAGAAGGATTATTAAAAAAGCAAAAGACCACCGCCTTAAAAGAATGGCTAATTGTTATTGCGTCAAAAATAATCTACATCGGTTATATCTTTATTATTCCATTGATGCTACTGCCAGTCACTTGGTGGCAAGTATTGATTGGGTTTTTTGCCATGCATTTCGTTTCAGGTTTCATCCTCGCCATTATCTTTCAACCTGCACACGTGATTGATGGGACAGAATACCCGGTTGCTGACGAACAAGGAAATCTTGAAAACAATTGGGCGATCCACCAACTTCACACGACCACCAACTTTGGTCATAAAAATCGTCTTCTGTCTTGGTACGTGGGTGGATTGAACTATCAGGTTGAGCACCATTTATTTCCTACTATTTGCCATGTGCACTATCGGAAATTGGCACCTATTGTAGAGCAAACCGCTAAAGAATTTGGGCTTCCGTATAAATCAAAAAATACGTTTAGCCAGGCGATGGTAGATCATGCCAAGCAGATGAAAGCATTAGGTGTGAAACCAGCAACGGAGTCTTCCTTAACGATTGCTTAGAATTATTTTTGCCGCACTTAGTAAATCAGATGCTGTAAAATCAGCCTTTTCTTTTGCTTCAATTTCATCTCCGATTTGGATGGTTGTAATTCCTAACTTTCTGGCTGGGATAATATCCCGACCTCGATCGCCTACCATCCACGACTTTTTTATGTCTATCTGAAATTTGACAATAGCCTTCTCAAACATCAATGTGCCAGGCTTGCGCGAAAGCGATTCGGTCACGGAAGGATGGTAAGGTGAAAAATAAAAATGATCGATTAAATGGCCGCACTGCTGCTGGAAATAATTATGGCATTCTTCCATTTGCGGTTGCGCATATAATCCTTGAGCAATGCCGGATTGATTAGTTACCACAACAAGCAGATAGCCATTAGATTTTAACTGTTTCAAGGCATCAATTACACCTGGTAGAATCTTAAAATCCTCTATGCGAAAGGTATAATTAGGGTTGTCCTTATTAATTACACCATCGCGGTCAAGGAAAACACATGGGCTCATGAGCGAGTATTTTGATAAAAATGGATGTTACCTAAATTAAATTACTAGCGATCTTGCATCCTTTATACTAGTTTGACACAAAAATGATACTTTAGCTTTTAAAAAAATACTGTCTTGTGAGCAATGCCCTTGTCATCGTACCCACGTACAACGAAAAAGAGAATATCGTCAAAATCATTCAGGCCGCGCTTGCGCAACCCAAAGACTTCCACGTGTTGATTATTGACGATAATTCACCAGATGGCACGGCTTCCCTCGTTAAAGATCTGCAAATTACTTACAATACTCCGAACGAAACAAAACTTCACCTTAAACAACGTCCGGAAAAATTAGGACTCGGCACTGCCTATATCGAGGGGTTTCATTTTGCCATTCAAAATGGTTACGATTATGTTTTAGAAATGGATGCTGATTTCTCTCATGATCCGCGAGATCTAAATCGACTTTATCTTGCTTGCGCTGAAGACGGTTTTGATCTTGCCGTAGGCTCCCGTTACTCTACGGGTGTCAATGTAGTCAATTGGTCAATGAGCAGGGTCCTCCTCTCCTATTTTGCTAGCCGCTATGTGCGCCTGATCACTGGAATCCCTATTCACGATACAACGGCAGGCTTTGTGTGCTATCGGAAGCAAGTACTTGAAAAAATACAACTTGACCGGGTAAAGTTTGTGGGTTATGCCTTCCAGATCGAAATGAAATTTTTAACGTGGAAATACGGTTTTAAAATAACCGAAGTGCCCATTATTTTCACTGACCGTGTTCTCGGCCAATCCAAAATGTCTGTTGGGATTTTTAAAGAAGGATTTTTGGGCGTAATTCAGATGACGGTAAGGGGTTGGTTTAGGAAGTTTGACTGAAAAAGGATTTTCTCACTAGGCATCTAACAATCTTCAATCAAACCTAATCGCTTGCACTGGCTGAATTCGGGCAATAAAACGGGTAGGCAATAGAAGCACTAATGACACCACTATAAATACAACCAAATTTAACACGGTCACCGTGCTCCAACTCCATTCCACTGGCACGTAGCACATGTAATAATCGTGGGCATTTAATTTGATAAGTTGGAACTTGTATTGCAGGAAACAAAGCCCCAAACCGATGGCGTTACCATACCAAAGACCTTGCACTATCAAACTCATCCCATTGTAAATAAATACGGAACGCACTAATTTGTTCTGCGCACCCATCGCCTTGAGCAAACCAACCATTGGGATACGCTCCATCACCAAAATTAAAATGACTGAAATCATGTTCACGCTCACTACGATCAAAATTATTCCAAGTAAAATGCGCACCTGTCGCTTCACCAGATCAAGCCACTCAAATACCTGAATGTATTTATCTCGGACTGTTTCGATGTTCAAATCATAATCCATCGATTCCCCAATCTCGCGCTCCACTTTGTCAAGGACTGTCTGGTCATAATCAAATTTGTAACTCCATAATGCCACTGCTGTGCGCTCAATTTTATGGGTTTCTTCAGGATTATTGATTACACGTTCAGAAATTGCCGACCAATATGCCTCAACATCCTCTTTCCAAAGCCGAAAAGAATTAAAAAAACTGAAGTCAATTAGAACTTCCAGTCCACCCGCCTCGTTCGCAGACCATCCATTAAGTTGTTGTACCATCCTTAAATCCCCAATGATTATTTTACTATCGAAATAATCCGAAAGATTGGTTTCGTAGATCCCTACGATTTTTAACTTTCTATACCGCGGTGGGTTTTGAAAAAAATGAAGAATGATGGCATCGCCTACTTTCACTTTTATCTTGTTGGCAATGACGCGGCTGATCACAATGTCGTGCGAATATCCCGAATCTGGGAAAGCAAGAAATTTTCCTTCCACCATATTTTCTTGAAAAGCCGGCAGATTAAAACTTCTCCCAACTCCTTTAAATACGATGCCCATCACCTCATCTTCGGTTTTAATCAATCCGGGTTTATGAGCATATTCCTGAATGTGTTCGATGAAAGGAAATTTTTTAGGATGCTGATAAAGATCGATTTTAAAATCAAAAGGTTGTTCAGCGACCCCATTGTTCATTGTAAATTTCGTGATTAACAAATGATTGCTGAACCCATACACACGTTCTTTCACAGCCGATTGAAATCCGCGCATAATCAAAAAAGAAACAATGGCTGCTGCAAGCCCAATAGCAATGCTGCCTACGGCCACTTTATGGATAGTTGAAGAAAAACTACCCGTTTGGGCAGTGCGAATTCTTTTCGATATGAAATAAGAAAGGTTCAACGAAGATAAGTTACCTTGCAAAATAATGAAAAGGAAAATGATTTTGGCGATGAATCTAAGAATTCCTTTGGTTCTTCCAACACTGCTAGGGTTGCTTTTTACGTTGACTTTTCTAACTGGGCAAGGGCAATCCAAAAGCAAAATTACAACTGGGGCAGAACAGCTTGATGTGCTGTTGCCCTTGATCCAAAATAAATCAGTAGCCTTAATGGTCAACAATACCTCGGTAATCGGTCGGGTTCATTTGGTTGATTCGCTGCAACATCTAAAAATCAACATCAAAAAAATACTTGCTGTAGAACACGGTTTCCGTGGTAAAGCCGATGCCGGAGAAACTGTAGGAGATGAAATTGACACAGCCACGGGTCTTTCGGTAGTTTCGATTTATGGAAAAACAAAGAAACCATCAGCGGAACAATTAGCGGATGTGGATGTGGTTATCTTTGATATTCAGGATGTGGGCGTTCGGTTTTTTACCTACATCAGTTCGATGAATTACCTGATGGAAGCTTGTGCCGAAAATGGAAAAAAATTAATCATCCTCGATCGTCCTAACCCTAATGGCTCATTTATCGATGGCCCGGTACTCGATAAGGAGTTAAAATCCTTTGTAGGCATGAATCCGATTCCCATTTTGCATGGAATGACAGTCGGTGAGCTTGCACAAATGATTAATGGAGAAGGTTGGATTGAAGGAGGAAAAAGTTGTGATCTACAAGTCATTCCCATGAAAAAGTACGATCACAAAAAAAAATATTCGCTTCTGATCAAACCTTCCCCCAATCTTCCAAATGACCATGCCATTGCTTTGTACCCGTCCACTTGCTTATTGGAAGGGACTGTAATCAGTGTAGGGCGCGGCACCCGAACACCCTTTGAGGTCCTCGGCAATCCGCTTTTAAAAAATCAGTCCTTTCAGTTTAAGCCCGAAACCATTGAAGGCATGTCAAAAAATCCTCCGTTTGAAAATAAAATTTGTTTCGGAATTGACCTCCGAAAAGAGAAAACAAACGGTTTGACACTCAGCTACTTGATCAAATTATACCGCTCGTATCCTGACAAGGAAAAATTTTTTACCTCCTACTTCAACACCCTCGCAGGGAACAAAATATTAAAAGAGCAAATCAAAAAAGGAATGAGCGAAGAAGACATTAAAGACACCTGGCGAAAAGAATTGAATCAATTCAAAACACTTCGGAAGAAGTATTTGTTGTATCCGTAACAAATTCAAAATTACAAATTCAAAATAATGTGCCGCCTTTAATCTTGAATTTTGAACAAGTAATTTTTAATTTTTATGACCAAAGCTGAAAAGGTAAACGATATTCTCAAAATTTTAAATAAAAACTTCCCAAACCCTGAAGTGCCACTGCATCATAAGGACGCCTATACGCTTTTAATTTCAGTGTTACTTTCAGCACAATGCACAGATGAACGCGTAAATAAAACGACTCCAGC
>DAHVFH010000075.1 GCA_027317105.1 Cytophagales bacterium
AAGGGAACATAGAAGGTGCCTGCACCCTGTTCTCCATTTTTATCTGCAAGGCCGTCAGTGAGCCGATAGACACTTACTCCTTCTTTCAATAAATCGTTTACAGCCGCAAAGGAATTATTCGTCTTTGCATTTAAAAGATAACCTGCCGTGGCTTTGGCATCCAGACTACCGGGAGCGTTTTGCAATTCGCCAAAGTTGACTTGCTCAAAAGGGCCATCAAAAGGTTCAAGAAGGCGATCGAACTGTACACCCATCTGGTAGGCCAACGTCCAGCCCGCTGCATCGTAAGGTCGAACAGGAGGGCCGCCCGGGTATTGAAAATCATTGGGATGATCTTGTGGCTCGAACATATCAAGGACATGCGGGCGAAACGCTTGGTTCGTTTTCACGATGTAAGATCCGGCCGGGTACTTTTTCTTTTCCACTGTAAAATCCGATTTTGCCTTCTCAATACGGATACCTGTTTTGATTAAGGCATTTATAAATTTTACAGCCGTTGGAAAATCGGGTTGATTGGATGGAATAATATAACCGCGAGCATCCCGCTTGGCGGTCACCTTGAAAAGGCTGTCGTAATATTTAATCGGTATTCCGAAGCCTCCCATGAGGTTGGTGTTAAAAGATCGTTCCCGTTTTTTTTCATCTTTTTTTGGTCTGTTTTTATAAGCGGTAGAAATGGCTTCAATGCGGCTGGGGTAAGGTGTCCAGTAATCTTCGTTTCCTTTATTGATAGAGTTTTTCCCCATGCGATAAATATTGTAAAGCAGATGATCGCTATTGCGCGCGGCATAATCCAAAACAGCATAATTTAAGGAGAGCGAATAATCAATGGATTGTTTGAAATGCCACATCTGAGGGACGACTGGATAAGGCGTGTTGTTGTTGGGGATGAGCCTTGAAGGAACCAACGGGATCTCAGCAGGCGTGGGGCTGCCCACAATTTCAGTTAAGAGGCCGATCATATTGTGGAAGTGGGTGGTTGTGCGCAATCCACCATTGTACCAGGTGGAGAAAACGGAACCACCAAGTCGCGTGTAGCCGGGTTTATTTTCCGTATTAAGCCGATTAATCATGGAGGCACCTACGGCATCAATACCCGTAATCATGCCTGGCTCAAACACATAGTTAAACGGATCACGATAGGGTGGCCCGGCAACCACCGAACCGGCAGGGCCACTTTGATGATGGTTGTACATGATCTGCGGAATCCACTCGACAAATAATTGACGCCCCATGTTTTGCGTCTCCTTCATGTTCATGATAAAGAAGTCACGGTTGTTATCGTGACCGACATATTTTTGATAAAGCCGCGGTAAATGATCCAGCGACCTTTTTCCGGGAACGAGATTGCGCATGTACCAATTGGATACCAACTCCTGCCCATCGGGATTGGCGTGGGTGAATAATATAATTACATGATCTAGAATTCTCAATGTTTCCGGATCTGTTCTTGTGATGAGCTCGTAAGCAGTTTGAATCAACTGATTTGTACCTACGGTTTCGGTGGCATGAAGACCGCCATCAATCCATACCACCGCTTTTCCTTCTGCGGCCATGGCCTTGGCCTGATCCTCACTCAGGCCTTCGGCTCGGGCAAGGGTTGTGGATATTTCTTTATAGCGATCTAATTTTTTGTGATTTTCAGGGGAGGTGACGATGAGCATCAACTGATGACGACCTTCTTCCGTCATCCCGATGTCTACCAGTTTCACCCGGTCAGAAGTTGCCAGTTTGCGAAAAAAAGCTTCGGTCTGGGTGTAATTAGGAAGTTGATAGTCGTCTCCGATTGCAAAGCCGAAGTGCTCTTTGGGTGTTGGAATCGTTTGTGTTTGCGCTGCAGTGAATTGACACGCTACAACAAGGCTGAAAAGAAGAAGGATGCGGCTCATGGTTTCTGATTTAGAACCGCAATGAGAAATATTATGACATGAGGAAAAAGTGAATTTTGATGAATGGAGATAATCGGATGATCAGAATAGCACTATGTATGGAATTTCTGAAACTCACTTTTCAGTTCTTGTTGTCAAATAGTTTCTCCTTATTCCGTTACTTTTGTCTTTTTAAAAAATTGATGAATTCATTTGCTTTTGTGTTCGACATGGATGGTGTAATTGTGGACACCAATCCCTACCATAAAATTGCCTTGCGCCAGTTTGCCGAGAAGTATGGCTATCAACTCAGTGAAGAGGAGTTGATCAAGAAGATTTATGGCCGCACCAACAAAGAATGGATACCGAATTTGTTTGGACGCTCCTTGTCGCCCACAGAAGTAAATAAATATGGAGAAGAGAAGGAAAAGCTTTTTCGCGATCTGTATGAAAAGGACATTGTAGAGGTCGCTGGACTTACACGATTTTTGGAACAGGCTTTGCAATTAAATATTCCCTTGGCAATCGGAACTTCTGCTCCGCGTAGCAATGTTGACTTTGTGTTGGAAAAAACTGGAATAGGAAAATATTTTCCGGTGATTTTAGATGAATCGCACGTGAGCCATGGAAAGCCGAACCCAGAAATTTATGTCAACTGCGCGGCAGCCTTGCACTTTCTGCCATCCCAATGTATTGTGTTTGAAGATTCGTTGTCAGGTGTAGCTGCGGCCCGGTCGGCCGGTAGTCCTGTGGTAGGACTCTCCACTACGCATTCCCTTGAAGAATTAGGAACAAAGGTGGTGATGAACGATTTCACAACGATGGATCCCAAAGCGCTAATTGCTAAAATGATGTACTGATTTTTAGTTTTATTCTGAATTTATCATCCTTGAAATATTCAAATTCGATTTGAATATTTCAAGGATAGCAATATCTTTACTTAAATGATTGAAAGAGCTCTAGAAAAGACTATGATTCGTGCATTAAGTGCTTTTCCCGCCTTAGCGATACTCGGTGCGCGCCAAGTGGGTAAGACCACGCTGGCCAAACAGGCTTGCCGTCAATGGTGAGTGTATTTTTTTGGATTGCCACATTTTTATTTTTCTCATACAACCGGATGATTTCTCCGTAGAAATTTAATGTAGAATCATTGATTGGTATTCGCATTCCTTTTTTTGGGATGGTAAGTGGACCATAGTTGTCCGCATTCCATTTGTTTCTTTCTATTGTTGGAAAGATGCTATTATCAGGATCGTTTTTTGTGTAATCATCAATCACTGAAGTAAAATAGGAGACCTCTTTTATCTCCGCCAACTGTTTATTCGTCAGCCACATTTTATAGACCGCTTTGCTATCGGCAGACCGGCCTAAAAAGGTGTAATCATCTTTGTCGAGGCCGAGCTTGTGAAAATTCCGTTTATTGACTTCATCCTTGGCAGTGGCCAGATAACTGAATTTCATATTTTCGGGGTTGCCCAACAATTTGCCATTGGCAAAAACATTTCTGTTTTTTATTTCCAACACATCTCCGGCAATGCCCATACAACGCTTCACGTAGTTCGTCTTCTGGTCGATCGGATGATCGACACCCTCATTTAAACTGATGGGAGGCACGTGGAAAACCACCACATCCTCTCTTTTTATTTTCGTCAAGCCTGGCAATCGATACGCTGGCAGTTGAATCCATGGCAAGTAAGAAGGGATGGACGTTCCCCATATTTTCTGATGCATTAGCGGAAGTTCCAAAGGCGTTTGCGGTGTGCGTGTGCCGTAATGAAATTTACTGACGAAGAGGTAATCACCGACCAACAATGAATTTTCCATTGAAGGCGTAGGGATCACATACGCTTCCACCACCGACCATCGCAAAAGTGTGGCCGCAATTACCGCAAAGACAATGGAATCGTACCATTCGCGGATAAACGACTTCTTTATTTTTTCCTTTTTCGGCTTCTTCCAGAATTTCAAGTTCATAAGCGAGGGGTTAACTAGATGCAGTTAACGGAAGTTTTACGCCAGGGTTTTTCGTTTTTAAATTTCATGGCCTGGTAACTAATAATTGATATCCCGAAATAATTTAGACTTGGGGAAGAACCTTTGGGATGGAATGGATAACGATGGGAATCTGATCGATTAAAAAAGTAGTAGTTTATTTGCTCTTTAGCGGACTGACTTTTTTAAATTGATCCTCTAATTTACCGACCTCTTCCAAGTCTTTGATTATTTTTGAATTGAGTGGTGAGTCGCGAATGACATTGTACGTTTTCCAAAACGGTTCATTATACGGCTTGGCTTGAAGTTCGACTATTTTTTGGCTACTCATCCTGTTTTTTCTGTCTGGCTTTTTAATGTTTTCCAAAGTGATTTTGTTCACCAACAATTCCTGAAAAAAATCTGATGTGAACAACACTTTGTTAGAACCCTTTTTAAAACCCTCAATTCGCCAGGAGTAATTCATGTACTCCAGAAAATACTTCCTATTGTACTTCTTGAACCTGATCGTTTTCTTGATAAACGGAGTGCGGTTCATGATGGAGTCACTCATTTTCCATTCGTTTAGGTTCGCACCCTCCCATCGCGCATCCATTTCAATTTTCAGGATGGCAAAGCTACCTGCGTCAATGTAAATACGGCTCGACCAAGGGTTACCTGTTATAATCACATAAACCAACTGCTCACCCAGATTAATAATTTTTTCGAATTGATAGTTGATTTTTCCAGGGTCAAATGTGAGCCTGTCTCCGCTGCCGTATTTAACATCGTTTGCTAAAAGCATTTCATAGAAGTGGTTCTGAACCTTGTAAATCTTGGTTTGAAAATTGGCAGTGCGACATTGTCGAGTTTCGTTAAGGTAAACTTGCTCCTTTAATTGTCCCGTATGCCGTAGCGGTGTTTTATACCCATTGTCATAAATGCTAACGGCTGCTTCGAATAGCGCGATGTACTTTTCATTTTCTTTAACATATTCCCGATAGAATCCATCCAACAAATAGCGCTTCTGCGGATAGTTAATTTTAATGTTATGAATTGCCTTTTCTATAATTTCCCTCGCGGTAAGTTTTTTTGCACTGACGATAACTTCGTTTAGTATTGTTGGCTTCACACTTAATTGAACGAGCAGGTTGCTATGGGTTTTAATGCTATTGACTTTTTGTTTGAAAGTTTCATAGCCCATCATGGAAATGATCAAGGTGTCAGAAAGGTATTGAGCGGGGATGTTGAAAATAAATTAACCTTGCTGATTAGCGACTACACCAATTGGCTTTTCCTTTAGACTGATTGTAGCATAGGGCAATGGGTCTTGTGTTGCCTTGTCAATTACTTTCCCGCTAAGGGTTAGCGGATTCGGTTGAGCAGATAATGAAACACTGATCAATAGTAGGCTTGCTAATAGACTTTCCCTCAATAATTTTTTCATAAATAACTTATACAAATATAAAATAAATCAATTACATTCACGTTTGTATAACATATTATTATGACAGCAAAAGGAAATTATTTAGGCGAATTTGAAGAGCTTGTATTACTCTCCGTGGCTTCACAATCCGATCAGGCGTATGGCGTTTCTATCCGTCAGGATATTATTGACGAGACGGGACGCAACGTGAACATCAGCGCAGTGCATGAAGTGCTAAAACGCCTCGAACGAAAAGGATATTTAAAATCTAAGATGGGAGGGGCGACACAAGAACGCGGTGGAAGGCGAAAGCGTTACTTCGTACTTACTGCAAGCGGCAGGAAGACGTTGGAGGAAAATATGAAACTTAAACTTCAACTCTATAAAAGAGTTCCTAATTTTTTATTGAAAACAATATGAATCAGCAACCACCAAAATGGATCGACCGCTTTTTGCGCTGGTATTGCAATCCCGAATTGTTGGAGGAAATCCAGGGCGATGCGCATGAATTGTACTACGAAAGATTGAAAGAAGAGGGAAAACGCTCGGCTGACTTCAAGTATGCCTGGGACGTGCTCCGCTTTTTAAGATGGTCGAATATCAAAAGAACTGAAAACGGTTTTGTTCCCGGAAGTATGGGCGCACTGTGGAGCATGAATTTCAAAATGGCCGTGCGCAACGCTCAGAAAAATAAACTGATCTTTTTTGTGAAGACAGTTGGCTTGGCCATTTGTTTGGCTTTCGCGCTCTTGCTCACCGCTTATGTGGTGAATGAATTGTCGTTTGATAAATTCCATAAAAACCAAAATCGGATTTACCGGCTGACATCCAAAGTTAATTTTCAGGATCATGTTACCCACTATGCAGTTACACCGTTGCCCATAGGCGAAGCCTTGGTGGAAGACATTCCTGAAATAGAAAATTACTTCCGGTTCATGTACGAGGACAAACCGATTTACCATTTGGACGATCGGATCTTTTATGATGAAGTTACCCTTGCGGCTGACAGCAATTTTTTCAAAATCCTTACTTTCGATTTTATTCAGGGTGATCAGCGGGCATTGATTGAGCCGAATACGGTCGTGATCACCGAAGCCTTTGCCAGAAAGCTCTTTGGTGATGAGGATGCGCTAGGCAAGACGATCGAGTTTGGAAACGATAATTTGCTTGAAATTACAGGAGTCATTAAGAACGTTCCTTCCAATTCCCATTTGAAATTTGATGCGGTAATTTCTTGGGACACGTTCGATCGCGAGGATGGTTGGGGGAACCTGAATGCCTATACCTACTTACTCCTTAAGCCCGGAGCAAATTTGGAAGAGATCAAAAGCAAAATGCCTTCGGTGCTGTCAACTTTTCATGATTTGGCTGTTCGTGAATACAAAGCCACTTTCGAAATTCTCTTTGAAAACATCACCGACATTCATTTTTCGGAGCCTCTTGATGAAGACATTGCGCAGAAGCGAAGCGAAAACAATCTGTATATCCTCGTGGCCGTCATTGTGCTATTTTTGGTTACCGGACTGATCAATTACCTTAATCTCACCCTTGCAGAACTCACTGCCAATCTAAAGAAGATCGGCATCATCAGGGTGTTTGGTGGAATGGCCGATGGACACCGAAAGATCCTTTTTACAGAAACAGTTTTAGCGTTGCTCGTGGTAGTGCCATTGGTGGTAGTACTTTGTTATGAGGGACTGCTCCTGGCTGGCACTTATCTGAATATCCACATTGATGCAGAAATATTTTTGAACCCGGTCTTTGTGTTTTCTGCCATCGCCTTTTTGGTTCTTCTTTTCCTTTCAACCCGAGCCAACGCGAATGTTTTGTCAAAGACAAGCCATGTCATCAATTCATTGAAAGGTAAACTCAGTTCAAATGGCAGTGGTCTTTCCGCACGCAAGGTGTTAGTCGCCACGCAACTTTCTTTTTCCATTATCATGATCGCGTTGATTATCCTGATCGTGGATCAATTCAACTTTATTCAAGACTCCGACAAAGGGTTTGACGATAAGAATACCATCCTTATCAAACTTCGCTCGGCCGAGCCTTCACGGGTGGAAACATTTTGCGAAACGATTGGTAAGGTCAATGGCGTTTCCAAGGTGGGAGCGAGTTCTTACTACCCGGAAATGATAGAGACGAAGTATGTTTTTAAAATAGAAACAGGAAAGGGAATGGAGCAACGGCTTGTTCCGATGATGAATTGCACCTCCAACTATTTGAATGCGCTCGGCATTAAAATAGAGAAAGGCCGCGGGTTTGATAATGGGAGAGAGGCTGATCGGCATGGATCATTTATCATCAACGAAACGGCAGCAAGAGAATTTGGTTGGAAAGACCCAATCGGTAAAAAGATAAACGGCCCAATAAGTGGACAGGATCAATCGTACATGGATGGCGAAGTAATTGGCGTAGCGAAGGATTTTAATTTTGCCTCCCTGCACAACCCGATTGAGCCGATGATCATTTTTCCGGCTGACCATAATTGGGGTAACAATTTCATTTACGTAAAAGTCAATCCACTTAAGCCTGCTGGATTGGTTGATGCCATTGAAAAGGAATTTAAAACACAATGGTCGAAATATCCATTTGAGTGGGAATACCTCGATTCAAAATACCTGAGCTTGTACAAAAAGGATTTTGAAACGAAGAACATCTTTCAAATCGGGTTGGTGATTTCCATTTTAACGTCCTGCCTCGGTATCTTCAGTATTTCCGCCCTGTTAGTCACGCTTCGCACTAAAGAAATGGGGATAAGGAAAGTGGTTGGTGCCAGTCCGTTTCAGATATTTTTTCTTCATACCAAAAGTTTTATCGCACTACTTCTTATGGCAATGTTGGTCTCATGGCCAGTGATCTGGTTCTTGACGGGCGAATGGCTGAAGACCTTTGCCTATCATGTTGAATTGAGCAGTTGGTATTTTTTCCTTCCGGGGATCATCGCGCTTTTCATCATCCTTATTCTTTCTGGTTATCATGGGATAAAAAGTGCGCGGGTGAATCCGGTGGATATTTTGAAACATGAATAATTACAGATCGATGAAGACCTTTCTAATTGTATTAGCGATCGCCAGTCCTTGCATTTCCTTCTCACAGATGGCTATAAAACTTTCGGGCAAAGTGATGGATGCAAAAACCGATCAACCGTTGATCAGTGCAAACATCGGCTTAAAGAAATATCCTTACTCCACGGCAACGGACGGTGTGGGCAATTTTCAATTTGATTTGCCTAACGATGTTTTGGATGATACGCTATTTATTTCTTATGTGGGCTACAAAACATTTAAAGACAAGGTCACCAATCTTGCGACTTCCAATCAAACCTTTCGATTAGAAGAATCCTCAACGGTTCTTGATGAAGTGGTCGTCCTTCAGCAGCGGTTGTACAAATTTGAAAGGAAGAGATTGGAGTCCGAGATGAAAGTGATCAAAGGGAATTTATACGCTTGCCAAACCGAAGTTAGTAACAAAGAGTATAATCAATTTCTCGGCTACCTCCTTCGCTCCAATCAGAAGGCATTGTACGAACGCTACAAACCAGACATCTCACAATATGAAGGATCTACGTTGACTTTTTTCAAAGGCTACCATTATCCACAGGATGAGACGAAGGAAACAAAATACGCAAAGGGCTATGGTGACTACCCGATTGTCAATATTACTTATGAAGCGGCAATCGCATATTGTGAATGGTTCACCGATCTGTACAATGACACCAAGGGTAAGAAGAAATTTAAGAAAGTCAAGTTCAGGCTTCCATCGCTAAAGGAATACCAGATAGCCGCACTTGGTTATAAAAAATTTCAATCGTGGGAGTTAGATGAAAACGAAGTGGAAGTTGGAATCCCCGAAAAACCAGGTGATGAGGTGGCAATAAAACACCGGACAATTGCAGTAAAGGGAAATGAGATTCTCTATCCATGGTTTTGGGTCTATGCTATGCGTAACAAAGGACAGAACATAAGAAACTGCTGGATGGGAAATTTTAAAGTGCCTTCCGGAAGCGTGTCTTGCCAAGTCAACAAGCCCGATGGTGATGGGTTTTTGTTCACCGCTCCCGTTATAAGTTTTTTCGCAATGGGCATGGGTCTTTACAATGTTGTAGGCAATGCCGCAGAGATGATTGATGTGAAGGGAAAAGCCTGTGGCGGAAGTTGGAATCATTCTCCGGAAGAATCAACGATAAGAAGTGTGAACACTTATTCGGGATCAGATGGCGCAGTCGGCTTTAGGGTTTTTATGGACGTGGTTGATGAGAAGTAGCTTTTTAGGTTAATAACTGATGTAACGTAAAATAATAATTTAACGTCATCGCGAGTTCCAGCAAGGAAAGAGGGAGGGACGAAGCGATCCCCAAAATGGAGGCTGCTTCGCGCCACCGCGCAATCCATCGCTGGTGCTCGCAGGGACGCTTCCTATATTCATATTGTGATTCAATAAATGCCTTGAAAGATTTATGAAAAGATCATTTTTCCTTGTGTATGTTTTATTCTTAGCGCTTCCGCTTTTAGGTCAGGATAATTATTTTTTATTTCGAGGCGAACTTCACAGCGCTAAATCAGACCAGGCGATTCCCTGGGCTTCCGTTTACATTAAAGGAACATCACTTGGTGTCGCTTCCAATGAAAGTGGACGATTTGAGTTCTCGATTGACGAAAGGTTCTTCAGTGATTCGCTATTGATACGAGCCCTGGGTTATAAATCCGTTGGATTTGTGATTGCTGATTTACGAAAACAATCCTATCATAATCTGAAATTGGATGAACGAGTATATCAATTAAGGGAATTGACGGTAGTGAGTCCCAATCCTGAAGCGATCGTAAAGAAAGCACTTGATAACTGGAACAAAACGTTTTGCGTTTCGAATTATGAATTTGATAGTTTTTACAGGCAGACACAAAAAGAGGATGGAAAATTTGCCAAGCTTTGGGAATGCTCGTTGCGGGGCCTCGATCATGGTTATAATAATTCCAAACGAGGTTCAGTGGATATAGAGTATTTGCAAATCCGAAAGAGCAACGATTATAGAGACAGCCGCACCCGATGGTTGATTGGCTTTTTCAAACCTCAATTTATTTTCACGGGAGAGAATCATTCAAGAAATAAAGGTTTATTGATAAAGAATTTTACCAAACAAATCTGCACGTATGAACTGGATTCAGTACGCTACTTGGACAATGAGACTATTTACATTGTTGACGGCCGAGTAAAAGATGACGTTCACGAATTTTTATTTGATACGCGCTTTTATATCCGGACCTCTGACTTCGCCATTGTGCAGATGGATTTCAATGGCAATAGAAAGCTTGACTTTACTAAGCCAACAGGAATACCTGGAAAGTTGAAAATCAAAATGACTGACTACCGATCGACATTTGTTTTCAAAGAAGTGGAAGGCAAAATGTTTATGTACTACCTCAATGTGAAAGGCAGCTTCAACTGGACGGATCAAGCCGGGAATAAAATTTATCAAGAAGAAAATTCAGAAGCAATTATTCAGAATATTCATACGCTTGAGAGAAAAGAGAAATCAAAAATAAAATCGAACTTCAGTAATCGCAATTACGGAATCCCGTCTGGTAGCTATGATCCTACGTATTGGAAGGACTATAAATTGGTGAGACAAATTCCTTATGGTAATACTGTGGTGAGGGATTTAGAAAGAGAAGCTTCCTTGGAAGAGCAGTTTATTAAGAACGGATCGAAATAAAAAAATAACTTTTTTAAACGGTGTCAAGGAAATTCCTGATAGATTTTTTTACGAGAGAGAAAACGAACAAGCCATATCGTGTTGCCTCGGATAATTGCCCCAATGCGATAAGATTGCTTTTCAGATTTCACATATATACGATAATGCGTGTCATAGCCAATCAGTGGCTTCAAACCCGTAATATGTTGAGGTGTTTCAGCTCTTTCAATTTGTTCAATTTTATGAACAAGGGCTTTCGCCAACTCTTGATGGCTTACTTTTTGGCGATCTCGTTTGAACTGTGTTTTGATGATGACATTCATATCATCAACTGTTGCTATTTGGGGCGGTTGGTTTTCTTGTTAATCTGTTTATATAAATCCTTTTTGAATTCGGCAAGGTCAACCGTACCCTTTTCTCTCATGCCCTCGTTGATCAGTTCGGCAAAATACATGTCTTCCAAATCTTTGCCGCGTTGCAAAACTTTCGCTTTGCGCATGGTGCCGATAAGTTGCTCAACCAATTTGGCTTCTTTTTTAGTATTAAACCGGGCAATAAGTATTTCGCTCATAAAGTTCAAGTCATTTAATTGTAGCGTTACAAAATTAAGAAAATTATGATCCGAGCGATTGAAATGGTAATACTTAAATGCGTCCTGATTATTTTTCTGCTCTTCCCAATCTTATGTTTTAGTCAAGAAGTAATGGTTTTGAATGGCAAAGTACTCGATCAGAATTCAAAACTGCCTTTGCCTTTGGCAACCGTCAGTGTTAAAAATTCTTCTATTGGCGTCCTGACGAATGAAGCCGGTGATTTCGAGTTTTATGTCCCTGTAAATTTGAAAAACGATACTCTCACGATTTTCTATCTGGGTTACAAAACTTTTAAGAAGCAGGTATCCAGATTCTCCCGTAATGAATTTGTTCTGCTGACGGAGGAGCCTACTTGGTTGAAAGAGATTACGGTTTCAGGCGAAAGTGCAAGAAAATTAATAGAAGGAGCATTGCGCGCAATCCCTAGAATTTATCCCAATCAGCCTTATTTAATGGAGGGCTTTCACCGCAGTTGGGAAAGGCTGGAGTCGGATAGAGGTTCATTTCCCGGTACGCTGATCGAAGCAGCCGTTACAATTTATGATCCGGGCTACTTGCCCAAGAAAAACGGGAAAGGTACAAAAGAGGAAATTTTTATTAATGAAGTAAGAAGAAGCGCGCTCATGAATGGCTGGGACTATCACAGAAATATTTTGCGCGACATACTAAGTAAAAACCTTGTTAAGCAACATCGGGCGTCTCCATTTGTTTTTTTAAAGAGCTTCTTCGATTTTCCCAACAACTTGATTTACGGATGGGATGGAACCACCAAAATAGATGGTGAAGACTTAGCCGTCATAAAAGTTGAGATTTCAAACAAAAAAAAATTTCCAGCTTACTACAGAGTTTATATCAGCGAAGTGGATAGTGCGATTCTTCGTTTCGATGTGATGGGAAACAAAACCGAAATTGATTATTCAATCGGCCCGTGGCACACAGACAATTTGCTTGAGGCCTATATTTTTAAGCGCTACCGTCAAAAACCTTATCTGAGTTATTGCAAAATCCGATATACGATTAAAAAATTGGATCAGAATAAAAAGAAGGTTTTGAGGACGGAAGATTATTTTAGGGAACTTCTGGTCAATAAAATTAT
>DAHVFH010000100.1 GCA_027317105.1 Cytophagales bacterium
GGATAATAGCAAAGCTGTATTTTTTTATTCTGCGGATGAACGGGTAGACTTTCGGGAACTGATTAAAATCCTTGCCGGTGAATTTAGAGTGCGGGTAGAAATGCGCCAGATTAGTCTGCGGCAAGAGGCGGGGCGCATTGGGGGAATTGGCGTTTGTGGCCGTGAGCTTTGCTGCTCTACTTGGCTCAGCGACTTTAAAAATGTAGCCACCAGTGCGGCACGCTATCAAAACTTATCGCTCAACCCGAGCAAGCTCTCCGGGCAGTGCGGCCGGTTAAAGTGTTGCCTAAATTATGAATTGGAAACTTACATGGATGCATTGAAGTACATCCCTGACATTGAAGCGCCTCTGCTCACGGAGAAAGGCGAAGCCAAACTTCAAAAGACCGACATCTTTCGAAAGATCATGTGGTTTGCTTTCAAAGATGAAAATAATTGGTATGCCCTGAATGTCGATCGCGTCAATGAAATTTTGGAGTTGAATCGGCAAGGGAAAAAACCGGCAAGCCTTGTGTTAAATGAAGTGGAAGTTAAAATTCCAATCGCTACGTTGAACAGTGATTTGGAAACAATGGATAAAAAATTTCAAAACAAGGGAAGAAATAAAAATAAGAATCAAAACCGCGGTAGGAATGACAATCGGGGTAACCGCAATCCTAACCAGCGTAACAATCCTAACCCACCAAACCCCAATTCACCGAACACTAATCGACCAAACCCGAATAGACCGAATCCTAATAAACCGAATCCTAACCGACCGAAGCCCAATAGGCCAAATCCTAACCGACCAAACCCTAATCGACCGAACAACCCCCAAGGATGAAAAGCCGTGTTCTCATTGTGGTTGCGGCTCTACTGATATTGGTTGGCTGTAATTCAAATAGGGTATTTGAAGACAACGTTGAGTTCAAGGAAAGGGCATGGCAGATCAATGAGCCTGCACGATTTCAATTTCATATTTCGGATACTACTAAAAAATACAACCTGCTTTTAAATATTCGTAATTCCCTGAATTATCCCTATGCCCGATTATTTGTGAATTACGAATTGTTAGCGCAAGACAGTGCTTCTCTTGCCAAGAAAATGATTGCCAATTATCTGTTTGATCAAAAAACTGGAAAGCCTTTTGGCACAAGCGGCATTGGCGACATCTACGATCACCAATTTCCAATTCTCACCAATTATTCTTTTAAGAAAGTAGGGGAGTATAAAATGAAGCTTCAGCAGTTTATGCGAATGGATACCATCCCTGGAATCATAGCAGTGGGCATTCGTGTAGAAAAAGCCGAAGATAAAAATTAGTATTTTATCCATCCGCACTGACCACCGATCATTTCGGCCTGTGAGACACAGGCGGAGGGATTGGGGTAACACAACGTGAAGCAGCTTTTAATTTTCATTCATTTAGATCAGCTTTTCACTGAGTCGAAAAGAATTAGCTATCCGTTAAATTCAGTCAAAATCTTTTGTACCTCCCCTTTCTTTAGTCGAGGCCCCCACTGTCGCACTACATGAGAGGAAGCCAACGAGGCCAGTTTACCTGAGCCAGCAAAACTATGCCCGTGCGTAATGCCATAAAGAAAGGCGCCAGCAAACATATCCCCGGCACCGTTGGTATCCACGGCACTTGCTGGGTACGGCTCTATGTTAATGAAGGTGTCACCATCGTACACGATTGCCCCGTTAGAACCTTGCGTAATAACAAAACGTTTGGCCACTTGTTTTAATTTTTCGCGTGCGTTCACAATCGACTCGGTGCCGGTGAAAATCATCGCCTCTTCATCGTTACAAAATAATAGATCCACACTGGCACCCACGATTTCTTCCATTTGCTTAGAAAAATATTTTACCATGCTGGGGTCAGAGAAGGTGAGGGCCACATCAGTTTTGTTTTTTTCTGCAATTTTTTTTGTCTCTTTCATCGCCTCAAATCCCTTTGGACTTGATACTAAGTAACCTTCCAGGTAAACGTACTGGGAATTTTTTATCGCAGTTTCATCCACATGTTCGGGTGCTAAAAAAGAACTGACACCTAAAAATGTATTCATTGTGCGCTGCGCATCTGGTGAAGTCATTACTAAACAACGACCCGAATGACCTTCGGGACAGTGTTCAAATTTTAAATTGGTATGCACGTCATGATTTTTCAAATCCTCAAGAAAAAATTTACCAAGTTCATCGTGGGCAACCAGGCAGGCGTAAAAGCTTTTTCCACCAAATTGGTTTAAGGCCACTACCGTGTTGCCCGCAGATCCTCCTCCAGACATCTTACTTTTTTTCATGTCAATAGCGCCCATCAAATGAAGTTGACGTTTCTCATCTACGAGCGTCATCACCCCTTTCTCTACTTCATTTTTTTCAAAGAAATCATGATCCACTTCGGTTACAATATCAACAATGGCATTTCCAATGCCGAATACGTTATACTTCATGTGTTTTCAATTTAGGAGTGGCTTAAAAATTAAGATTAACAATAGTGGTAGGTATTATCACATCGAATTTAGCCAACAATCAATTTTTGTCCTGGCTTAAGCCTGCTTCCTTTAAGATTATTGAGGCTTTTTAATTTTTCGATCGTAATGCCGGGAAGTTTTTTCGAAATATCCCAAAGCGTATCGCCAGGCTGTACAATGTACATCTTGGAATCGTCAGAAGGCTCTGCAGCAGAGGAAGCAGAGGTTGTATTAACGATTGAGGGAATGGGTTTAGCAACATAATTTGGTGTTATCCAAATGGTCAATCGCTGGCCCGTACGGATCATATTTCCATTCAGATTATTCCACTCTTTGAGGTTGCTTACACTCACGGCAAAGCGTTGAGCAATAAGACTTAAGGCATCACCATATTGAACGTAATAAACATCTCGCTCACGTCCGTAAGTATTATTTGACATTGCTTTGGCCACTGCTTCGAATTCTTTCTCTCCGGCAGCCACTGAATCTAAAATTTCTTTTCTGTTAAAGGCCAAGATTTCCTTTGCTCTATGGGGTATCCTAATCGTGCGAACTTTGTCATCAGCCGGGACAACATTCCTTTTAAAGTGGGGATTTAAAAACTGCAGGTCCTCCGGACATATTCCCGTAAGGTTTGCAAACGTTTCAAAGTGAAAAAACCGATCGACAGTTAAGGTGTCATGAGGACTAAATTTTTCGCGCGCACTTTCATAAATGTTGTGCTCTTCAGCATAATTCACGGCATAGATCACCGCAATAAACTGAGGTACGTAGGATCGCGTTTCACGCGGCAGATAAGGATAGATTTCCCAAAATGTTTTTTTGTAACCCGATCTCCGAATGGCCCTTTTTACTGTGCCAGGCCCTGAATTGTAAGCGGCTAATGCCAAATGCCAATCGTGAAAGATAGAATACAATTGACCTAGGTAATGACAAGCTGCATCCGTAGCTTTTTCTGGGTTCATTCGATCATCAGTAAACCAATCACTCCTCAAGCTAAAATACCTGCCTGTGCTAGACATGAATTGCCACAAACCTACTGCCCGAGCAACGGAAATGGCTTTGGGGTTAAGGCCGGATTCTATTATAGATAGATATTTTAGTTCTTCGGGTAGGTTATTTTCCTTCAGTTTTTTCTCAAATAAAGGGAAATACAAGTCCTTCCTCCGTAAGGTCATGCGGATGTATTCGCGGTCGCGTACTGTAAAATAGTCGATGAAACCGTGAACCTTGCTATTGTAAGTCAATTCAATAGTTTGCTGAAGGCATCCCAGCCTATCGGCAATTAGCTCGGGAGATTCATCCGCTGGAATGTATTCTAAATCCGAGGGAAGGCTTACCAGTTCAGTTTTGACGGTATCCTTCAAGACCAAAGAGTCAATCACCAGATTTTGTGAGATTACAAGCGTATCCTTTTCAAGGACAGACTGTGCCGTACTTTGCCCGAAACCCAATCCTAATAAAAAAAGAAGCGTAACCTTTTTCATTTCATTTTCAAAACTTGATCAGAAAACTGTAGTAATTTACTTTCCTCAAAATCATCAGCCACTAGTTGCAACCCAATCGGCAGCCCCAGTTCATCTTTCCCGCAAGGAATTGAAATAGCTGGAACACCGGCCACATTAGCTTGAACGGAAAATAAGTCTGCAAGATACATCGAAACGGGATTATCAGAATGCCTCCCCAATTTGAAGGCGGTTGTTGGCGCAGTGGGCATCAGGATGAAGTCGTATTCTTTAAAGATTGCTTTTATTTGGTTTCGAATTAACGTTCTGACTTGTTGTGCCTTGGCATAATACGCATCGTAGTAACTCGCACTCAAAACAAAAGTGCCTAATAAAATCCTACGTTGTACTTCCTTACCAAAACCTTCACTTCTTGTTTTTTTATAAAGAGAAGTCACATCATTAATATTCTTACTTCGGTATCCATATCGAACGCCATCGTAGCGCGATAAATTAGAACTGGCTTCGGCCGTAGCTAAAATATAATATGTTGGCAACACATATTCATTCAGTGGAAAATCAATGGCGTTAACGGTATGCCCTTTCGCTTTTAGCTGCTGAATTTTTTCAAGGATCGCGTCCTTGATTTCTGGCTGCAAAGCGTTGTTTTCGATCGTATCGTTCATATATGCGATCTTGAATTTTCTTTCTGTTGCACTTCTCATTTCTTTCGAATAGGAAGGCACTTCTCTTCTTGATACGGTACTGTCAAATTCATCAGCTCCGGCAATGACCTCGAGCACTAAGCCAATGTCATCCATGTGCTTTGAGATAATTCCGATGCAATCAAAGGATGATGCATAGGCGGCTAATCCATAACGGGAAATACGAGAGTAGGTAGGCTTCAATCCAATGAGTCCGCAAAATGAAGCGGGCTGACGAACTGACCCACCCGTATCGGTACCCAAAGACACTTGGCACATTCCGGCCTGAACGGATACAGCAGAGCCACCCGAAGAGCCACCCGAAACCCTTGAAGGATCCAGGTCATTTCGTACAGGCCCGAAAGCGGAATTTTCATTGGAAGAGCCCATGCCAAATTCGTCACAATTTTGTCGCCCGATAATTATTGCATCTTCGTCTAGTAAACGTTGAACAGCGGTAGCGCTATATTGAGAAATAAACCCATCGAGAATTTTGCTGCCTCCTTGCAAAGGATGGTCTTTATAACAAAGGAGATCTTTTATGCCAATAACGAGACCAGCGAGTCTTCCGGCCGTGCCTTTATTGATTTTTTTGTCAACTTCATTTGCTCGTTGCAAAGCCTGATCCTGATACACTCCTAAAAAAGCATTGAGCTCTTTCTTCTGTTCGATAACACTCAGGTGAGCTTGCACGATCCTCATGCAAGTAAGTTCTTTACTATCGAGAGAATGACGGATTTGAGAGTAGCTTAGCGACTCCAAAGGGGATTACTTCTCGTCAATCTTGGGCACTTCTTTGCCGGCCTCATCCACTTCCTTCTTCACGTCTTTCACGGCATCTTTAAATTCGCGGATGCCTTTGCCAAGACCTTTGGCAAATTCTGGAATTTTTTTGGCGCCAAAGAAAACAAGTACAAATAAGCCGATCACTACCCACTCGCCCATCCCGGGCATTCCTATTAAAAGGATTGCGTTCATAATAGTATAATTAAGATAAGACTGTAAAATTAAGGAATTATTTTGTCAATATCGACAATTCCTAACGTTGATGATTTTGGCGATCGGGACATTTAATCCTCAATTTCTACTATCATTTCGATCTCCACAGCGATATTTGATGGGAGCATGTACATGCCCACGGCTGAACGAGCGTGTTTCCCCTTTTCTCCGAAAAGGCTGACCATTAGATCAGAAAACCCGTTTATCACTTTGGGTTGATCGGTAAATCCTTCCGAGCAATTGACCATGCCAAATACTTTGATAATTCGTTTAACTTTATTTAAATCACCAATTTCTCCTTTTAGGGTAGAAAGCAACGCTATTCCAGTTTGTTTGGCCGCCTCATAGCCTTGTTCTAATGTTAAATCTTTACCAACCTTACCGGTGATGTTACTATTATCTGCTCTGGTTGGTCCATGCCCTGCAAAATATAATAAGTTTCCAGTACGAACTACTTTCACATACGTGCCCATTGGTTTAGTGGGAGGATAAAGCTCAATACCAAGTTCTTTCAGTTTTTTATCAAAATCGATTTTTTGTGCTTTTACCTGAAGTACAAAGCCCACGATTATTGCGGAGAGGATATACTTTCTCATCTATTTGAATTTTAGAATTTTCTAGCGAACTGACGCCAAGGGAAAACCAATTTGAGCCCGCGCTTATTTTTGCCCGAAATATCAATAAATCCACTTTCTCCCTGCAAGTTGCCTTGAATATCCCAATAAAAAAAAGTGCCAAATTTTCCTTTATTATAAGACATAGTGGTAACGGTGGCCGTCCAGAAAAAACTATTTTGCATAGGCCAGTTCCATGTTGACAAATTAGTCATCAATGGAGAACCCACTCTGTGATTTCTCGTAGGATCGGCAAGCAGGTGAGGTATAATTGTTTTTGTAGAAGAAGGAAAAATGGGTTGCTGAAAAGAATAAGGCAATAGACCATCGAGCCGGTGCTGACCTTGCCCTTCTTGCTCGATTAAAATGCATACCATTATAATTAATAGTTTCATCTTGTAATTTTGATCAGGAAGTTACGCAATAAATTTGTTATTTCGAAGGTTCATTGAAACAACTTAGTAATCTTGAAACATGCCTGAACGATTCAGATGCCCGTGGTGTCTTAAGTTTGATCAATACATTCGTTATCACGATGAAGAATGGGGTGTGCCGGTGCACGATGATCGCAAACATTTTGAGTTTTTGATTTTAGAAGGTGCACAGGCCGGCTTGAGTTGGAGTATAATTCTAAAAAAAAGGGAAGGCTACCGAAAGAATTTTGCTGATTTTGATCCCGAAAAAGTAGCTCGGTTTTCGCTCAAGCGAATTGAAAAAATATTGACTGATCCAGGCGTTATCCGCAATAGGTTAAAAATAAATGCTGCCATAAATAATGCCAAGCTTTTTCTTCAGGTACAAAAAGAATTTGGAAGCTTTGATAAATACATTTGGCGCTTTGTAAAAGAGAAACCCATTGTAAATCGATGGAAAACTACAGCGAACATTCCTCCTACGTCAATGGAATCAGATGCGCTGAGTAAAGACTTGCGAAAACGTGGCTTTAAGTTTGTTGGCAGCACGGTGATGTATGCGCACATGCAGGCTTGTGGGTTGATCAACGATCATTTAGTAGGCTGTTTCCGGTTCAGGGAAATACAATCTTTCCCAAAAGAGCAGCCTGTTAGGGTCATCGCTCAATAACTGGCCAAGAAAATTTCTCGAAAGGTTTTAATTCGCGTACTCGCTCAAAAATTTCACGCGCATTAACCGAACATCTTCCTCGCTAAATCCTTTCAATTCAGTCATGGCTTCGTCCATGTGATCGGTATCGCTATTAAGGAAGTACTCATAGATCTCTTCTTGCTTGTTGTCATCGAGCACTTCATCAATGTAATAATCTACATTCAATTTCGTGCCGCTGTAGCAAATGTTCTCCATCTCGGTAAGTAACTCATCAAAACTCAATGACTTACTTTCAGCAATTTCTTCCAGATCAACTTTGCGATCGATCTGTTGGATAATAAAAATCTTAATTTTGGATTTGTTGATCGATGACTTTACCACCACTTCAGCGGCTGTCTCAATATCATTATCGTCAACGTATTTCTGAATCAGTTCCAAAAACGCTTTCCCGAATTTATTTACCTTGCCCATGCCCACGCCATTCACGCTGGCCATCTCATCTTTAGTGGTGGGGTAAGTGGTAGCCATTTCTTCCAGTGACGGATCCTGGAAAATCACGTAAGGTGGAAGGTCTTTTTCTTTTGCCATCTGCTTACGCAAGGCCTTTAGCATCTCAAATAACCGCTCGTCATAAGCTTTTGAGTTGATGGGAGTGCGTTCGCTGGACTCTTCATTTACTACATCGGTAGTGAAATCATGATCTTTAGCCAACTCCACCGCATGGGGTTTCTTCAAAAAGGCATGACCCTTTTTAGTTATCTTCAGCACCCCAATGTTGTCAATATCTTTTTCTAAATATTGGTAGATCAAAGTTTGACGGATCACCGATTTCCAAAAATCGGCATCTTCCGTATCCCCTTTTCCAAAGACAGCCAAATCAAAATGCGCGTAGCTTTTGACGTACTCATCTTCAATGCCCTTGATGACATTTACTAAATGGGTTAACCCAAATCGTTCATTTGTTTGCTTGACCGCCTCAAGTGCAATTTTTACAAATTGTGAGCCTTCAAAGCGCTCGCGTGGGTTAATGCAATTGTCGCACATACCACAATTGTCTTCCTTGTACTCTTCGCCAAAGTAATGAAGCAGTTGTTTTCTTCTACAAACAGGGGACTCAGCATAAAACTCCATTTCCTGCAAAAGAATACGCGCATTTTCCCGTTCTTGAACCGCTTTATCCTTGTTGAATTTTTCGAGTTTATTCAAGTCGTTGTGACTGTAGAACATCAAGCAAATGCCTTCCAGTCCATCGCGGCCGGAGCGGCCTGTTTCTTGATAGTATCCTTCTAGCGATTTAGGCACATCATAATGGATTACAAAACGAACATCCGGCTTGTCTATCCCCATGCCAAAGGCAATAGTGGCGCAAATGATATCCACTTCTTCATTCAAAAAGTTATCCTGATTTTTCATGCGCACGTCCGGATCGAGCCCTGCGTGATAAGGTGCTGCTTTGAATCCATTTACATTGAGGAGTTGTGCGATCTCTTCAACTTTTTTACGACTCAGGCAATAAATGATCCCTGATTTTCCTTTATGATCTTTTAAGAATCGGATCAATTGTTTTTTTGTCTCCTTCTTAGGCCGAACTTCATAATACAAATTCTTGCGGTTGAACGAAGAGATAAAAACATCGGCTTCTTCCATTTGCAAATTTTTCTGAATATCGAGCTGAACCTTTGGGGTAGCTGTTGCCGTAAGGGCGATCACATTCATTGTTCCCAATTGGGCGATCATGGTTTTGATCTTGCGGTACTCAGGCCGAAAATCATGCCCCCATTCTGAAATGCAATGTGCTTCATCGATAGCAATGAAAGAGATGTTCACTTTTTGCAAAAACTCAATGTTTTCTTCTTTGTTGAGCGACTCGGGCGCTACGTACAGCAATTTTATTTTGCCGGAAATACAATCTTTTCTAATTCTTGTGATTTCTCCTTTGCTTAAAGTCGAATTAAGAAAACGTGCGTCAATACCATAAGCATTTAACTGATCTACCTGATTTTTCATTAACGCAATCAAGGGGGATATGACAATAGCCAGCCCATCGGTGACCATGGCAGGCAATTGGTAACACAAGGATTTGCCAGCTCCAGTAGGCATGATCACAAAGGTATTGCGCCTACTGAGTATGTTTTTGATCACAATCTCCTGATTCCCTCGAAAACTCCCGTAACCAAATATTTCCTTGAGTTTAACCTTTAACTCGTCTTTCTCTTCTGCCACCACCATATTCTTGCTTATAAAATTTTATTTTTGAATTCTTAAAAAAAACGCTTATTTAATAGGGAGTTGAAGATAGCAATAAAATAGTGCAAATCACGCCAACGTGTAAGAAATAATTACATTTAGCATTAATAAATGCAGGTATTATTAACGGTTTAATTTTATTTAAAATTTCCTAAGATACTCTTAAAAACACGCAATATAGAATGCCAGTGTGCCTCAAGCTTGCTTAAACCGATTGCAATGAATTAGTTTTGGTGCTCGGAACGAGCTTCTTTTTTCTTTTCAAATCCATGAACCTTAATTACTTTTTTTAACTTCGGCCTCTCTTTTGGCAAAATCATGAACAAAAACTTATTCGTAGTCCTAATGGCGGGAGGAGTAGGAAGCCGCTTTTGGCCCTATAGCCGAAATTCTCGACCAAAACAATTTTTAGATGTGATGGGAACAGGCAAATCCTTGCTTCGCTCAACGTACGAGCGATTTCTTCCGGTATGTCCCCCTGAAAATATATTTGTCGTGACCCATCAAGAGCATGTCGCACTGACTTTAGAGCAATTGCCTGAATTGCACGAATCGCAAGTATTGGCTGAGCCCATGCGCAAAAACACAACTCCGTGTATCGCCTATGCCTGCCATAAAGTCAATAAAATTAATCCGAATGCTATTTTGGTTATTAGCCCAGCCGATCACC
>DAHVFH010000102.1 GCA_027317105.1 Cytophagales bacterium
GTGTAACCCTAACCCTAACCCTAAGTCGTTCGGGCTTCGAAGTAGAACTTGTAATAATAAAGCTCACTATCCGTATTTCTAAAGAAAGCATCAGGTCCACAATTTTTAGGGCTTAATTCGTTGATCACTATTATACCCAAATAGTCTTGCTTAATATGCTGTTTGGCAACTCTATAGGTTCATCGACAAGTTTTGGCAAGAATAAGCAATTCATCATGAAGAAGAAAATTTACAATGTATCACAATGCTTGTAGATGACATTGAGAATGGGTCTGTTGATACGTATTGATTTTTTGACGAATTTCTTGTATTTCAAGGTGAATTCGGGTAGTATATTGTTCAAAAGTCAGCGTAGTGAAAGTTAAAAAATAAAATTTTATTAATTTGGTGCAAAAAGTGCACTTTAATCAGGGTAAAGCTGCAGAGGAAGACGAAGGTAGAACAAAAAACAAGTGAATACTCAATAATAAATATTCAGAATTCTGAATTTTTGTATTAAACTGAGAGAAGGATAGCTTGGGAAAAGTTTTCAGTGTGAATACTATTATTTTGTTTCAAAAACACTTTAATAGAACTTGAAACTGACGTTTGGAAAAGACAGAGTCTGATAAGAAAAATTAAAAATCAAAATTCAAAAAAAGGGAGCGAAATTTTTCGAAATGACCCTCCAAAAAAATATTATTGTTAACCCTAATTTAGGTGATAAGGAAATAAGCCTAGCAAATAAATTCAGTTCATTAGCAAAGCTAAATGAAGGAATTGTGAACCCAGAGCTAAGAAAAGAAAATGTAAACCAAGTTTATAAAAGAAATCAAGATTACTGTGCCATAGTAAGTATGGGGAAATTTATTTTTGCACAAGAGGTAATCTTGGAGGCAATTAATACACAGAATTTGCAAAATGGAACTGCTGAGGTTAGATTCTTGCTCACGGGTGAGATTGAAATCCATTTTGAAAAAAAAGAAGACATGGATAAACTATGTGTAAAAGGCTTATGTATTGGTGATGAAAAGTTTAGTTGTATGGCAGAAAAATTATATAAGGAAAAAAAAAAGCGAAATGAGATTTGGTTATTAAATACCCCATCTTGGGTAAGCATTGAATACATAAAAGCAAAAATCGAGGAACATGCCGATGTTCAAATTGTGGAAAGGGAAGTATATAAAAATTATCCAAAAATTAGAACTGGCAGGGTAAGATGTACAGTTAAAGGAGATCAAAACCTTAATAATATCCCTGGAGGAATTCGATTCCAAGACTCAGAGAGACCCAACTTTATCGAACCATGGACCCGAGTCTATTTTCCAGGAGCAACCAAAGCATGCTTCATCTGTGCTGAAAGAGATCATGCAAGTCAATCGTGTCCCAATCGCCTTCCATGTCGTTTCTGTAGAAGTGATGAGCATTCGCCCAAAAAATGCCCTAAACGGATTCAATGCTACAAGTGTGCTCAATATGGCCATATACGAATAGAATGCACCAATCAAAGAGAGATATTCTACACTAGAAGTTATCAAGGCCCACATTATGATAAGGAAAGCACCAATCAAAGAGAGGTATTCTACACCAGAAGCTATCAAGATCCACGCCATGAGATGGAAGCCTCTTCCAATTTCCCCACATTAAAGCACACGAGAAAAGATCAAAGGAATATAGGAAGCACAAATCAAAATGCGGTAGTAAGAAGAACAAAGACGAAATATCTCCCAATTCTCCCCTGGTTAAAGAAACATGACAAAAAGAAAGAAAGTGAAGCGAAAAATGAAAGTGTCGATGAGTTAACGTCTTTACTAACAAAAGGAATTGATCAAGAGACTGACAAAGAAAGTGAAAATGTTAATCAAGTACCATCGTCACCCCCAAAAAAGACCACCTACGAGATTTATCAAGAAAAAATGGCCGTATTTAGATCTAATCATATTGATCTAAATTCATTTATAAATCTAGATCCGAATGGCAACTGTATGGCAGACTCCACTGATACTGAACAAGACAATTTCTTGGGACATTTTTTCGATTCATACTCCAATGGGAATATGAACTCTGACTCAGATATTATCTCTGAGTTGGGCACAAATGAAGATTCCAATGCGGAAACTAATGCGAACTCAGATGATTTCACCGATTCTAATTCTAGCTTAAAAATGAATATCAGCTTGGACATGGATTCCAACTCATATGTTATTTCTACCCCAGTCACTAGTAGAACTAATAATGAAGATTCAGACGACACAATCAACTCAAACATTGATATCAACCCAAAAGCTACTGCCGACTTGAACTCGGCGCCAACCCCAGAGCGGTATCCAGATGTGAAGAGAGTACTCAACCTACAACCAATGAAAATGAAAGAGGAAAAGAAAACAATAGCAGTTCCATCCAGGACTATGGTTCTCAGAAGTCAATCAAAATAATTACGATAAACGTTAGAGGCCTGAATAGAGATGAAAAACGTAGAACGATGATGAGAAATTTGAGGGGAGAGTTTAAAGGAGATGTAATATTGATGCAAGAAACTCATTGTACATCGAAAGAAGATTGGGAAAAATGGCGCATGGAAAGCAACATGGAAGGAAGCGGCTCAGTAACTAGTTCAAGTAGTGCTGGTGTGGCTATTTTAGTACAACATGATTGCTTTGAAGACATGGAATTCACTATTGAAGGAATAGATGGTCGTAGTATGTACATGACGGCCACAAGAAATAATGAAAAATGGTTAGTGACATGTATTTATGCTCCTAACAATGCCAAGGAAAGAATTCAATTTTTCCGAAATTTGAAAATTAGGAAATTAGATTTAAGCAGATTTGACGTGGTTATTCTTGGAGGCGACTTCAATATCACGCTCTACGCAAAAGACAAAATAGGAGGGAGAATTCATGGTAGAGATCCCTCAAAAGCTTCACTACAAGCGCTTATATTTGAACATGTACTATGTGACGCTTATAATAGAAGAAATCCGAAGACTCCATGTATATCCTGGCGTAATGGTCAAGGTACAATTGGAAGACGACTTGACTATCTATTAACTAATCAAGACTTGGAAGACTCCAGAATTAGTCTTATAAAATATGTAGAACTCCCCGATATGGATCATAAAGCCTGCATTATGCAAATAGAACCTGCTAACTCTATTAAAAGAGGTCCAAGTTTATGGAAACTCAATCCCCGTTTATTAAACAAGAAGGAATGGGAAAAGGAGATTCAGGAACTTCTTCGTGGATTTCTATCGGAGGAAGTAATTACAAAATTTGGTGATCAATGGGAAAGTTGCAAAGATCAAATCATGCAAATCAGCCAAAAATGGGGAAAAAAACTTCAGACCAAATATAAAAGAATAAGAAAATGGTTAGAATTGCAACTTGAAGATCAAGAGAAGCTCTGGATAAGTTACAATCAAAATCCTCTCAAATATGAGAAGGCTTTGAAAAGAATTTATAGAAGACGGGACCAACTCCGTAAAAGCCTTGAAAATTGGATTAGTATTCACTTTGATGACGTTGCCATAAGAAACAAAATACACCATATTGAAGAAGGAGAGAAACCCACCAAATACTTCTTTCAGCTTGTAAAAATGGTTAGAGCCAATTCTGCCATATTAGAGCTTAAAGATCCAGATTCTCCTCAGGTTTTTAAAGCACCTGAAGAATTATCAAGTCATATTTTTTCATTTTATGGAAAATTGTATCAGAAAAATGAAACTAATCGTCAAGCTATAAATCAACTTCTGGAATCCTCCGAATTAAAATTATCAGGCCAATCAAAGATCATGTGTGATGCTCCCCTTACTTTAGAGGAAGTCATTCAAGCTATTCACCATCAGAAACCTAACACATCGCCTGGTATCGATGGTATTACTAATGAGTTCTATCGTAAGCATGCGGAACAAATAGCACCCATATTACTAGCTGTTTACAATGATTGGTTACAAAAAGAAATACTACCCATATCCCAAAGGACGGGAATCATATGCCTCATTTATAAAAAAGGGGATAGGACTGACTTACAGAACTTTCGACCTATCTCTCTCACATGCTGTGATTTGAAAATACTCACAGGTATTTTTGCAAATCGTCTACAAAAATGCATAAAAGAGATCATTCAACCTGATCAATCGGGGTTTATCAGAGGAAGATCTATTCATGACAATATTCGTTTAGTCATGGACCTCTTGGAATATGCCAAGAAGAATAATATAACAGGCGGTGTATTATTGTTAGATCAATTCAAAGCCTTTGACCTAGTGAATTGGGACTATATGATGATTTGTTTAACACATTATGGCTTTGGACCTGTATTTCAAAAATGGATGAAAATACTTTATAAGGATTTGAGAAGCCAAGTGACTTTTAACGGATGGTGCACTCCAGCTTTTAATGTTGAGAGAGGAGTCCGTCAAGGAGATCCTTTGAGCCCACTTTTATTTGATCTGGCAATTGAAGGATTAGCTAATGCAATTCGTAAATCGGATTTTATTCAAGGTATTCCTCTTCCTTTTAGAAATGTTATGAAAGTTTCCATGTATGCAGATGACACATTGATAGCTTTTAGTTCTCAAACTGATCTGGATAAAATTCAAGAAATTATTCAACTTTATTGTAAAGCCTCGGGAGCTAAAATCAACAAAAAGAAAAGTGAAGTCATTTTATTTCAATCTAATGATCCACCTCTTTTTAATTTGGAAGATTATACTCTTAAAGAATTTACTAAATACTTGGGTGTTATGATAGGAAACAATATCCCGTCTAAACTGATATGGGAAAATATCATAAAAAAGATGAGGGCAATTATAGCTTTATGGAAACGAAGAAATCTTTCGATTCAAGGACGAAGTTTAGTTGCAAAATCATTGATATTATCGAAAATATGGTACATTGCAACAAATCAGGTAATTCCAATAGAAGTACTTAAAGAAATTAAGGATATCGTATATGAATATATATGGGAAGGAAAAAAGGCACCTGTGAGACATTTGTTAGCATCTCTAGAAAAAGAAGAAGGTGGTATTAAAGTACTAAACTTGGAAACACAAATACAAGCACTTTTATCTAAATGGATAGGACAGTTACTTTCCAGTGAACCTAAAAAATGGAGATGCATAGTTACATGGTTTATAGAAGAAGGAACAAACAAATGGCATCTTGGTATGAACGTCTTTAAAACAGATAAATCTCCAAGCTGGATTAAAATTTCACCTTTCTGGAATGAAGTCATGAAGGTATGGAATAAATTAGGAATATCACGAATTTTCCCACCACAAAAAAGAATTGATTTGCTGAATGAACCTATCTATCGAAATCCCTATATTCGACTGGTTGGTGGTCAGGTCATTTGGAATATGACATTGCTAAAGAATGGTATTCATACTGTTAAAGATCTTATGATTTATGGTCAACTTGCTAGAGAAGAAGATTTGGGTCTCTTTTCAGATAATGGAAAAGTACAAGAAAAAATAGCCAACACAATATCTATTCTTAACGAGGAATGGAAAGGGAAAATCCAGTCCTCTAGTCTTGATCCAAATTCCGAAAATGGAATATTGGGTTTACTAGCCAATCTTATCCTTAGCGACGATCCTAATCCTACACTCATTCCTACACCTATGAATCAACAATTTGGGTTTATAGATAATCAACAAACGACAATTACTCTTACTGAGATGACGGTAAAACAAGCTTACAAGCATCTTATTGGGAAACAAGTCACTCCTGATTTACTAAAGAATCAAACTGCATGGGAAACAGAACTAGGAACAGGTCAGCTCTCTTGGGAGCCAATATTTAATTCTTGCTATGATTTATTTATTATCAATAAGAAAAAAGAGCTATTATGGAGGATTCTTAGTGGGGCTATATTTATTACGACAAGGCTAGCTAAATTTAGTCCTGAAGTTTCTCCATTATGTTTATTCTGTAAAAGAGAGAATGAATCAATTCGACATTTATGGTATTCTTGTAGTAATACTAAATTCCTTTGGTCATGGGTCGAGCGACTAATTAATCATGGTAAAGAAAATAATGAAAAGAAGATTATATTGAACGAATTTACTATTATGACGAATGGGTATGATTTGGAGATCAAACCGGAATTCAAAAAGATACAATGGAGAGCTCTTATATGTGAGGTTAAATGGCAAATTTGGCTAGCACGTAATGAAACACTATGGAACAACAAAGTCACAATAACAACACTTGCACTGTTAATAATAACAAAGAAAATATTTAAAAATGATCTCGTCAATATTACAAATCATAGGAAAATGAAAAGACTTGCTATAGAC
>DAHVFH010000104.1 GCA_027317105.1 Cytophagales bacterium
AACCGGGTAGTTCTTGGTATCGCAGTAAGAATGTCTTCCGGAAGGCAGTTCAGGTAATAAGCAACTTGAACATAAGGGTGATACGAATTCTTCGTTCGGACTAAATGCATTGAGGGGTTCAGATTAAGCTCCTCAAAATTCTAACAATTCTGCAAGTCGGAGAAATATGAAAATATTATTTTACCCGAAAATCAACGATGTCGAAAATCCGGACGTGTTATTGAAGAAAGTTCGTAGAGTGCAGCGCGCGGTGCGGTAGGGTTTGCGCGGAGCTATAGTTTCAGTTTGTCCGGGTTGTAGCGCGCATCAAAAATCACTTCGATGTACACGGCCTGTGTTTCGTGTTGGTAACTGTAAATGATTTTGTAATTGCCTTCTACTAGGTAACGGTATTCTTTGCCTTTGTCTTTTAGTGTTTCTTGTCGGGCTCCCGATTCAGGAAAAGCCTCCAACTGTTTAGCCCTGGCCAGCATAGCTTCAACTGTTCGTTGGGCTGCCGGTGGGGAGTTCTCCGCAATAAAATCATAGGTTGTTTCTAGATCTGCCAAGGCTTCAGATGACCAGATCACTTGTGCCTTCTTCAATGGCCAAACTTGGTTTTAAAATAGTTTTCAACTTCTTCTTGGGAATGCACGTTGCCAGCGTTGATATCTTTTTCTGATCGGTCCAATTTGGCTTGTATCTCTTCCATCGTCTTTGGCATCCGCTGTTCGTACAGACTTTTTACAGAACCTTTTTTTAAGGTGTCTATCCGTTGAATGAGTTTTTCGTCTTGTAGCCTGACCAGCCATTCAATGAGTTCTACCTTCTTTACAGCAATGTCCATAGCTTCTAGATTTTAGTAATTCAAAGCTAAAGCTTTTTCAAACCTTCTTCAAGGTGTATTTACTGGAGTCACGTGCCTTCGCTAATTTCCAATTTTGGGACGAAAATTTATCCCGCCAAAGTCGGGATAACATCTGGGATTTGTTCTGAAAATGATAATTTTCAAGTCGGGATAAAAAATCCAAAATCTTTAGAAATTAGAGCGCTGTCTGAAAAACAGTAATCGTGTCGCTATCTTGTCAATTGTCCAATTGCTTTCATCATCTTTTTGTATAATTTTAAAAGGCACAAATAAATCCTTACGAATTTTTATGAAAGCAGTTCTCTGTAAATCTTTCGGCCTTCCCGATTCGTTGGTGACGGAAGATGTCCCCGCTCTTATTCCTCAAGCCGATGAAGTGCTGATCAACGTCTATGCGTGTGGCGTAAACTTTCCCGACCTGCTCATCATTCAGAATAAATACCAGTTCAAACCTGCGTTGCCATTTTCTCCGGGCGGAGAAGTCTCCGGCATCATCGCGGCCATTGGCGAAAAAGTGAAGCATCTGAAAGCCGATGATCGTGTAGTGGCACTTAGTGGCTGGGGTGGGTTTGCAGAACAATTGGTGATCAAAGCCAATCGGGTTTTCCCCCTGCCACGAGGAATGGATTTCATTAACGGAGCATGCACACTCTATACCTATGGCACCTCTTATCATGCGCTAAAAGATCGCGCGCAAATCAAAGCCGGAGAAACGCTTTTGGTGTTGGGAGCGGCAGGTGGCGTTGGCTTGGCTGCGGTAGAACTGGGCCATGTGATGGGTGCTACCGTAATTGCAGCCGCCTCAACAGATGAAAAGCTTTCGATCTGCAAAGAGAAAGGCGCTTCGCACTTGATCAATTATTCGAAAGAGGACTTACGGACGAGAATAAAAGAAATCACCAACGAAAAAGGAGTTGATGTGGTCTATGATGCCGTAGGTGGAAAGTTGGCCGAGCAGGCCTTGCGCTCGATGGCCTGGAAAGGTAGGTATCTGGTGGTGGGCTTTACCACAGGAGAAATCCCGCAGTTTCCCGCCAACCTCCCGTTGCTGAAAGGCTGCTCTATCATGGGTGTTTTCTGGGGAAGCTTTGCGGAACGTGAACCACAACAGAGCCTTCAAAATTTCTCCGAACTTCAAGGGTTGATGAAGTCGGGAAAAATCAAACAACATATTTATAAAGTCTATGCGCTCGAAGATGGTGCGCAAGCGTTGAGCGACTTGATGAACCGAAAGGTAATTGGCAAAGCAGTGATTAAAGTCGGAGACTGGAAAGAGGAACCGCAAGTAAAAAATGATCCTTCCACTGACCAACAAATTAAATCTCACACAATTACCAAGCCGCTAAAAATTAAACTGAGTGAACTAAAAAAATACAATGGCCAATCCTTGGCGGTGAGCGATTGGCTCACGGTGACGCAGGAAATGATCAACGAATTTGCACATGCGACACAAGATGAGCAGTGGATCCACGTGGATGTGGAACGGGCAAAAACACAAATGCCTGGGGGCAAAACCATTGCACACGGTTATCTCACCCTGTCGCTGGCAGCGAAATTTCTTTTTGAATTGTTACAAGTGGAAGGCGCAACAACTTCCATTAACTACGGTTTGAACAAAGCCCGCTTCCCGGTGTCGGTAAAATCAGGAAGCCGCATTCGCATGACAGGCAAAATTGCCAACGTAGAAGAAATGAATAGTGGCTATAAAATTTTCATCGAATGTATAATGGAATTGGAAGGAGAAGAGAAACCCGCTTATGTTGGGGAGGTGATTACCGTGGTGTATTAGACGCGAACCGTAAGACTTGAGACATAAGGTGTGAGAAATGAGATATGAGAGCTATAAATTTAAAATTCAACATTTAAAATTTAAAATTAAGAGAGATGAGACTAAAAGACAAAGTTGCTTTGATCACGGGGGGAGCCAACGGCATTGGCCTAGCCACTGTAACGCGTTTTGTTAAAGAGGGTGCTAAAATTATTTTTTGGGATGTTTCCGATAAAGGAAACGAAGTAGCCGCACAACTTAAAAAAGAGGGGTGCGAAGTGTTGTTTAAAAAAGTATCCGTAACGGACGAAACCGAAGTGCAAAAGGCAGTTGCCGAAGCGAAAGCGCATTTTGGGCGCATTGATATTTTGATCAACAATGCGGGCATTACCAAAGACAGGACGTTACTGAAAATGTCGAAGCAGGAATGGGATGATGTCATTTCTGTAAACTTAACTGGCGTTTTCAATTGCACGCAGGCGGTCGCTCCAATTATGAAAGAGCAAAATTATGGTCGCATTGTTTCTGCTTCTTCCAATGTGGCCATCCGCGGAAATTATGGACAGACCAATTATGTGGCCACCAAATCAGCGATTATCGGCATGACGAAAGTCTGGGCGATGGAGCTCGGCCGCTTTGGTATTACCGCCAACTGCATTGCGCCCGGTTTTATCCAAACAGCAATGACGGATGCTATGCCGGAAGAAGTGCGCAAACAAAGTATCGCTCATATCCCTGTTGGCAAATGGGGCGTCCCTGACGACATCGCCAATGGTTATCTCTACTTAGCTTCTGATGAAGCGTCTTTTGTGAGCGGCATTTGTTTGACGATTGATGGAGGTGCAGCAAGGTGATCCATAGGAAGTAGGCAACACACAATTTCTTACTTACTCAATGCCTATTGCCTATTAAAACAATTCTTAATTTAAAATAAAAGTAATGACCCGCTACACCAGCATCGAACACCTCAAGTTCCTCCTTCAAGACGTTCACGATTTCAACGAGGTCGTGGCTCTTCCTCATTTTTCGCACGTGAAATGGGAAGAAGCGTGGATGATGATCGAATCGGCAAAACAATTAGCCGACCGTGATATGGCGCCCTACTTCCGCGAGATGGACGAGAAGCCAGCCCACTACGAAGGCAACGGTGTGGTGCGCACACACCCGCAGTTAAAAACAATCATTCAGCAGGCGGCAGAGAATGGTTGGATTGGTGGAGCGGCAAAATTTGAATTTGGAGGCATGCAACTGCCCATGATGCTCTTCAATGCGGCACACCATATTTTTGTTGCCGCCAACAATGGATGCCAGGGTTATTTTAGCCTATCAGCCGGGGCGGCTGCCCTCATCACCAGTTTTGGCAGCAAAGAACAAGTCGAAACTTTTGTGCCTAAAATTTTTGCCGGCCAATGGCAAGGCACCATGGCACTAACCGAACCCCAAGCTGGAAGTTCATTGACCGACATCACCACAAGTGCAACGTCAATTAAGGATGGCTTTTATAAAATCAAAGGGCAAAAGATTTTTATTTCCGGAGGACAGCACGAAGCGTGCGATAATTTTGTCCACTTAACACTGGCCCGCATTGAAGGCGCACCCCCCGGAGTGAAAGGTATTTCACTATTCATCGTTCCTAAATTCTTTCCAGAAAAAAACGGGAATCTTACACCCAACGATGTTTTCTGTGCGGGCGATTTTCAAAAGATGGGACAGCGCGGTTATTGTACAACGCATCTTGTGTTTGGCGACAACGGAAACTGTAAAGGTTGGCTTGTCGGTGAACCACACAAGGGACTTTCGTGCATGTTCCAGATGATGAACGAAGCTCGTATAGGCGTGGGATTGGGCGCGGCTTCGGTAGCGATGGCTGCCTATCAGGCTTCGTTACAATATGCCAAAGAACGACCGCAAGGAAGACTGGCTTCAGAAAAAGATCCGTTGAAATCTCCTACCCTGATAATCAATCACGCGGACGTTCAACGGATGTTGCTTACGCAAAAAGCAATAGCGGAAGGTTCGATTTCGCTGGCGATGGAATGCAGCAAGCTTTCTGACTTGGTGCAGGCAACTGAAGGCGAGGCGAAACAAAAACATTGGCTCTTGCTGGAGTTGCTCACACCCATTATGAAAACCTATCCATCTGAACAAGGAAGCCGATCGGCTGCATTGGCTATTCAGACGTTAGGCGGTTATGGTTACACCACCGACTTCACTGTGCAACAGCATTACCGCGATTTAAAAATTATGTCTTTGTATGAAGGCACCACCGGAATCCAATCGCTAGACTTGCTGGGCCGAAAAGTAGTGATGGAAAAAGGGAGGGCATTACTTATTTTATCAGAATCAATTACAGAGACCATCAAACAAGCATCTGCCTTTGACTCGTTGAAAGTTTATGCAAATGAACTGAGCGAAGAACTCATTCGCATTGATCAAGTATTGAAACACCTTATCCAATTTGCGAAACAAGGAGATATTGATCGCTACTTATCTGACGCCACTGTTTTTATGGAACAAATGAGTTATGTGGTGATTGGGTGGCAATGGTTGAAACAAGCGGTAGCGGCATCTCAAAAATTAAGGAAAGAAGACCTTCAAAGTCAAACGCGAACATTTTACGAAAGCAAAATACATACAATGAAATTTTTCTTCCGCTACGAACTTCCTCACGCGGCTGCTTGTGCCAAAGTTTTAATGAGTGAGGAATTCCTGACCAATTCAAAAGACGCTTTGGTATTCGATTGAGATTTACGCAATAACTATTTTATGGGTTTTGAACCACATGGACACATACTACGAATAGAAACCAACAAAAGGAATAGCAACTATGTAAAAACCTATGTTCCTATGTTTCTACTGTGGTTCAATGAAGAACTTTTTTCGACCAAAATGAATTAACTTTCGGGAAAATTGAATTACTAATTCTACAAATATGAAAGACGTTGTGATTGTATCTGCTGTACGAACCCCATTTGGGAGTTTTGGTGGAAGTTTAGCGAGCGTATCGGCCGTAAAATTAGGATCAACTGCCGTAAAAGGGGCTTTGGCTAAAATCAATTTAGATCCGAAGCATGTTCAGGAAGTTTTCTTTGGAAATGTTATTTCTGCCGGGCTTCAGCAGGCGCCCGCAACGCAAGTGGCTGTGGGCGCGGGGTTAGGCTATACCATTCCTTGCACGTTGATCAACAAAGTTTGCGCTTCAGGTATGAAAGCCATTATGCTTGGTACTCAATCCATTATGCTCGGACAAAATGAGGTGGTCGTAGCGGGTGGCATGGAGAGCATGAGCAATATCCCTTATTATCTATTGAAAGCGCGCTATGGTTTTAAATATGGCAATGGTGAAGTGTTAGACGGCCTTACCTATGATGGCCTTACCGATGTGTACAACCATTGCGCCATGGGCGTGTGTGCAGATAATACGGCCAAAGACATGAACATCAGCCGTCAAGATCAGGACAATTATTCCATCAATTCATATAAACGTGCTGCTGCTGCCTGGGCTGCCGGGAAATTCAATGATGAAGTCATTCCGGTAGAGATCACGGGAAGAAAGGGCGATGTTACTTTATTTGGCGAAGACGAAGAATATAAAAATGTAAACTTTGATAAAATACCCGGACTCAAACCCGTATTCACCAAAGAAGGGACCGTGACGGCCGCCAACGCCTCCACGATCAATGATGGTGCTGCTGCCGTGGTGCTAATGAGTGCTGCAAAAGCAAAAGAACTTGGCCTCACTCCGATTGCTAAAATTTTAGGCTTTGCCGATGCGGCACAGGACCCCATGTGGTTCACGACTACACCTTCCTTGGCTATTCCAAAAGCCATGAAAATGGCCGGAGTCGAAAAAAATAACGTTGGGTATTACGAAATCAATGAAGCTTTCGCTGCGGTGGCCTTGGCTAATAACAAATTACTAGGTCTCGACCCTGAAAAAGTGAATGTAAATGGTGGAGCGGTGGCTTTAGGTCATCCGCTTGGCGCCTCTGGGGCGCGCATCACGATCACGCTGGCCAATGTTTTAAAACAGAACAAGTCCGCCATCGGTGTGGCAGGTATTTGTAACGGAGGTGGAGGCGCTTCGGCCATTGTGATTGAACGACTGTAAATATTTGGTTCTACATTCCAGATACTGTTTGTCGACCTTGATCGTTATCAAAAGATGACCTCCCTACCAGAATCAAGAATCAAGCATCCAGAATCCATCATCAAGTTACGATACCTATGAAGTACCTTCTTCTGCAATTTTTTTTCATCAGTTTTTCCGCTGTTGCTCAAAAAGAGATAAGGACCTACTACGATTTTTCGAAGTCGAGACCAAAGGAAGACTACTTTGTGATGGATGATAACCAAACGATGGATGGAAAGTACCGAAGATATTTTCCAAACGGAAAGTTAGCGATGGAAGGCGTATTTGCGAATGGGTTGCGCTCTGGTACATTTTATGAATACCACGAGAACGGCACGCTGATACGTAAAATCAGTTATGAAAATGGGCTTCGCCATGGACAAGTCCAAGTGTTTGACGAAACCGGGAATCCTATCCAAACCGCCTCCTACTTAAACAATAAATTGGTCGATAGCGTGAAGTCCTATTTCCCCTCGGGGATATTAAAACAAGAAAGTCTTTTTGTAAAAGGCAAACCGGATGGCTTCATAAAAGAGTATTTCTCTTCTGGGAAAATCCGTAAAGAAATCGAATACAAAAATCAGAAGCCTAATGGCCTAACGAAGACCTACTACGAAAGTGGCGTGCTTGAAACAGAGGCGAACTATAAAGACGGATTCATCAGTGGGTTTTATAAATCGTATTATCCTAACAGTAAGTTGGAGTTAGTCTATTCGATTAAAGAGGGTGATAAATTGGGTGAATTCCTTAGCTATGATTTCGAGGGGCATTTGCTATTGAAAGGTCACTTTATGTACGGCAAATTGCACGGCAGCAATATTGGATATTTTGCCGATGGTGAGGTGCGTCATGAGTACAATTTCGATCAAGGGGCAAAAGTGGGAACCAATATCGACTATCATCACAATGGCAAGATAAAAACAAAAGAGCAACGTGCCCTCAACGGAATTGATAGCGAAGTGGATGAGTACGACAGCGCGGGAAGAAAATTGTTTGCGAAAAATTATCGATATAGCAAGCCACACGGCACCTGGTATTTTTATGGGCCCGATGGAAAGACACTGACCTTAAAAGAGAATTATCAGGACGGCCAGTTGAGCGGGATACGAACGGTTTACCATCCCAATGGGCAAAAGAAGGTGGAAGAGACCTGGAAGTTCAATTTAATAACGGGGCCGGTAAAGAACTATTACGAAGATGGAAAACTGTTAAGCAACTGCGAATTTAGGGTTAGTCGCATGCATGGACTATACGTCAGCTACTGGCAAAACGGCAACATCAAGGAGCAAGGAGAGTATGTGGCCAACAAAAAACACAAGGAATGGAAGGAATTTGACGAATCAGGCAAACTCATCAAGACTCAAAACTTCAGAGCGGGCATTCTGATAGAGCCCAAATCGTTGGAAAAAAAATAAAAGTTATAGCTCATCTCGGCAAAGGTTACTTAAATTGCCACAAACTTTAATCTACCTATGCAAGCCGTTAGTGAAACCAACTTTCAGTTCAAAGGCCAAACCGGATTTTATCGAGGGAAAGTTAGGGACGTGTATTACTTCGGAGAAAAGATGGCCATGGTGGCTACAGACCGCATTTCGGCATTTGATGTGGTATTGCCCAAAGCCATACCCGACAAAGGTAGAATTCTGAATCTTATTGCCGCATTCAACCTTAATGCCACGAAAGACATAGTTCCCAATTGGGTGATAAAAACACCCGATCCCAATGTTACCTTTGGAGTGAAATGCGAACCCGTGGCTGTAGAAATGGTGGTTCGTGGCTATTTGGCCGGCCATGCCTGGCGAGAATATAAAAATGGGAAAAGGGAGATCTGTGGCGTAGCGTTACCCGATGGCTTGAAAGAGAACGACAAACTCGCCCGGCCAATCATCACACCAACAACTAAGGCGATTGTCGGACACGATGAAGATATATCTAAAGAGGAAATCCTGAAAAGGGGGCTTGTCAGCAAGGCTGATTACGAAACCATGCAAGATTATACCTTCAAGCTTTTCGCTATTGGCTCAGAGCTGGCTGCCCAAAGAAGCCTTATTTTAGTGGACACAAAGTATGAATTTGGAAAGCACAAGGATAAAATTATCCTTATCGATGAAGTCCATACACCAGATTCATCCCGTTATTTTTACAAAGATGGGTACCTGACCAGACAACGTACCAACGAGCCCCAAATGCAGTTGTCAAAGGAATTTGTTCGGCAGTGGCTAATTGAGAATGATTTTCAGGGTAAAGAAGGACAACAAATACCGCTGATGACGGATGAAATCGTAAAAAACATTTCGGATCGTTACAAAGAACTTTACCAACAAATGATGGGCGAATACGTTACCAAAATTAATTATTCCAACATTCTTGAACGAATAGAGAAGAGTATCGTTAATTCAATTAAATGATTTATTTTAGCTGCAAATATTCGCCATGAAGTATACCATCGATAAACAAGAAAAATACACGCTCGTTCGCCTTCACGAAGAAAAGTTGGATTCGCATGTCGCCCCTCAGTTAAAATCAGAAATGGTAACCCTCCATGCCGAAGGGGTAAACAATATAATTCTCGATCTTAGTGAAGTAAAATATACCGATTCGTCAGGCCTTAGTGCGTTACTGGTAGGTAATCGCATTTTGCACGAAGACGAGGGGATTTTTGTGTTGGCCTGTCTTTCTGACCATACCCTGAAACTCATTAAGATTTCTCAACTGGACAGTGTGCTTACCATACTAAAAACAGTGGAAGAAAGTATCGATGCCGTCTTTATGCATGAAATTGAAAAAGACATGAAGAAAGACTAGGCCACTAGCCTATCAAAAACGTAACACTGCAAAACATTAGCACTTTAAATCTTACGATACTCGGTTCGAGTGGTGCGATACCTACCCTTGGCCGGTTTACCACCTCACAGTATCTTGTCATCCACAATCGCCACATCTTGATCGATTGTGGTGAAGGGGCTCAAATGCAAATGGCCCGATACCAGCTGTCCCCTCACAAAATCGATTACATTTTTATTAGTCATTTGCATGGCGATCATTATCTCGGCCTGATGCCGCTGCTATTTTCCATGCATTTGCACAAACGCAAAAATGATTTACATCTGTACAGCCCTACTGGTTTAGATGAAATCATCACGCTTCAACTAAAACACTCTAAGTCAGTCTTGAATTATAAAATAATTTTTCACCCCTTCGTGCCGCAGAAGAGCGAATTGTTGTTTGAAGACGAGGCCATCATCATTGAATCGATTCCATTAATACACAAATTAGCTTGCGCGGGATTTCTTTTCAGAGAAAAACAAAAGCCGAGAAGAATTGTTAAAGAGAAGCTTATTGAAGGAATGAAATTGCAACAACTTGTTACCTTAAAAGCAGGCGCAGATATTCTTGATGAGGACGGGGAAATCATCTATAAAAATGAAGATTTTACGAAGTCGCCTAGAGCTTCACTTTCCTATGCCTACTGTTCAGATACCGCTTGGAACCCTTCCATGATCGACCAAATAAAGGCCGTTGATTTGCTGTATCATGAGGCCACTTTTTTACATGCTGATTTACAGAAGGCAGAGGAAACAAAACACAGCACGGCTAGCCAAGCCGGGGAAATCGCTAAATTGGCTGACGTAAAAAAATTACTAATTGGCCACTTTTCAGCACGATACAAAAACCTGGAAGATCTGCTCCAAGAAGCAAAAGCTTCTTTTTCAAATACGGAACTTGCTATAGAAGGCGCTACTTTTACGTTGGAAGATTAATTTATATTTGCCCTGTGGAAAATCATCTCGAAGATAAAAGGAATAAGTTATTCGTTGTGTTGGCAGGGATTTTTCTCACCAACGCCATTGTGGCCGAGTTGATTGGGGTGAAGATATTTTCAGGCGAACAATCGCTGGGGCTTCATCCGGCCAACTTAAACATTCTTGGCTTTGTGATGGATTTCAACCTCACCGCAGGCGCAGTCATCTGGCCTGTTGTTTTCATTACTTCTGATCTTATCAATGAATATTTTGGAAAGCCGGGCGTAAAACGCATCAGCTACATGGCCGCAGGCTTTATAGCCTATTCCTTTTTGGTGATTTATTTGACAATACGACTGCCACCCGCCCAATGGTGGCTCGATGCCAATAATCATGACAATGCCGGCAATTTTTTCAACATGGATTTTGCCTTCAACAAAATTCTGGGCCAAGGCCAGCGCATCATTGTTTCTTCCTTGGCAGCTTTTCTAATCGGACAACTGGTGGATGTCTTCGTTTTTCAAAAATTAAGAAAAATAACCGGCAGCAAAATGCTTTGGCTAAGAGCTACCGGTTCCACGTTGGTATCCCAATTCATCGACAGCTTTGTGGTGCTGTACCTTGCTTTCACAGGAATTTTCACCAACGACCAACTACTGGCCATTGGCATCACCAATTACCTTTACAAATTCACCATTGCCATATTACTCACACCTTTGATTTATGCAGGCCACCATGTCATTGATCGTTACCTCGGAAAAGAAGTTGCCGCTAAATTATCAGAAGAATCCGCTAACAAAAGCGGTTCATTTTTTTGACCTAAAAATATTATCAAGGATAATTCCAGTAGCAATTGCAGCGTTGAGCGATTCGGCCTCTCCGATTCTCGGTATCGTAACTCGGTGGTGAACGAACGGTTGAACCGAAGTCGATATGCCATTGGACTCATTGCCGACAACCAACAATCCCCTTTTTCCGAAATCAATTTGATGAACATCCTCACCATCCATAAAAGCTCCAAAAACAGGAAGGCCATTTTTGGCAAAAAATTGGATGAGGTCGGTATAAAAAAGATTTACTCTGCAGAAGGAACCCATCGAAGCGCTTATTGTTTTGGGGTTATAAAAATCGGCTGTCTCCTCAGAGGCAATAATATTTTTAATTCCAAACCAATCGGCCGTGCGGATGATGGTACCCACATTTCCGGGGTCGCGGAGATCATCCAATACTAAGCAAAATTCGTTTTTAAGATTCGGAAATGAATTAACCTTCATCTTAGCGACAGCCACTGCACCATCATTGGTTTGAAATGTGCCGAGTTCAGTGAGCGCATTCTCATTGACAATGGCAAACTCAATTTTGCGTTCGGTTAATCGTTGCCCCTGCCGCTGAATGAAATCGGCAGTGCCAGCAACCCATAAAGTTTCAAAGTCGGATTGCAAAAGTTCTTTCACACTCTTGGCACCTTCCACCAAAAAAGATTGCTCTTGCTTTCGGTATTTCTTTACTTGCAGGGATTTGATGAATTTTATTCTTGATTTGGAGACCATTTTACAATCTTTAGTTAAACATGCTCGATTTTTCTTCGGCCTTGTTGCCTTCACCACTTTAGTGAGCGGTTGTATCAGCACAAAATACCTTAAAGGAGATGAAAAGTTACTATATCGCCAAACAATTGAGGCTTCTGAGGGTGTGCCCAAAGAGGAACTAAAAACATTGTTCGTCCAGAAAAAGAACAGCCAACTTGGACCGCTGCCGATAAACCTCTCCGTTGGCCTTTACCGATATGGCAAAAGACGGTTCAACAAAGATAAATTCGTTGCAAAGAAAACAAGGAGAGAAAAGAAATTCAACGCAAAAATTGAGGCTACCGAAAACCAAAAAAGAATTGCCAACCTGCAATACCGAAAGCAAAATGCCATTGATGCGCTGAACAAAAAAATCGACAACGGCAATATGCCCATGCAGTGGGGCGAGCCACTCACTTTATTCGATAGCACCTCCATGCAATTGACCCAAACCAAGATGGAAAGCTTTCTCTTTAACCGTGGGTATTTCCACGCAAAAGTAGGTGCCACCGCTAAAGAAGTAGAAAAAAAGAAAATAACGGTGACGTATACCATTTTGCCGGGAGTATTATTTACCTACGATACCATCTTTCACAATATCCCTGATGAAAAAATTTACAACCTGATTGCAAAAAACCATCTCTTGAGTCTGATCAAAATAGGCGATGCCTACAATCAGGATAAGCTGGGAAAAGAGCGCGACCGCATTGACCTTCTGCTAAAAGACAATGGGTATTATGATTTCAGTAAACAGTTTATCGATTTTTCGTTGGATACAAACGCAGTAAAAAATAAAATCAAATTACGATTAGAAATTCTAAATCCCGCTAAGCGTGGATACCATAAGCAATTCAAAATTGACTCGATCATCTTCACCCCAGATGTTTCCGCAGCCGGAAAGGAGAACCTAAAAAGAAACAGTTCAGAATATCACAACATTACCTTTGACACCTACGATGATACCTACAGCAAAAAAATCCTTGCCCAGCGCGTATTCATTTCAAAAGACAGTTTGTACAACCGCACGCAAACCTTTAATACTCAACGGCAATTGGCCAACCTTGACAATTTCAAATTTGTCAATTTAAATTACGACACTTCCGGTGGTCGGTTTGTGGCCAATCTTTTTACCAGTCCACAGGACAGGTATGCATGGGGCAACGAAGCGGGGATGACGGTGTCTCAGGGATTTCCTGGCCCCTACTTCAGTTCAAATTTTAAGAAGCGAAATTTATTTGGCGGCATGGAAATATTGGAGATCAACGGGCGGTTTGGTTTTGAGGGCGTGGCGGCCGTGACCTCCGTGGGGGGCTTTTACAAAAGCACAGAGGCAAATCTAAATGCCTCAGTAACTTTCCCTCAATTTCTCCTTCCCTTTCAACGTGCAGCCTCGTTTCGGTATGCCCGAAATAACCCTCGTACAAAAATTTTAGGAGGATATACCTATACTGATCGACCTGAGTATCAACGCTCAATCGCCACCGTTTCGGCAACCTATACGTGGGATCTCAATAGAAAGCTTCAGTTTTCTTTTAGTCCAGCCACTTTGAACATCATTAATTCCACCAAAAGTCATGCATTTGATTCCTTATTACTTCTTTATCATAGCCAAGGCAACAACCTGATCAATGCATTTAATCCATCATACGTTAGCAGTATGATTTTTTCAATGACCTGGAATAACAATTACGGGCAAGCACAAAAAAATTCCACGTTTATAAGAACCACTTTTGAAAGTGGAGGTACGATGCTTAATTTGTATTCACCAAAATTCATCACCAATGAAGGTTTAGAGCCTTATCAATATCTACGGTTTAGTTTCGACCTTCGGAAAAGTATCATGGTTACAAAAACCAGTTCGTTTGCGTATCGATTTAACACTGGCGTTGGCTATGCCTATAGCTCAAACAAGGTGTTGCCTTACGAGAAGAACTTTTTTGCCGGAGGTAGCAACAGTGTGCGTGCATGGCGGCCACGTAGGCTGGGTATCGGCTCTGACCCCCCTCCGGTAAGTAACAACATTGCTAAAAGCGGTTACTTCAATTATAGTTTTGAAAAACCTGGTCAGCTTTTGATCGAAGCGAGTGTAGAGTGGCGCCAAAAGATTATCGGATTTTTAAACTACGCGTTGTTTATTGATGCGGGTAATGTGTGGGCATTACAAACTTCCTCTAATCCAAATCAAACTTTTGAGTTCAACCGCTTTTATAAAGAGTTTGGGATAGGCACAGGCTTTGGCCTTCGGTTTGATTTCTCCTTCCTCATTCTACGCTTTGATGTAGGGATTAAAGCGTGGGATCCGGCACGTCCCGTGGGCAGCCGGTTTTTATTGTGGGATGCCCGCTTCGTGAAGCCCTATTCCATTAACCGTGAACCTGTTATTTACAATATTGGAATAGGGTATCCTTTCTAGTAAGTCAATAATTTTTCCAATTCTTCACTAACTTTAGCAACGCTGGGGAGCATCATTTTTTCCAAGTCCACATTCAAAGGCACAGCGGGAAGATTAGCCGAACCGAGTGTCCAAATGGGGGCATCGAGGTAAGAAAAACATTCTTTTGAAATCCTTCCTGCCAGCGATTCGGCAAAAGAATTAAGAAGTGGTTCTTCGGTTAGCACAAACACACGTCCATGCTTTTTTGAAGTAGAAACGATTTCATCCCAATCCAGTGGATTTAGGGTGCGCAAATCCAAAACCTCAATGCGCCCCACAAAACTTCTGGAGGCTTCCTTCGCCCAATACGCACCCATGCCATAAGTGATGATCACGGCACTTTCTCCAGAATCAATTTTCCCCTGATCGGCATATTGAATAATATTTGCTTTGCCTAAAGGAATAATATAGTCTTCATCGGGTTCGATGGTTTTTGCGTCTAACGTGCCCAGAACTTTGCTCCAATACAATCCCTTGTGCTCTAAAAGGACAACAGGATTTGGATCATAGAATGAGGCCTTGAGCAATCCTTTCATATCGGCCGCATTCGAAGGATACACTACTTTTATTCCACGAATGTTAAGTAAAGTAGATTCAATACTCGCAGAATGGTAAGGGCCACCTCCACCATAGGCACCAACGGGAACTCGGATTAAAGCCTGAACCGGAAATTTACCTTGCGACAAGAAGCAACTTTTTGAAACCTCGATGACTAATTGATTAATGCCCGGCCAGATGTAATCCGCAAACTGGATTTCTACGATCGGCTTCACGCCTACGGCACTCATGCCCACAGTTGAACCAATAATATAAGCCTCCTGAATGGGTGTATTAAAAACCCGTTCATCACCATATTTCTGTGCAAGCGTTGCCGCTTCCCTAAACACACCACCCAACCTTCTGCCAACATCCTGTCCATAAAAAATAGCTTCCGGATGCGTACGCAAAATGTCGTCCACAGCATGCAATGCGGCATCCACCATAATTACTTTTTCAGCATTGGCGGGGCACCGCAAGCCCTTCTCTTCCGTTATTTTTGTTGGTGCAAACTCGTGGGCTACAAAGTCATCTCCGGAAGGATCTGATGACTGCGCAGCCAACTCAAAATCAGTCAACACAATTTTTTCTGCAGCTTCCCTGATCGTTAAAAGCGACAGATCATTTTCACCATGTCTTTTAAGAAAGGCCTCAAGTTTAAAAATCGGATCAGCCTTAGCCTGTTCAACTATATCAACTCCCCGATACCATTCTTTCCTTACCCCAGAAGTATGATGCCCCAATAACGGACATTTTGCATGGACAAGAATTGGCCTTCTCTCCTTTCGCACAAATTCAAAAGCATTTTCCATCGCGTGGTAACTTTCTTCAAAGTCTGACCCATCGACTCGTACACGTTCAAGTCCTTTAAAGCCCAATGCATATTCATAGGCATCCATCGCCCGCATCTCTTTGCCAGTAGCGGAAATGCCCCAATTGTTGTCCTGTACTAAATAAACAATAGGCAATTTTTTCAGCACTGCCATTTGAAAAGCTTCGGCCACTTCTCCCTCAGTGATTGATCCATCGCCCAGCGAGCAAAGCACCAAAGGTTTATTTTTAGATTTCAACAGCCCTTGCGATTCCAAATACGCGATTCCATGCGCTATGCCAGTAGCGGGTATGGCCTGCATGCCGGTCGCAGCGCTTTGATGCGGTATCGTGGGAAACCCTTTTCGTTTTAAAGAGGGGTGGCTGTAATAACTGCGTCCTCCCGAAAATGGATCATCGCGCTTGGCCATCAATTGAAGCATCAGCTCATAGGGGCGAAACCCAAGTGCTAACAGCATGGATTCATCCCGGTAATACGGAGCCGCAAAATCATACTCCTTCAATTGAAATCCCGCAGCTAGTTGAATGGCTTCATGTCCACGGGAAGTGCTGTGCACATATTTTCCGGCTATTTCCTTCTTCTCATCATAGAGATCGGCCATTCGCTTGGCCATGCACATCAGCCGATAGGCATCAAGGCTAAGGTTTTTTAACTCTTTCGATGACATAACCTTATAACTTTCTACTATATTCATTTTTTGTTCGCTCAAGAGTATCTACTATCTTCACTTTTTCGATCAAGAAGGCTTCCTAGGTTAATAGGTCAATGTACCCTCAGTTTAGTAAGTGTTTCAAAATTAAAAAATAATACGGTGCTAATGTTCAATAAATGTTACTCCCATCAAATGAAGCGATTCCTCATTTTAGGTTTGTTCTTGATCTTAAATGAAATCGTCCATGCGCAATCCGAGGAAGTCTTGAAAATCATGAACGAAGCGCGAACCAACCCACAAGAATTCCTAACGGTGAGATTGATTACTTACATCCATCAAAAAGGAATGGAGGAAAATAGTTATGCGAAATCCCTCGTTGAAGAATTGAAGTCGGCCAACAAAGTAAGCCCTTTAAAATCCTCGCCCGTACTTGCAAAGTTGGCGCGTGGCCATGCGGTAGACATGGGGACCAAAGGCAAAGTGGGCCACGACAGTAGCGATGGAACAACTTTTGTGAACCGAATCCGAAAAAAAATAAAAACCGGAATGATTGCAGAGAATTGTGACTACGGAAACTCCAATCCGTTGGACATTGTCATGTCCCTTTTGATTGACGATGGCATTACTTCGTTAGGGCACCGAAAAAACATTCTTTTCCCGAAGCTGAACTACGTGGGCATCGCCATCGAACCACACAAAACTTATCGCATGAATTGTGTGATGGATTTTTCGGAAAACCAATGATCAAGTTAGGAAATAAATAACTCCACCCTTTTATAGGTTTCGTCATGCCCCTGGCCATATTTAATATTGCTCTGGATGGTTTCAATTAATTCCTTCGAGCGCTCGCGGGGATAACCAAATTTAACGGCATACAAATCGCACAATTTCATTTCTTCCGGGTGAATGGAGTTATCCACGCTCATCATGTGCACTAAATCATAAAATTGATGAAATTTTTCCTTTTTGTCTTTCGGAAGCTCAAATTGAATTCCGTGCGGATTATTGCGTATATCTTTCAACTGAGATTCTGAAATACTATTCTTTTTTGCAATGGTCTTCAATAGATCATATTCAATTTGATCGAAATTACCATCTACTGCGGCCATTTCGATGAGATTTTTCATGTGGCTCTTGGCTGTTGTCTTTCCTTTGTTGAAAAGGTTGAGTATCTCTTGAATATTCATGGGTGTGAGGGTTGGGTGAATAGGGTACAAAGTAGCAAGGCCAAACCAGAAATAAAAGTGTTAAATAAGAATTATTAAGCAACTGATTGTTGATATTTGAAGTTGTTGAGTTTCGTAATTTAGAGTTAGATTTTCAAACTATGACTTTAAAGCCAATTGCCGTTCTTTTTGCTATCATGCTCATGCAGTTACAAGCCAAGACAATTCTTTTCTTTGGCGATAGCCTTACGGCAGGATACGGGCTCTCACCGGAACAAGCATTTCCTGCGCTAGTAGAAAAAAAACTAAACAAAATCAGCAAAAAAGTTAAAGTCATTAACGCGGGGCTTAGTGGTGAAACATCTGCCGGTGGACTGAGCCGAATAGACTGGACCTTAAGACAACCTATTGACCTTCTTGTATTAGAGTTAGGGGCCAACGATGGACTCCGTGGTTTGCCCCTGGAACAAACCAAAAATAATTTGCAAGCCATTATCGATAAAGTCAAGGCGAAGAACCCTAACGTGAAGATTGTGTTGGCCGGAATGATGGTGCCTCCCAACATGGGCAAAACCTATTCGGATGAATTCAAAAAAATCTTTCCGGCCCTGGCCAAAAAAAACAATGCGACTTTGATCCCTTTCTTGCTGAAAGATGTAGGGGGTATCGAAAAGCTTAACCAGGCTGACGGAATTCATCCCAACGTGGAAGGACATCAGATCGTGGCCAATAATCTAGTTCAATATTTACAAAAATTGATTTAAAATTAACGCTGCTAACGGCCTGCAGCCAAACATGGTATCACAAACTTTTTTTTCTATTGAAAATAAATTCCGATCATTAAGGAAATTATCTGCGTATGCAATATCCTAAAGCAATTATTTCACTATTGGTTACCGTTGCACTAGTTTATAGCCTTAATCGCTCCTGGGATTTTGGCAAACCAATCCCACCATTAGGGAAATTTCTCGATCCATTTCATGGATTCTGGAAAAATGCGGAAACTAGAAATGTACCAAGCGAAGAAGCATCACTTCCGGGAATAAAGGCAGAAGTATCTGTTGTTTATGACAGCGCGTTGATACCACACATTTACGCAAAAAATGAAAGAGACCTATTTTTTGCCCAAGGATACATAACTGCCCGTCACCGGCTCTGGCAAATGGAATTTCAAACACACGCGGCTGCCGGTCGGATTTCAGAGATTATCGGGGCGGACGCCATTGATTTTGATCGCGGACAACGCAGGCTAGGAATGGTATATGCCGCCCAAAATTCTGTAACCGAAATGGAAAAAGATTCGATCGCCAAGATGATTGCTCATCGCTACAGCGATGGCATCAATGCTTACATCAATTCCCTTACCTACGAAACCATGCCTCTGGAGTATAAATTGTTGAACTATTGGCCTGAACCATGGACACCACTGAAAAGTGGGCTGCTACTGAAATACATGGCCAAGACCTTGAACATTGGCAACAAAGATTTCGAAATGACCAACGCTCTCAAACTCTTCGGTAAAGAAACGCTCGAACTTCTCTATCCCGACAATGAGCATGTTGGTGATCCTATTGTAGACAACCCCAATGGATGGAAATTCAAACCAATTGCGTTAGATTCTGTGCCCCTCGCCATCCCCAAAGATTTTGTGCAGATTAGCCAACTCGAAAAATCTTCACCCGAAATAGGGAGCAACAATTGGGCAGTGTCGGGGGGCAAAACAGCCTCTGGCTCGCCTATTCTTTGTAATGATCCCCATCTTGAATTGAATTTACCCTCCATTTGGTTTGTGGTCCATCTGAGCGCACCCGGTTATAACGCCATGGGTGCTTCCCTTCCTGGCGCCCCTGCTGTGATTAGTGGTTTCAATGATTCCATCGCCTGGGGAGTGACCAACGCACAACGCGACTTGGTGGACTGGTTCAAGATTGAATTCAAAGACAAAACGAAAAATGAATACCTAAGCGATGGCCAATGGAAGCCTACGCGAAAAGTAATAGAAAGAATCTCCGCTAAAGGAAAACCCGATTTTTATGACACCGTAGTCTATACCCATCAAGGACCGATAACGTATGATGAAAGCTATCACGGAGAAAGCGAAAAAAATAATTATGCCTTTCGATGGATTGCCCATGATCCTTCAAAAGAATTATTAGCCTTTTATCTGTTAAACAAAGGCAAAAATTATTCGGATTACATGGAGGCCCTTAACCATTATACTTCTTCAGCACAAAATTTTGTTTTCGCCTGCACCAATGGTGATATCGCCATGCGTGTTCAAGGTAAGTACCCCGTGAGGAGAAAAAATGAAGGCCGTTTTGTATTGGACGGAACAAAGACTTCCAACGAATGGAAGGCATTTATCCCCTACGATCAGAATGTGACCTACAAAAATCCAAGCCGAGGCTTTGTAAGTTCTGCTAACCAATATCCTGTAGATGATAGCTATCCGTACTACATTACAGCAACCAGTTTTGAGGCGTACAGGAACCGGAGGATCAATCACTTGCTTTCAGAGATGAACGCTATCACGCCCCATGATATGATGAAACTACAGGCCGATAATTTTAATTTGAAAGCCTCGGAGAGCTTGCCTGCCTTACTGGCAATGCTCGACTCCACAAAATTCTCAGCGGAAGAAAAGGCAGCGTATCAAAAACTGAAAGCTTGGGATTTTATTAACGATATCGCTTCCGAAGGCGCTTCCTATTACGAAGCATGGACTTGGGCAATTTATCCTATGATCTGGGATGAGGTTGCCGCTTCAAAAGTGTCACTCCCCTATCCCACTGCTTACACTACCATTAAACTTCTAAAAGAAAATCCCACCCTTGGTTATTTTGATATTCAAGCTACACCTGAAAAAGAAACCGCCTTGGAGGTGGCCCAGAAATCATTCTCCGAGGGTGTAAAAGAGATTGAAAAATGGAAACTAGAAACAAAAAAAGAGCCAAGTTGGGCAGTTTTCAAAGATTCGTACATTCAGCATCTTGCTAGACTTGAGCCTTTCAGCTATCACGTTATCCATGGTGGCAATGGAAACATCGTGGACGCCCACAGCAAGCGCAATGGGCCAAGTTGGCGAATGATAGTGAGCCTGGAAAAAAGTGGCGTAAAAGCCTGGGGAGTTTACCCAGGTGGGCAGTCGGGAAACCCGGGAAGTCCGTATTACAACAACATGATTGACATTTGGACGGCTGATCATTATCTCAATCTTCATTTTAATACTTCTGCCGAGCAGATAAAACCTTTTTCGATTTCAACATCAACATTAAAACCAGAAGGAAAATGAAATTTATTATTCAAGCCCTAGCCACATTTATTGGATGTTTCGTTGTTCAATATTTTCTGCCATGGTGGACGTTGGCCATCGTGTCGTGTACTGTGGGTTATTATTTCCACAACAATGGATTTGCTTCTTTTGTGGCCGGGTTTCTTGGAGCAGGGATACTCTGGTTAGCAATGGCCTTTTACATAGATAGCTCAACCCAATCCATTCTCACTGCTAAAGTTGGGAAACTATTTCCGGTAAATATTTTCGTTTTGATGGTGCTGATCGGTGGACTTGTTGGCGGCTTTGCTGCACTCACCGGAACATTGATGAGAGGAAAAAAAATGGCGCGCTATTAAAAATTGAAGTCGCCAGTCCTAATTTTCAATTTCTAGCGTTATATTTGCGCTTCGTTTTTGCCCGGAGAGGTGGGTGAGTGGCTGAAACCAGCAGTTTGCTAAACTGCGGTACGGGTCAAACTGTACCGGGGGTTCGAATCCCCCCCCCTCCGCTTATCAACGCTAAAGCAATTTTTGGCAACTAAGGTTTGGACTGCCAATAAAAGCACAGCGTTAGTCTGGGTCCGGTAGCTCAACTGGATAGAGCATCAGATTTCTAATCTGACGGTTCGGGGTTCGATTCCCTGCCGGATCACAAAATAAATTTCAAATTCAAAATTTGAAATTGAAGGTTTTAGAGTTTTAAATGCTTAGTTTTGCGACCTCAAATTTAGGATTTGAATTTGTCTCATGGAATTTTTCGGGGTGTAGCGTAGCCCGGTATCGCGCTTGGTTTGGGACCAAGAGATCGTCAGTTCGAATCTGGCCACCCCGACTTTAACACCTCACTGACCAGTGGGGTGTTTTTGTTTTATGGAATTCATTGTTTACATACTCTTCAGCCAATCATGTGGCAAGTACTACACTGGCCAAACTGAAAACCTAGAGAACCGCTTGTCTGAACACAATGCGGGAGAAACTAAATCCATCAAAGCCTGTACTCCCAATGATTCTTTGTCTTCTATGGTTTTCTTCTTGCAATCGCCACGCTTCCCGAATTCCTCACGGCTAATAGGCTAATAATTTTCTAAAGATAACTCCGGAAATCGTTTCGATTTTTAATATGAATACTCCAGGACTTGTGGATTTGAAGTAAATTTTAAGGAGGCCATCGGTATCTTGAGTAAACGAAGAAGGGCTCAAAGAGCGGCCTGTCATGTCGGTGAAGGAGACATTTGACACGAGTTGGCTAATGCCCCCAACATTAATTACTCCAGCAGAAGGGTTAGGATAAAGTGTAATACTTTGATCAGGAATTTGTTGAAT
>DAHVFH010000080.1 GCA_027317105.1 Cytophagales bacterium
CCTTTGCCGCCTAAATTGATTGACCGAATGGCTGGAATGGAGAACATCCGCAACTTTTGCATCATTGCCCATATTGACCATGGAAAAAGTACCCTGGCGGATAGGCTTTTGGAATTTACGGGCACGGTTACCAATCGCCAAATGCAGGCGCAAGTGCTTGATAATATGGATTTGGAGCGCGAAAAGGGCATTACCATCAAGTCGCATGCTATCCAGATGAACTATAAGTTCGAAGGTAAAGACTATATCCTGAATTTGATTGATACACCCGGCCACGTTGATTTTTCGTATGAGGTGAGCCGCTCTATTGCCGCTTGCGAGGGTGCACTTTTAATTGTTGATGCAGCCCAGGGGATCCAGGCGCAGACCATTTCAAACCTATACCTGGCGTTGGAACACAACCTGGAGATCATCCCAGTTTTAAACAAAATCGATTTGCCTTCCGCGATGCCAGAGGAAGTAACGGATCAAATCGTTGACCTGATCGGTTGCTCGCGCGATGCCGTAATCCTGGCCAGTGCCAAAGAGGGAATTGGGATCGAAGAAATTTTGAAAGCCGCGGTGCAGCGGGTGCCCGCTCCAAAAGGCGACCCGAAAGCCCCCTTGCAAGCGATGATTTTCGATTCTGTATTCAACTCCTTCAGAGGAATTGAAGTGTACTACCGTGTGTTCAATGGCACGATGCGTAAAAATGATTTGATTAAATTCGTCAATGCCGATAAGCAGTATGGTGCTGATGAAATTGGCGTTTTGAAGTTGGATAAACTGCCGCAGAAGGAGATTAGCGCAGGCAATGTAGGCTACTTGATTTCTGGTATTAAAGTGGCAAAAGAAGTAAAAGTTGGAGATACCATTACGTTAGTCAGCAATCCGGGTGAAGCGATCAAAGGTTTTGAAGATGTAAAGCCGATGGTGTTTGCGGGAATCTATCCCGTGGAGACCTCTGAGTTTGAAGAGCTCCGCGCTTCGATGGAAAAACTTCAGTTGAATGATGCTTCTTTAGTTTGGGAGCCAGAAACTTCGGCTGCGCTTGGCTTTGGCTTTCGCTGCGGGTTTTTGGGTATGTTGCACATGGAGATCGTGCAGGAGCGCCTGGAGCGTGAGTTTGATATGACGGTGATCACCACCGTTCCTTCTGTTCAATTTAAGGCCACGCTGACCAATGGGAAATCAATATTTATCAACGCACCGTCAGAGATGCCGGACCCTACCACCATTGATTTTATTGAGGAACCGTTCATCCGCGCCCAGATCATCACCAAATCCGATTTTATAGGCCCTATTATTGGGCTGTGTATGGACAGGCGCGGGAATATTAAAAACCAAATTTACCTCACATCCGATCGGGTTGAGCTCACTTTTGAAATGCCGTTGGCGGAAATTGTATTCGACTTCTTTGACAAACTCAAAACCATTTCTAAAGGATATGCGTCACTGGATTATCACCTCATGGATATGCGCGAAAGCGATATGGTGAAATTGGATGTGCAATTGAATGGCGAAAAAATTGATGCGCTTTCCGCAATCGTTCATCGCGCCAAAGCCCAAGAGTGGGGAAGAAAATTGTGCGAGAAGTTAAAAGAATTGATTCCGAGGCACATGTTTGAGGTGGCCATCCAAGCCGCTATCGGACAGAAAATTGTGGCGCGCGAAACGTTGAGCGCCATCCGAAAAAATGTGTTGGCGAAATGTTATGGTGGTGATATTTCGCGTAAGCGAAAATTGTTGGAGAAACAAAAGAAAGGAAAGAAGCGGATGCGGCAAGTGGGGAACGTGGAAATTCCGCAAGAAGCATTTATGGCAGTATTGAAGATTGAGTAAGGCATATTTAGAATTATGATTTTAGAACCTTATGAAAAAGACAAAAAGGAAGTTCAAGAACCCTACTGAAATGTTGGCTTTTTTAGCGGAACTGACAAAGAGCAACGAGGTTTTTTTTAAGCGCCATAAAATCGAAATGAAAAGATATGATGAATTGATAAAGGCGGAAGAGGCAATTGTAGCCGAACTTGATGCGAGATATCAAATAAAATCAATTCGCAATGGAAAGAAATTATGATGAAGTAATCGCGGAAATGCTAATCGAAATGGATCAGCTTCATCGCAAAGGAATCGCCCAAGATGAACGCAATGCGAAATTTGACAAGCGACTTGATTTGACGGTTAAAAGAATGGTGAAAGCTGAAAAACGACCGGATGATGCTGACAAGAGGATGGAGCCGTTTGACAAAAGGATGGAATTGGTTGATGATAAATTGGAGCGATCTATTAGAGAATTGAAGGCGTTTAGCAAAGCCCAAAATTAAGTTAATAAGTATTTTTTTGGAGGAGATAAAAAACAACAGTCAAAAAAAATAGCGTAATGACGTCAGCACCGCAAGATACTTTTACAATAATCGATGGTCGTAAAATATCCACCGACATCAAAGCTGAGATAATCCAGAAAGTAATTGAGCGCAAAGCACTCAACAAAAAAGTACCACATCTGGCTATCATTCTTGTTGGTGATGACGGTGCCAGCCAAACTTATGTGGACTTCAAAGTTAAGGCCTGTAAGGAAGTTGGCTTTCATTACACCATGATGCGATTTGCCGATACCATCAGTGAGGATAAGTTGATGAAGCATATCGATCAGGTAAACCGCGATGAAGATGTGGATGGTTTTATTGTACAGTTGCCGCTTCCCCCTAATATTAGTGTGGAACGCATCACAGAAAAAATCCGCCCTGATAAAGATGTGGATGGGTTCACCAACCGAAATTTCGGAAGCATTGTTTCTAAAAACCCATTGTTACTTCCCGCTACCCCGTTTGGTGTGGTGGAATTATTAAAGCGCTACAATATACCCACCGAGGGAAAAAATGTCGTAGTGGTAGGAGCGAGTAGATTGGTTGGCGCACCGTTGAGTATGATGTTGGTTGAAGAAGGAAAAGCAACGGTAACGATTTGCCATAAGTATACTAAGGACTTGAAGATGTACACACTTCATGCTGATATTTTAGTGGCTGCCGTTGGAAAGCCTGGGCTAATCACTGCCGACATGGTGAAACAAGGCGCAGTCGTTATTGATGTTGGCACTACGCGTGTAGAAGGCGCGCAGTATAAAAACGGTTATACCTTAAAAGGGGACGTTGAATTTAAAGAGGTGGCACCAAAAACATCCTTTATTACTCCGGTACCGGGTGGAGTTGGCCCGATGACGATCGCTTCCCTCTTACTCAATACGTTGCGCGCTACGGAATTGCGAAACCCTTAGGTTATCACAAATTTAAAATTCAAGATCACAAATTTTTAATCTTGAATTTTTAATCTTGAAATTTCATGAATGTAATCCCTTCAAAATTTGTATTTCCCGTGATGGAAGCCTTTTACACCATTCAAGGTGAGGGCTTTTACCAAGGCCATGCGGCCTACTTCATTCGGTTGGGGGGCTGCGATGTGGGTTGTGTGTGGTGCGATGTAAAAGAATCGTGGGATGTAGATGCGCATCCAAAAATTGAAGTTGAAGAAATTGTTCAAAAAGCAAAATCTTCGGGTACTGAAATAGTGGTGATTACGGGCGGGGAACCTGCCATGCATGACCTCACCGCACTCACTTCAGCATTGCATAGGGTTGGATTGAAAACGAACATAGAAACTTCGGGCGTTTATCCGTTAACAGGATCGTGGGATTGGGTTTGTTTTTCTCCCAAGAAATTCAAGGTTCCTGACGAATCTGTTCTACCATTGGCCAACGAGTTGAAAATAATTATCTACAACCGAACCGATTTTGAATGGGCGGAGCGCTTCGCCTCGAAAGTAAATCCAGATTGCCATTTATTTTTGCAGCCTGAATGGTCGAAGGAAAAGGAAATGATTCCATTGATTATCGAATATGTGAAAGCTAATCCTAAATGGAAGGTCTCATTGCAAATTCATAAGTATATGAACATCCCCTAACCGGATTGAGGAACTATAAATGAATGTTATCGAATTTCAATCAAAACTAAATCAATGGGGACAAGCGCAAGTCCCTTTTTTGTTCTTAGTGGATTTTGAAATGGAGAATTTGTTGGCCTGGCGAATGGATGAGGTTCCTGATGATATTCTCTTTTCGATAAACGAAATCAGAAATTCTTCCCAGTTGCGCCTTACCGATCAGAAAGTTCGCATCCGTCCTTATCCTGTTTCCCTTGATGCGTATAAAGTAAAGTTTGATTTTGTTCAAGGTCGAATATGGTTGGGTGACTCCTACCTGACAAACTTGACAATTAAGACAAAAATCGATATTGATTGTTCGCTCGAGGAACTATTTGCCAGGAGCAAAGCAAAATATAATCTGTGTTGGAAAAATAAGTTCCTTGTCTTTTCACCGGAGACATTTATCCAAATCAGGAACGGACGGATTTTTTCTTATCCCATGAAGGGAACCATCGATGCTTCACGGCCCAATGCAGAAGAAAATGTTTTGTCGGATGCAAAGGAATTATCAGAACACGTGACGATTGTCGATTTAATTCGAAATGATTTAAGTACCGTTGCAACAAATGTGCGCGTAGATCGTTTTCGTTTTGTCGAAAAAATAAACACCAATCAAAAAAATCTTTTGCAAGTAAGTTCACAGATTTCGGGCGATCTTCCTGACGATTACGCTTGTTTTATTGGAACGCTTTTGATTTCCCTGCTTCCAGCCGGCTCCATCTGTGGTGCCCCGAAAAGAAAGACCATTCAAATAATTAAAGAAGCAGAGAACGAAAAACGTGGTTACTATACTGGAGTTTTTGGTTGCTTCGATGGACGTAATCTGGATAGTGCCGTTATGATCCGGTTCGTGGAACAAGAGGGCAATGATTTTTATTATCGAAGCGGAGGTGGAATTACGGCTCAAAGCGAATTAGAAAAAGAATATCAGGAGGCTATCGATAAAATCTATGTCCCGGTTTATTGAAACAATACGATTGGAGAATGGGCGTTTGCCTGACCTTGCTTATCATCAGGCAAGAGTGAATCGATCGCTAAAGGAAGTTCTTGAAATAAAGCAAGAAATTAATCTTTATCGGAGCTTGATTAATTATAAGTTACCAGTGAAGGGTTTGTATAAAATCCGAATTGTTTATGATAAGGCGATTTGGTCGGTGGAGATTTCCCCTTATAGTATTCGCGCAATAAGGCAAATGAAAATTGTTTATAACCACTCAATATCCTACCCTTATAAATTTGAAGATCGAAAGGAGTTGGATGATCTATTCAATAAACGAGGCGAATGTGACGATATTATTATTGTAACAAACAATGAAATAACGGATTCGTCATACGCTAATCTTTTATTTAAAAAAAAGGATAAGTGGTTTACACCTGCATCGTATTTATTAAATGGAACCATGCGCCAGCAATTGTTAGACCGAAAAATAATTTTTGAAAAATCAATAACAGTTGATGATTTGGAGCGCTATGAGAAGATTAAATTAGTTAACGCAATGATGCAATTAGATGGGCCAGAGATTGATGTATCGCATATTGTTAAGTAGATTTGACCATGAATAAAATTATTTTCACAGCCATTCTTCTTTTAATTTCTAACATTGGGTTTCCTCAAACCCTCAGCACAAAGAATAAAAAAGCAATTGATCTTTATGTGGAGGCCGACAATTACCGTGTGCGTGGACAATTCGATCTGGCGATAAAGCTATTAAATCAAGCGATTGAAAAGGACAAAAATTTTGAAGAGGCCTATTACCGACTGGGGACTACTTACCGCAATGCTGGGAACTTGACCTTATCGAGTGAAAGCCTTGAGAAAGCCCTTTTGTTGACACCTTACCCTTTAAAACAAAAAACGTATTTATATTTTTTGGGGGATAATTATTTGCGGAGTGGCTTGTATGAAAAGGCAAAAACTGATTTAGAGCGATTTCTTGCCATTGAGAAAACGGATCGGGTGAAAATCAATAAAGCCACAATGTGGGCTACACAAGCGGAGTATGGCTTGGCACATGCAGGCGAAGATTTAGACTATCACATAAAAGTGCTCAGCGACACTATAAATATTTACCCGATGCAGTACTTTCCCGCTATCAATGCCGAAGGGCAGGAGTTGATTTTTACAGTTCGTTATGGTAAAGGGCACAACGACAATGAAGATATTTTGATCTCGCGAAAAGATGCTTCTGGAAAGTGGCAAGAACCCGTTTCCATTTCAGAGAATATCAACACAGCGTATCGTGAAGGGGCATGCAGTATTTCTGCGGATGGTCGACATTTGATTTTTACCATTTGTGGTCCGCTTGGCTGCGACCTCTACGAAAGCAAAAAGGAGGGTGATGTCTGGCGCAGACCGGTAAGCCTTGGCCCAGCGGTGAACAGCCCTGGATGGGAAGCTCAGCCTTCTCTTTCTGCCGATGGGAACGAGCTTTATTTTGTCAGCGATCGCAAAGGTGGGGTAGGGGGTTATGATATTTGGTATTCCAAAAAGGATTCGTTAGGCGCATGGACGAGGGCCATCAACCAGGGGAAGCCGGTGAACACTCCATACGATGAGATTGCCCCATTTATTCATGTCAATAATCAGAACCTTTATTTTGCATCTAGTGGTATGCCAGGATTTGGTGGTTTTGACATTTATGTTTCTGAAAAAAGTGATTCCGGATGGCTGGCTCCAAAAAATCTTGGTGCCCGACTTAATGATTTTGAGGATCAGTATTCTTTTGTGGTAACCAGCGATGGTGAAAACGCTTTTTATTCGCGCGAGGAGGGACGGTCGCGGAGCAAGCTTTATGAAACGAATATCCCGAAGGAATTTCAAGTGCACAGCAGGGGAAACGTGGTGAAAGGAATCGTGATCGACAGCCAAACGAAAAAACCACTTCAAGCTGAAGTGGAGCTGTTTGACTTAAAGACGAATAGGAAAATTTCTTTTTTCAAATCAGACTCAATCAACGGCAGCTATTTGATGGTCGTTCCTGGTAAATCCGAATATGCATTGCATGTGAGTGAACCCGGTTATCTGTTTTTTACTTTGCATTTTAATTATAAGGAAAAAAATCAGGATCAACCATTGGTTATCAACATTGCATTGCAACCTATAGCGAAAAATGCAGTGACCGTATTGAATAATATCTTTTTTGATTTTAATAAATCGGAAGTCAATCCACGGTCGTATTCCGAACTGGATGAAGTGGCTAAGTTTTTGAAAGCGAATCCTACCATCAAGGTTGAGATTGGAGGTCACTCCGATAATGTGGGAGACGAGAATTACAACCAGCAACTTTCGCTCAAACGAGCCCAGACTGTAGTTAATTATTTTCTATCGCGGGGCGTAGTATCTTCGCAATTAACCCAGATTGGATACGGCTCTAAATTCCCCATCAAACCAAATGACACCGAAGAGAATCGGCAGGATAACAGGAGGATTGAGTTTAAGATACTGGAGTAGCTTCTTGATAGTAACTTTGATCTTTGATGGGATTATTTTAAATTGGTGTTATAAATATTACCGATGAAAGCTGAAGACCGCATTATTGAGTTACTGGCCGAATACCTCCAAAAAACAGATCGGCTGCTTGATCGTATGGAGAAAACCGACCGCAATGTCGACCTAATGAGCAGAACGGTTTCCGAACATAGCATTAAGTTCACTGAAACCAATTTGAAATTCACCGAAATGAATTTGAAGTTCAATACGCAAATGTTACAATTAAAAGAAGATCAAGGGATTATGTTAAAAGAACTTCTCTCTATTTCCAAGCGGGTCACCATTCTGGAAGATAAACCCTGATTTCACAGGATTCACAGTAAATTAATAACAGCTCAATTTCTCCATCAAATAATTCCTCACATAATCTTCCGTGCCCTCTTCAAGCGTGTGAAAAGGTTGTGAGTAGCCAATCGTTTTCAGTTTCTCCATGTTGGCTTCGGTAAAATATTGATACTTGTCGCGAATATCAACTGGCGTGTCGATAAATTCGATGTCTGCCTTCTTTCCCATCGCTTTAAAAACAGATTTGGTAAGGTCCAGAAAGGTGCGTGCTTTGCCCGACCCCAAATTGTAAATCCCCGAATTTTTGCGGTGATGCATTAAAAATACACAAACGTCTACCACGTCTTTCACGTAAACAAAATCGCGCATTTGTTCGCCATCTTTAAATTCCGGATTGTGCGAACGGAATAATTTCATTTTATCCGTCATGCTAATCTGATTGAAGGCGTGCCAGATCACCGAAGCCATCCTTCCTTTATGGTATTCGTTTGGTCCGTATACATTGAAGAATTTTAATCCTGCCCAATAAAAAGGCTTTTCCTTCTGTTGGAGAGCCCACACATCAAAGTCTTGTTTTGATTGGCCATAAGGGTTGAGTGGTTTTAGCGAAGGGATTTTTGATTCGTCATCGTCATAACCAATTTCGCCAAGCCCATAAGTAGCGGCCGAAGAAGCGTAGACCAACGGAATCTGATATTGAATGCACCGTGTCCAAATATCTTTGGTATACTGGGTATTCATCCGATTGAGGAGCTTGGTATCAAATTCTGAAGTATCCGTTTTTGCTCCAATATGGAAAATGAACTCCACTAATTCGTAATTCTTGTCAAGCCATGCCATGAAATAGTCTCGATCAACAAATTCCTTGATTTTGGCTCCAACTAAATTTTTTTCTTTGGCTGGATCGCCAAACTTATCTACCGCTATAATCGCATTAAAGTTGTCGTGATTGAGGCGTTTCACTAAACAACTCCCTATGAAGCCTGCGGTACCGGTTACAATGATCATGGCCTTATTAGTTTGAGCTTCAAAAATAGAGTATTCCAATTGATCTCAATAAAGAAATTATAGACTGAACTTCAAACGTTATATTTGCGTTGATTTTCTGAAACTATGATTTACGTCAGTCGCCAAGAACACTTTAACGCTGCCCATAAACTTTACAACCCAGATTGGAGCAGAGAAAAGAATTATGAAGTATTTGGTCCATGTGCCAACGAAAACTGGCATGGTCATAATTATGATTTAATCGTTACCGTGAAAGGTTATACCGATCCTGAAACAGGATTTGTAATCGATTTAAAGAAGTTGAGCAACCTCATCAAAACCGAAGTCATTGAGAAACTAGATCATAAGAATCTCAATCTTGACGTTTCGTTTATGAAAGGAAAAATGGCAAGCACGGAGATTCTGGTAAAAGAAATCTGGTCGATCTTAGAGCCAAAAATACCACCGATTACCAGCTTTGGGCAGTTGCATTCTGTGAAGTTGTATGAAACTCCTCGTAATTACGTGGAGTACTTGGGCGAATAAAACATTGTAGTAATGAAACTTTACATAGTAGCCGGAGAGCGCTCTGGCGATTTGCACGGAGGCAATTTGGTGAAGGCACTTAAAAACATCAACTCGGATATTAAGCTGCGCGGCTTTGGTGGTGATGAAATGCAGAAGGCAGGCGTAGATATTTTTGTGCACTATGAAAGACTGGCCTTTATGGGGTTCATTTCCTTGTTGACCAAGACATTCACCATCTTTAAATACATTGCTTTATGTAAAAATGATATCGTTGAATTTAAACCTGATGCTGTCATCCTGATAGACTATGGTGGTTTTAATACACGGATCGCAAAATTTGCTAGACCAAAAGGTATTAAGGTCTTCTATTACATTCCACCTAAAGTTTGGGCGTGGTATCAAGATCGTGCCATCGGGCTTAAGAAATGTGTTGACCGCATGTTTGTTATCCTTCCTTTCGAGAAGAGATTTTATAAGGAGAAAGTAAATTGGGAAGTTGATTATGTGGGCAACCCTGTACTTGATGCCATTAAATCCTTTAAGGCTGATCCTGAATTTTTAAATAAAAACGGAGTTGATAAAAGTAGAAAGATTGTGGCGCTGCTTCCTGGAAGCCGTAAAATGGAATTGAAACTCATTGTGCCGTTAATGGCCGAAGTGGCGAAAAGAAATCCTGAGATTCAATTCGTAGTGGCCGCAGTGAATAATTTAGGAAAAGATCTTTACCAAGATTTGGAAGACAAAGCAAATGTAAAATTTGTGTACGAGGCCTCTTATGATCTTCTTTCTGTAGCCGATGCAGCTATTGTAACTTCGGGAACAGCCACTTTGGAGACCGGAATTTTCAAAGTCCCGCAAGTGGTGGTGTATAAAATGGGAAGCATGGAGTTTACGGTCGTTCGCAGCTTAGTGAAAGTCAAGTTCATTTCCTTGATCAACTTAATTGCCAATAAAGAGGTGATTAAAGAGTTGATTCAAAATGAGGCTTTTCCTGAAAGGGTCAGCCAAGAGCTTGAATTGCTATTAGCTAAAGGTAATTACCGCTCGACAATGGTAGAAGAATACCACAACATTTTTAGAGCTTTGGATACTGGTTCAGCCTCTGAAAATACAGCCAATCTAATGTTGAAATACTTGCAGGGTTAAGCAACCTTCAACTTACTATAATGCGATTTGCTGAATTTTTCTTCCGCATAAGTGCGGTTGATTATTAATTTGTCAATATTCTTTTCTGACGGCAGTTCAAACATTGCATCGTTTATAATGGCCTCACAGACCGAGCGAAGACCACGTGCTCCCAGCTTGTATTCCATTGCCTTTTCCACAATATAATCCAGCGCTCCTTCTTTAAATTCAACCTCTATGTTCTCCATTTCAAACAACTTTTTGTATTGCTTGATCAAGGCGTTTTTGGGTTCAGTTAATATTTTGCGCAAGGCCAAATGATCTAGGGGATTCAAATATGAAATGACTGGCAGACGGCCAATCAATTCAGGGATCAACCCAAATGTTTTTAAATCTTGTGCTGAAACAAATTGCAATAAGTTATCCTTATCAATTTCACTTGGGCTCATGCTATCTGCACTTGCTGCGAAACCAAGCGGTCTGGTATTTAATCTGCGACCAATCACTCTGGACATTCCTTCAAAAGCGCCCCCGCAGATAAATAAAATATTTTCGGTATTCACCGTAATCATCTTTTGGTCGGGATGTTTACGGCCGCCTTGAGGCGGGACATTTACGACCGTTCCTTCCAACAACTTCAGTAAGGCTTGTTGCACACCTTCTCCACTCACATCCCGAGTAATGGACGGGTTATCTGATTTGCGTGCGATTTTATCGATTTCATCAATGTAAATTATGCCTCGTTCGGCTGCTTCCGTATTGTAATCTGCAGCTTGAAGCAAACGAGTTAAAATGCTTTCCACATCTTCCCCTACGTAACCAGCCTCGGTAAGTACGGTGGCATCGGCAATGCAGAAAGGAACTTGGAGGAGTTTGGCCAAGGTGCGGGCGAGATAGGTCTTTCCTGTACCGGTTTCACCCACCATGATGATATTCGATTTTTCTATCAGGATGTCGGTATCGATTTTGCGCTGCGTCAGGCGTTTGTAATGATTATAGACTGCCACGCTCATTACACGTTTCGCAGCATCTTGTCCGATCACATATTCATCAAGAAATTTTTTGATTTCACGAGGTTTAATCAACTTGAAGTTGGGCAAGCTACCCGCTTCAACTTTATTCTTTTTCTCCTCGGTTAAGATTTGGTTTGCCTGCGTCACACATTTGTCGCAAATATGCGCGTGAATGCCTGAGATCATTAGATCTACATCTTTTTTATCTCGTCCACAAAAAGAACAGGTTACCTCTGCCATGATTTTTTATTTGTCAATAAGGAATGTTACCCTTTGAAAACACAAAAGTACTTATTATTGGTCAATCGGCCATAAGGATCAAATTGCTTAATTATTTCTTGGCGCGTTCCAAAACTTCATCAATCAACCCATATTCCTTGGCTTCGGCTGCCCTCATCCAAAAATCGCGATCTGAATCTTTTTCAATTTTTTCGTAGGTCTGACCACTGTGTTTGGAAAGTATGTTATAAAGATCTTTTTTCAGTTCCAGGGTTTGTTTCATGCTAATCTCCATATCGGATGATGTTCCTTGCATGCCCGCAGAAGGTTGATGGATCATGACACGCGCATGGGGCAAGCCTGAACGCTTTTTGTTGGCGCCAGCGGCCAGCAATACAGCTCCCATGGATGCGGCCATTCCGGTGCAAATGGTGGCCACATCCGGGTTTACATATTGCATGGTATCATAAATACCGAGGCCAGCATAGACCGATCCTCCGGGGCTGTTGATGTACATGATAATATCTTTCTTTGGATCTGATGATTCCAAAAACAAGAGTTGTGCAGTAATCACGTTGGCGACATAATCGTCAACTGCAGTTCCAAAAAAGATAATCCGGTCAGCCATAAGGCGCGAAAACACGTCAATTACTGTGGCGCGCATCTGGCGTTCTTCCACAACATTAGGCGTCATGCCGATCACGGTGTTAATGCCCTCGTTCATGTGTTTGGCGTAGCTATCCAGTGCATTTCCGCTCATGCCCATGTGATGTACTGCGTATTTGCGAAATTCGTTGTGATTATTCATAGTGTTAGTATTTATTTCGTAGTCGATCTTTCAATACGTTTATTGTAAATATCTGATTAAGGAATTGATTTAAAAATAGAAGACAATTCTTGGTCTGAAATAGTTTCCTTTTCCAATTTATCATAGATGGCACTAAGGTAAACTTTAGTACGGATTACTTTTACATAAGTAACTACTCGCGCCCCGCCCGATTTTCCCTTCACCTTTGCTTTTTACAGCAAGACGGATTTTGTAAAAGTTATTTTTTAGGGGTACACCTTGATCCGGGTTAACCTTTAGGCGCTTGGCTAAATCAGATATCTCCAATTTAGGGGAAGGATATTTCTTGATTAACCTTTTGGCCTGCTTGTCAAAAAGTGAAATTGAAAAAACTTTATAGCTCATTCAGAAATTCCTCTATAGGACGAGCTTTCAGTTTTCCTTTTTCTATCTGAACTAATTCATTAAAGGTCGTCTTCAACTCATTGACTAATTTCCTTTTTGAGGCATTTTCAGTGTTTGAGTCCTTTAGTATGTTTATCTTTTTTTCAAGTAATGCCCATTCCTGGATCGGAATAAACACACCAGCGGGGTTACCTTTACCATCTTCAATAACTTGAACTTTCATGCTTCAAGGTAACAATTTTTACAAACATTGGTTCCGCTATCAATGCTTGTGTGACTCAGCGATTTTCTTGAATTCTTCTAAACTGACTGGTTTTTCCTGAATCGTGATGTTTTCCTTTATTACTGTAAGGATTTTATCGTGCCGAAGCTGGTTGTAAGTGCGCACGTAGTTCTCACCTTTGCCATCTTTGCCTGCCAGATAATTGGAAACAATACCATCAAATTTGTCGCCTAATTGATCGGCTATTGCCGCACCTCCAAATTGATCAAGGATCACCTGTTTGGCTTTCTCGCGAACATCTGCTTCTTCTATTTTAATTTCTTTCTCGTCAGCGATCTTATTTTTTATAAGATCCCATTTTATGGAATCGCGATAAGCCGAAAATTCTTTTTCCAGTACCTCATCAGTCACCTGACCTTGACTTGTCGCTTTCAGCCAGGTTTTCAAGAATCCCTCTGGCATATTAATTTTAGTGTGGTCAACATAATAATGCTGGATCTCGTGTTCAAGTAAATGTTGCGTCTCGCGTCCGTAATTTGCCGATATCGTCTCTTTGATCTTGCCCATAAAGGCTTCTTCCGTGGTTACTACATCTTTGCCGAAAACTTGATCGAACAATTCTTGATCGATTTGAACGGGCTCAATACGGTTTATATTGGTCACTTTGAACGTATAAGTGCCGATGGCTGCTTTTGCTTCTTCTTCGGTTGTATTCAGCAACTGAGCGATGGCTTCGGCATCATTTAATATTTGCTGGACATCAAATTCAACCGTGTCCTCTTTTTTCAATCCAATGAACTTTTTTTGTTCCCCTTTTTCAACCTGCTCGATGCGCAAATAAGAGCCTTGTTTTTCTTCGGCTCCCACCTTGTTAATCTCCCCAAAAAGGTTGTCACCCGCTTCACTTACCTCTGGGTTGGTGCGTTTGCCGTACCTGCGTTTGATGTCCTCAAGGGTTTCATCTATAACCTTTTGGTCAATCTCTATGGGGTGGGAGGTCACTTGAACTTTTTTAGAAAGGTCAGCAGCGAAATCCTCAACCAAGCCGATTTGAAATTCGAACTCAAAGTCCTTTTGAAAATCCCAATCGATCGTGCGTGTCTTCGCTTCATTAGGAAGCGGATCGCCCAGGACACGAAGATTATTGTTTTTGATGTAATCTGAAACGGAATGAGAGATGAGGTGGTTTACTTCTTCAACCAAAATGCCTTTGCCATACATTTTCCGAATCACACCTGCAGGCACTTTACCTTGACGAAACCCTTTAATAGTAGCTTTACGGGCGTAATCACGTACTTTTTCTTCGACTTTGGGCTGGTAGTCACTTTCGGTCAATTGAATTTTGATAAGGCCGTCTGTTGTGCTTTGTTTATCTAATGTAATGTTCACGATATTAAAAATTACGAATTCAAAATTACGAATTACAGATTGCGTTCAATTTTGAAATATTGAATCTGCAATCTGTAATCAAAATGTGCGCATGGAGGGACTCGAACCCCCACGCCTTTCGGCACCAGATCCTAAGTCTGGCACGGCTACCAATTACGCCACATGCGCGAAAAAGCCTTTTCATCAAAAAGGGATCGCAAATTTAGGGATTATTCGTTACTATTAAAGTTCTTATTGAAAATTGCTTAATGACAGTTCAAAACCATTATGATTCTCACCTTGCCCGGTTTTACGAATGGATGGTGGGCGATTTTGACACTAAGCAAAAAGAACAGCAAGAATATTTTGTTCGAAATGACATTAAGCCTCTTCAAAATGGGATTGCAATCGACCTTGGTGCGGGCCACGGCCTTCAATCGGTCTCTTTGGCCAACCTTGGGTTTAAGGTAAAGGCTATTGACTTTAATGATCACTTGCTCGAAAGCCTTAGGTTTCGGGGTACGAAGCTTGGGATAAAAGTTGTTCATCAAAGTTTATTGGCGGAAGAAAATTTCAGTGAACAAGCGGAGGTGATCGTTTGTATGGGAGACACAATTGCCCACCTGGACTCCTTCGATCAAATCCGATTGTTTTTTGCCAGTTGCCGAGATGGTTTGCTACAAAATGGAAAATTGATTTTGTCCTATCGCGATTATGGTATTGAACTTACGGAAAATCAACGTTTTATTCCCGTTAAGGCTGATGAAGATAAAATACTCACTTGTTTTTTGGAATATTTCGGTGATCGCGTAAGAGTGACCGATCTCTTGCACGAACAGATAAATGGCCAATGGGTTCAGAAAGCGAGTTCTTATTTTAAGATTCGGATCAGCAATTCAATAATTGAGCAAATGATAAAGGAAGTTGGACTTGAAATATTGAAAACGGAAAATATGCAACGTATGAATTATTTGGTGGCACAAAAGTCCACTTCCATCTAAACCTTTACGTAAGTATTTTTTAGGTTTTGATAAAATGAAGTAAATTGTCTCCCTAACAAAAGAAAGATGAACACCAAGGAGGATTTTCACCGATTGATCGATACGATCGAGGATGGAAAAACGTTGAAAGGGTATTATCAATTGATCCAGCGGTTGAACAGCAATCAGTGTGGCGAATTGTGGAACAGCCTCACAATCATAGAAGGCATGAGCTTTTGCTTTCCTATGACGAAAGTTTTATTCCGGATAGTTTTTTGAGCCATGCGCAAGTTAAAGAACAACACGCTAAATGGTTAAGGAAATAATCTGGACGAAGCGGGCAATTAACAAATTCAATGGGATTATGGATTATCTGGAAGCTGAGTGGGGAGAAGGGGTTACTAGAAATTTTGTTGTGCGCACTTATGAAGTGATTGATCTGATTGCCCTGCGCCTGAGATTGGTACTTGGGAGAATCTTGAAAAAGGTGTCCGAGGATTTTTGCTCACTAAGCACAACCGACTGTTTTATAGGACGACCAAAGATGAATTGATCGTTTTGAATTTCTTCGATACAAGGTGGGCCCCAAAAGAAAAATTCTGACCAAAAAAGAACCGTGGTTGCAGACGCACTAGAAGAAAAACGAGAGATTATAAACCGCTACCGCAGATTATTGCGGAAGGCGAAGCCATTGCTGAAAGGCAATGATGCCAAACTGATTAAGCGCGCCTTTACTATCGCCATGGAGGCGCATAAAAACATGCGAAGGAAATCGGGGGAGCCCTATATCTTTCATCCCCTTTCCGTGGCCGAAATATGTGTAGAGGAAATAGGGCTTGGTACCACCTCCATTGTCGCGGCACTCTTGCATGATGTTGTAGAGGATACCGATATCCAATTGGAAGACATTGAACGCACGTTTGGAAAGAAAACCACAAGTATCGTAGATGGTCTCACCAAAATTAGGGGTGTTTTCGAATATGGTTCTTCGGCTCAAGCCGAGAATTTCCGCAAAATGCTTTTTACGCTCAGCGATGATGTGCGGGTGATACTCATCAAGTTGGCCGACCGTTTGCATAATATGCGAACCCTGGAAAGCATGCCGCGTCAGAAACAGTTGCGGGTATTCTCAGAAACAATTTATCTCTATGCTCCGCTGGCTCATCGCCTTGGCCTCAATGCAATTAAAACAGAGTTGGAAGATTTGTACTTGCGCTTTACTGATTTTTCAAACTATAAGGAGATAGCGGATAAGATTGATGAGACCAAAGTTTCGCGCAACCGGTTTATCAAACAATTTGTGCAGCCGATAAAAGATGAACTTGACCTTCTTAATGTGGCCTGCGAAATTAAGAGCCGGCCAAAATCTATTTTTTCCATCTTTAACAAGATGAAGAAACAAAACATTCCTTTTGAGGAGATTTATGATTTGTTTGCCATTCGCGTAATTATTGACACCCCCATTGATCAAGAAAAAAATTATTGCTGGCAAGTTTATTCTATTGTCACGGATTATTATACGCCCAATCCTGATCGCCTTCGCGATTGGATCAGCACACCGAAAGGCAATGGTTATGAATCGCTGCATACCACGGTGATGGCAAAAAATGGGCAATGGGTGGAGGTCCAGATCCGCACCAAGCGCATGGATGAAATCGCAGAAAAGGGATATGCCGCTCATTGGAAATACAAAGACAATTCGGTAAAATATGAATCAAACCTGGAGAAATGGCTGGTACGCGTTCGCGAGACCCTGGAAAAACAGGATCTATCCGCCTTAGAATTTGTCGATGATTTTCGAGGCAACCTGTTCAATGAAGAGGTATTTGTGTTTACACCAAAAGGCGAATTGAAAACCATCCCGAAAGGTGCCACCTCGCTTGACTTTGCTTTCGAAATTCACACCGACATTGGTGCTAAGTGCATTGGAGCGAAGGTGAATCAAAAATTAGTGCCCATTAATTATATTTTAAAAAATGGAGATCAGATAGAGATTTTAACCTCTTCAAAACAAAAGCCAAATGAAGACTGGCTTCGATTTGTGACCAGCCCGAAAGCGAAAAGTAAAATCAAAGACCTGCTGAAGGAAGACAGGCGCAAGATTGCTGATGAGGGCAAGGAAATGCTGGTCCGTAAACTGCGGCAGATGAAGATTGACCTGAATAGCCAGGTGTATGAGCATTTGCGGGATTATTTTAAGGTAAGCTCTCAGTTAGAACTACTTTATAAAATTGGTAAAGAAATAATTACTTCGAGCGACCTAAAGAAATTTCAGAATTATAAACCGCCCGTTAAAAAGCAGCCCACAGAACGGATGCAGGATGTTAAGGCCATCGAACAGGAGGTAAAATCGAAAGGGAAGACAGAAGATACTTTGCTTATTGGTGAGGACATGGATTTGGTGGACTATAAATTGGCTAAATGTTGCACGCCCATCCCCGGTGATGAAGTTTTTGGTTTTGTTACGGTGAGCGAAGGGATAAAAATACACCGCACGAATTGCCCTAACGCCCCCGAGCTGATGGCTAACCACGGAAACCGGGTGATCAAGGCCAAGTGGACCAGCCAACACGAGGTCGCTTTTCTCACCGGACTGAAAGTGATTGGCACCGACCGGGTGGGCTTGATCAACGATGTGAGCAAAGTAATCTCCGAGGAGCTTAAAGTGAACATGAGCTCACTCGCCTTCAAAACCGATCACGGCATCTTCAATGGTGAGATCATGCTTTATGTAAACGACACCCGCCACCTGGAAGTGCTTATTGGCAAATTAGAAAAAGTGGAGGGTGTGGTTCAAGTGAACCGGTTTGATAGTAGGGTAGGGTAGATGGTTTGGTTCGATGATCATCATTGCAATAAACTTATTACTTCTTGCGCGTTAGCTTCTTTCGCTATGTCTAACGGAGTTTTTTTATTATCCGTTCTTGCATCTTTCTCAGCTCCGTGTTGCAAAAGTAATTGGACAAGATTCGCATTGGCCAGATGAGCGGCACTGTGAAGAGGGGTGAAATCATTTTGTTGTTTTGCGTTAGGGTTAGCGCCATAATCAAGCAATGACTTGGTGATTTCGTAATGATTAGCTGCTACCGAAGAATGTAAAGGAGCAACCCGAAATGAATTGGATGCCGCAATATTTGGATCTGCTCCATTTTCTAAAAGTATCCTGACAATCTCCATTCTTCCAAAATAGCTAGCAAGTCCTAATGGTGTAAAGCCATCTGGCGAGTGAGAGTTCAATAATTCGGGATTATTTTTTAAAAAGGTAATCAAAATTCCTGTCGTTCCCGCTGCTGACGCTTCGTAAATATCTTTGGGATTGCGCTGCGATAAAATAAAATCGCTCAAGACATTATTTCGAAAATAAAAGCTTAGCATTAAAAGAGAGACACCCTCACTATCCGAAAAATAAAGAAGTTCTCTGTTCCGATTTATTTCGGTAATCAATTCATCAGTCTTTTTCTCTTTCAGCAATGAATAAATTAGAGCTTCCATTTTTTTGATACGAATTTAATGGTTTAAACTACTACGCTTTCGAATAAAAATCAATCTTTGTTTCCCTTGCACCCTGTGATCGCAGGTAATCTTCAACTTGTTTAGCAGATTCGCCTCCTTTGATTGAGTGATGAAGCATGGTGAATCCATGAGGCCCTTTGGCGTTGAGAAGTCCTGGATTGAATGTGAGCACATTTTTCACCGTATCGATGTGCCCGAGCATGCAGGCCATGTAGATATTATAGCGAGATCCTTTGGCAAGGAGATAGTTGGCTATTTCTTTATTGCCAACATGGCCTGCGGCTTCAATGCCTGATTCGAAGTCACCACCGCCCCAGTCATTTGAAACATGAAGCAAGAGTGGTTCATTCTCAAGCATTTCCTTCACTCGAGGATAATTTCCATGAGATACCGTAACAAATTCTTTTACGATTTCTAATTTAATCGGAGCTGGTTTCTCCTTGTCTTGGGAAATCGATTTCCACGGATTCATAATCCAAAATGTACTGACCATAAAGGATTTTTTTAAAAATGTTACTCGTTTCATATTTAGAGGGTTTGATAATTTTCGGTATTTAAAATCAATTTTTGACCCAATAGTACAGTTGAACGAAGAAAAATTATATCCTGATTCGTAAATCAGAATTACTTTTTCCCCAAATTTCTATTTCTTGGAATTTAAAAAGAGGAAATGATGAGTCAGATCTGGCTGCTGTCGATTGTATTTGCTTTTGCTATTGGACACGGAACGTTCCTAGCCGCTACACTTCTAATTGGATTTAATACCAAAGTGAATCGTCTTTTGAGTTTGATTCTGGTGGTGCTCATTGTAAGAGTGGGCAAATCAATATTGACGATACTCTTTCCAGAATGGTCTTATCTCGCTAGTTCCATTGGTCTTATTGCAATGACAGCCCTTGGCCCTTTACTTCTTTTTTACATTGAAAGCTTGTTCACAGCATTTGAACTGGATCGCAAAAAAAGCATTCATCTTGTTGCGTTGGTTTTTAGTGTTGCCGTTTGCCTCTCGGCCAATTGGCGCGTGTTGAACCTGGCTTATTACATTTTTACCTTTTATTTATTCGTTTATATTTTTTGGATTTCCTATTCCTTGTATAAAAATGCAACGGAATACCGCACGGACGATGTAAAATGGAAATGGAGTTTAGGAATAATAGGGGGTATTTCAGTGATCTTCATCACTTTTGTGCTTCAGCTTTTTGTTTACAATAGATTTATTTACACGATTATTGTTGTAGCATCGGCCCTGGTTTTGTATTTACTTTCATTGTGGGCAGTAAGGCAACATAAACTTTTTCTTCCAGTCAATAGAAAAAAAATCAAAAATTCGTATGAACTTGGTGAACTGAGCAATCGAATTTTAAGACTTTTTCAAAAAGATGAAATTTTTGTTGATGCCAGTCTCAGTATTACGAAACTCGCAAAGCAGCTTCATACACAACCCTATTTAGTTTCGAAGACGATAAATAGTCATTTCAAAAAAAGTTTTTCCGAATTTCTTATGGAATTTAGGATCATCAAGGCTGAGCAACTGCTCCTTTCATCAATTAATCAAACACTGACGGTTGAAGCAATTGCTTACGAAAGTGGGTTTAGCACACTTTCAGCATTTTATACTTCTTTTAAAAAAATAAATAATATGACGCCAAACCAATTTCGGAAGGCAGGTGGCCGGGCGGATATGAAAGTCGGTTAATATCTGATTTACTCATTCTTATACACCACGCCATCCTTCATCACAAAAGTTACTTTGGTCATCGTGACAATATTTTTAGTTGGGTCTTCATCCACGGCAACGATATCCGCCAGTTTTCCTTTTTCGATGGAACCCACTTTATCTCCCATTCCTAAAATAGTTGAATTCACTTGCATGGCACAAAGCAACGCCTCAATAGCAGGCATGCCACCTTCCACCATGTAGCCAAATTCTTTCGCGTTGTCTCCATGAGGAAACACACCGGCATCAGTACCAAAGGCAATCTTCACGCCCCGCTTGTACGCTTTGCTAAAATTCTCTTGAATCTTAGAGCCTATGGCTATTGCTTTTGGCACCACCAGCGGATGGTAATACCCCGGTATTTTGGCATATTCGGCAGCCGATCTTCCGGCAATGATGGTTGGTACATGGTACGTTCCTTTTTCTTTCATAAGATCCATCACCTCTTCGGTCATAAGCGTTCCGTGCTCAATAGTCGTGATGCCAGCAAGTACGGCACGCTTCATCCCTTCCGCACCGTGGGCATGGGCGGCCGTAATCATCCCATAATCTTTGGCTGTTTCCACGATGGCATTTACTTCTTCTTGGGTAAACTGAGGGCCGCTGCCGTCTTTGGCAACGCTGAGTACGCCTCCTGTAGCCGTAATTTTTATAAAATCGGCTCCGTCTTTATAGCGTTGACGTACTGCTTTTCGGGCATCTTCAGGACCATTGATTACGCCTTCTTTTGGGCCTGGATCGCCCATTAAATCTTTGCGGTATCCGTTGGTTGGATCCCCATGACCGCCCGTTGAGGCGATGGCCTTTCCTGCCGTAAGAACGCGCGGGCCAACCACAATACCTTGGTTAATCGCGTTGCGAAGCGAAATATTTACCCCTGTTCCTCCACAATCGCGCACCGTGGTGAATCCTGCCATGAGCGTCTTTTTCGCATAAACAGTAGACTGAAAAGCGATGTCGGCTTCGTTCTGAGTAAAGCGTTTTATTAATCCATCTTTGCTGGTCTCCCCTTCAAGATGCACATGCATATCGATCAGTCCAGGCATCACTGTTTTCTTGCTCAGGTCAATCACCTTGTCGCCTTTGCCAGGTTTAGTGAAGCCCTTATCCACAGAAGTAATCTTATTGGCCTCAACCACCACAGTCACTTGAGAAAGTTGGTCTTTATTTTTCCCATCGATTAGTGAGCCGCAATGAATCAACGTGCGCTGTGCCTGACAGAAAAAGGCAAAAGCCATCAGAAAGGAAAGAAGAGTCAATTTTGTTTTCATATTTTTTAAGATAAAGTGTTGTGTTTTCATTTTGCGTTAATGATTAAGTGCACTGAGTCCCGCCTTAGCGACCTGATCGTCCTGAGTAGATTGCGCCCCCGACACGCCAATGGCACCAATGATTTTGCCGTTTACAATGATGGGTTCACCGCCTTCCAATGCCGTTACATTGGGAAGGGACAAAATACGAAGGCCAGTGCCGCCACCGGCCACACCATCTTCAAAAACTTTGCTCGGTCTCTTAAAATTGTTAGCGGTCGTTGCTTTCGATATGGCCACCTCTATGGAACCGATTTGCGTGTTATCCATTTTCTCGAAAAGAACGAGGTTGCCACCTGTGTCCACAATGGCAATCGCCATCGTCCAATTATTTTTAATGGACTCTTGAATGGCACCAGCCATCACTTTTTCTGCTTGTTCCAAACGAATTGGTTCTCCATACGGGACAGGCATGGCTGATTTTTGAGGCTGCGCGATCGATGGAATGGAAGCGATCAACACCAAACTGAAAATAATTGATTTTTTCATCGCTAGTTTTTCATTAGAAATCAATGTTAACCTAAAATCGGAATAACACCAATAGTATTTACACAATTGGCACCAATTGGCACTCTCAATTTTATGAAGTTTAATTTTAAATCTTATGCTAATACTTTACCTTACGAATGAAAAATGAATTTTCTGGCGCATCTTTATTTATCGGGTGACAACCCTAAAATTAAAACAGGAAATTTTATTGGCGATTTTGTAAAGGGAAGAAATCCTGGCGAGCGATTTGAGGCTGACATTGCCAAAGGGATTTCCCTTCACCGCGAAATCGACTGGTACACCGACACTCATAAAATCGTAAAACAAAGTAAAGACAGACTTAGGCCTAAATACAGACATTATTCAGGCGTTATTGTGGATGTTTTTTATGACCATTTTCTTGCAAGAAATTGGAATAACTATTCGTCTCAACAGTTACCTGATTTTGCCACTGATTGTTATTCAATTATTCAACAACACGAATCCATTGTTCCTGAAGGAGTAAATTATATGTTACCTTATATGATCAACGGGAATTGGTTGGTGAATTATGCAACGGTAGAAGGTATCCACCGGGCATTGAGCGGTATGGCGAAGCGAACTCGGTTTGAGTCAAAAATGGAGGAATCATCTGTTGACCTTGAGAATTGGTACGACCATTTTAAGGAAGAATTTGATTTGTTTTTTCCTGAGTTAGTCCTGCATTGCAAATTATGGTTAGCAAACTCCGACTAACTTTGCTTTACGATGGATATGCAACAACTCTACGATAAGTATCTCAGGTCTGGTTTGGTTAGCACCGACACACGACAAATAATTTCAGGGTCAATATTCTTTGCGCTAAAAGGGCCAAAGTTTAATGCCAATGCTTTTGCCGCAGATGCCATAAAGAAAGGCGCGTCCTTTGCGGTTGTGGATGATGCTCAGTATGTAAAAGGCGACAATTATATTCTTGTATCGGATGGATTGCAAAGTTTGCAGCAGTTAGCAACTTACCATCGAAGCCAACTGAAAATTCCAGTGATTGGGCTGACCGGATCGAATGGCAAGACAACCACCAAAGAATTATTGCAAGCCGTCCTCTCAAGAAAATTTGACGTGTTTGCCACGAAGGGGAATTTGAACAACCACATTGGTGTGCCACTTTCGATTCTTTCAATCAGGCCATTTCATGAAATGGCCATAATCGAAATGGGGGCAAACCACGTAGGCGAGATCGCCATGCTTTCCAGTATTGCAAATCCCACGCATGGGTTTATTACTAATATTGGCAAGGCGCATGTTGGCACGTTCGGTGGATTTGAAAATATCATCAAAGGCAAATCAGAATTGTATGAATATTTAATAGCGCATCAAGGACAAGTATTCATCAATTCACAAAATTCGATCTTGGTCAATGCTGCCAAAAAATTCGAATCACCCCTCTTTTATCCCTCAAAGGGTGACTACTACTATGCTGAATTTAAGAGTGCCGATCCAACGATCAGATTCATAACCGAGGATGGTGAGGAGGTGCTAACAAAACTAATAGGGGCTTATAACTTTGAGAATATTGCGGTTGCGTTATGTATCGGGAAATATTTTGGGGTTGAATCAGAATCTGCCAACGAAGCGGTGGCAGAATATCAACCTGAAAACATGCGTTCGCAAATTGTGAAAAAGGGTTCCAACACCATCATCCTCGATGCCTACAATGCCAACCCAAGTTCGATGGCCGCTGCGATCGAAAATTTGGCGTCCATGAAAGGAGATAATAAAGTACTGATCCTTGGTGACATGTACGAATTGGAAGGGGAGGCACCACACGAACATCAGGCAATTGGGAGGTTAATAAAGGAGAAGGGTTTTGTGCAGGTTTACCTAGTTGGCGCATTGTTTGGATCGGCCTTAAAAGAAATTCCTTATGCTAAACATTTTGAAACGAAGCAGGTCTTGTCGGAAGACTTAAAAAAGAATCCTCTGCACAACGCCACCATTTTAATAAAGGCCTCACGAGGCATTGGTTTAGAGTCTGTTTTAGAGTTAATTTGAATAGCGTAAGAATCATCCATCCGCATACCATGAAAAAACGAGCATTCCTGAAAAATCTTTCTGCGGTGGCCATGGGAAGTATTTTGTCCTTGGCTGATTTGCAAAAATTATTTGGCCAGGTGAGTCATCTTTCCCCTGCTGCGATAGCCACAGATGAAGAATTTTGGAGAACCGTGAAGGGCGGGTATCAACTCAACTCGGATTTCATCAACCTCGAAAACGGATATTATTGCATTCAGCCAACAGAAACGCTTGAGAAATTCATTGGCCATGTCCGCGAAGTTAATCGTCTTGGCGCTTATTATATGCGGACTGTGCAGTTCGAGAACAAGAAGGCGATGGTAAAAAAGTTGAGCGCCCTTGCGGGTTGCTCTCCAGAAGAACTGGTTATCACGAGGAACACAACAGAATCACTCGATATGGTCATTGGGGGACTTCATTGGAGTAAGGGAGACGAAGCGATTATGGCCGAACAGGATTACGGGTCCATGCTGGATATGTTCAAGCTGGTTGCCAGTCGGTATGGGGTTGTCAATAAAATAGTGTCCCTCCCCAATCACCCCAATTCCGATGAGGAAATTGTAGAACTTTATGCTAAGGCAATCACCCCGAAAACGAAATTGTTGATGGTCTGCCACATGGTAAACATCACCGGCCAGATTCTTCCGGTTCGAAAGATTTGTGATATGGCTCACAGCAAAGGGGTGCAAGTGATGGTCGATGGCGCTCATGCCTTTGCCCACCTTGTTTTTTCTATTCCTGACTTGCAATGTGATTATTATGGAACAAGTCTACACAAGTGGTTGAGCGTTCCGTTAGGCGCTGGCTTTTTGTATGTGAAAAAAGAAAATATAGATAAAATTTGGCCTTTGTTAGCCGACAGGGAACGATCACTAAATGATATTTCGCGTTTGAACCACATTGGTACGCACCCTGTTCACACGGATTTATCGATTGCCGATGCCATTGATGTTTACATGATGATTGGATTGGAAAGAAAGGAGGCACGTCTGCGATATTTGCAAAACTATTGGACCGGGAAAGTTCGCGAACTGCCAAATGTAGTAGTTAATACACCGAAGGATCCTTCCAGATCGTGTGCCATTGCCAACGTAGGTATCAAGGGAATGAAACCACAAGAGCTGGCTGATGTTCTGCTAACGCGGTACAAAATCTATACAGTAGCGATTGATGGTGCAAATGTATTTGGATGCCGAATCACCCCGAATGTATTTACATCCACTCAGGATTTGGATGTGCTGGTGAAGGCATTGCAGGAACTGGGCGTTTAGCAATCGAAAGGTTTAGGTGCAAAAGAATCGGGTATTCGCTTCGCTTCTCCTAAACCTTCCCTGGTTTTTCTCGTATAACTGTCAAATGCGGCCTTTTTTCTAACAAAGAATTAAACTTCCTTACATTGTTACAACTTAAATCTATTGCCTAACGTAAGATTGCTACATGTTTAGGATTATTTTATTGATTATCTTAAGTGGGTTGGCAGGAGCAGTAGGCTTTGCCCAGGCTAAAAAGCAATTCACCGTAGAGAAAAACGGCCAATGCAAAAAAGTTGAGTTTAGCCTAAAAGCCAAAACAGGAAATTGTTTTATTCGCCCAAGTCAGGGTGATGAATTGCTAAATGTTTATAGTAACCAAGATCTTGAAGACTACGCCCACTCTTTCAGCAACGAAATAATAGGCGAAACCTGTAGGGTAAAGATTTCTCTTGATCGGGAAAGCCAACGAGGAGTAGGCCGCAAAATATCGCATCATGTTTTTGGCTCTGAAGAAATTCCGGCTGGCAAGTTTTGGAAAGTTTATTTGGCTGAAGACACACCCTATATCCTTGATCTTGATTATGGATTAGGCAACGCCAATGTAGATCTGGCCGGATTAGCCATCAGTAAACTGAAAATAAATACAGGCAGTGCGGATGTCAATGTTTCATACAGCTCGGATACACAGAATAAGGTGGACATGGATACTTTTTATATTAAAGTGGACATGGGTTCCCTCATCGCCCGACAGTTGAATCTTACTCGCTCTAAATTTGTTCTTGCCGATGTGGGCTTTGGAAATATGTTACTCGATTTCAGCGATTCTCAAACGATTGGAATGGCCCACCAGATTAAAGGAAGTGTCGGTGCAGGGAATTTAATTATCCACTTACCTGGAAAGGAAATTCCAGTCATCGTTCGGATTGCCGATTCGTGGCTGTGTAGCGTTAGACTTTCCCAAAGCTTGAAAAAGATTAGCGACAATACTTTCACAAACGAAGCCTATAATAAGAGCACTAAAGATGCCTTAACATTCGATCTGGACGTTTCCATGGGCAAAATCATTTTTAAGGATAGGGATTGATTCCAATCTCTGCTAGCAAGAATTTACTTTGGATATCGTGTTGATGTTTCAACGCAATCCTTATTTTTGTTGTTATACAAACAAATCTCGTGGAAGCATTAGTGGTAAAAAATGTGACTAAGCAATATGGTGAACATACGGCTTTGGACAAGGTAAGTATTACCATCCCTGAGCAGACTATTTTTGGGTTGCTGGGGCCGAATGGAGCAGGAAAGACAACGCTCATTCGGATCATAAATCAGATTATCAACGCAGACTCGGGAGAGGTTTTCATCTTCGGTGAAAAACTAAAACCTAGTCATGTTGAGATCATCGGCTACCTTGCGGAAGAACGCGGCTTGTATAAGAAGATGAAAGTGGGGGATCAATTGCTTTATTTTGCCCAGCTAAAAGGCCTAAGTCGAAATGACGCATTGGCTCGAATCAAAATCTGGTTGGAGAAATTTGAGATCAAAGATTGGTGGCACAAAAAAGTGGAAGACCTTAGCAAAGGCATGGCTCAAAAAGTGCAGTTCATCAGCACTGTTTTGCATGAACCTAAACTAATCATTTTGGATGAACCCTTTTCAGGTTTTGACCCGGTCAATGCAGAGTTGATC
>DAHVFH010000115.1 GCA_027317105.1 Cytophagales bacterium
AGTGAGTATTGGGGTGGAGTTTCTTCACACCATATTTTTCTCCAACAAATTTAAAAGCTCCTGATTTTAATATAGAAGCGTTCGGTTCGTAAAGATAGAGTTCCGGTTCACCTAAATGGGCAACGGAATTTTGCTCTTCGCTAAACATGAATGTGAAAATGCGATTAGCTTCACCAAGTTGATTTAAGTTATAGGTTTCAATTAAGGTTTCACCCGTAAAGCCTTTTTGCAAAAGGAAAAGCAGCTCTTTGCATTCGTTGCCAACCGATACCACGAATACTTTTTTTACGTGGATCAATTCGCGAAGCCCTTGATGGATATCGAGAAGAGGAGAAACTTTGATCAAAACGAATTCTGTTCGGTTGAATAATTTGGGCAATACGTTTTGTACGTCTGGTTGGCAATCGACCAACCGAAATACTTTCTTCGATTGCAAATCTCTTCGCGAGGGATCAACAAAAACAAAATCAAATTTTTTACTAGCAGAATTTAAAAAATTCTCAGCGGTCATGTTATGGAATTGAACATTTTGAACTCCGAGCGTTTTAAAATTGTGACTAACAATATTTAATAACGATTGATGAGGCTCTACAAAATCCAAATAATCGGAGGCTTTGCTAAAGAAAAAACTATCCACTCCAAACCCACCAGTTAAATCTGATATGGACTGGAATTTATTTTTGCCCAATTCTTTTGAAAGGAGTTGTACTTTAAACCGAGCTGTAGCTTCAGAAGAGCTTTGTTCTAAATTAACGGAGGGTGGATATACGACACCTTTAGAGGAATAAAAACTTGGAACTTTATAGGCAATTTTTTTTCGGACTAAAATTTGATCGGCAACCAAACCAAACGGCACTCCGCAAATTTCTTTGTTGATCAAAACTAACTTTTGCACATCAGCGGTTTCGTGCTCACGAATATAGTCCTGAACGGAGACGCTAGCCAAATTTTCTAAATCGGTGATGGTCATTCTTTATCACTTGGCATTTTTGACGTTTTCAAAAACCCATTTGATTTCTTTGGAGTCGGCAACGCCACTGATGGGCATAAGTTGGCTTGGTTTTAACTTTTTGCTATCGAAAATACCGGCCGCTTTGTTGGTTACTACAAACAAGAGTTGTTTCTCCGGCATGTGATCGCAAATCAGTTTTAATGTTTCATAGCCACTTTTGGTAAAACGAATGTTGAAAAACTGTGTTGTTTTAAGAAGATCATATTGCAATTGACCGACCACACTAAACTCAGCCGATTTGATAATTGGTTCGTCTGTGATGCAATATTCGTTTTGGTTTTGGTAATCCACCGATTTCACTAAGTGCGAACAATTTCCCTTGGTTTCAGCAATCAAAAAAAAACCCGTTTGTGCGGAGGCACAAAAACGAATCGCCAAGAAGAAAAACGTAGCGGTAACAGAAATCTTCATGTTGCCATACCTCATTTGAGGATAAAGCTAAGAAAAAATTATTCGGATCTCAACGACTTCACTGGATCAGAACTTGCCGCTCGTATGGACTGATACCCCATCGTGAGCCAAGCAATAACAAAGGTGATTACTCCAGCGAAAAGATAAACCATTACCCCGATCTCTGTTTTGTAGGTATAACTTTTCAGCCACCAATCTACGCCAAACCAGGCGAGCGGAGCGGCAATCACAAAGGCAATGATTAATAATTTACCAAATTCCTTTGAGAGCAAAACCACAATGCTGCTCACACTTGCACCCAACACTTTTCGTATTCCGATTTCTTTGGTTCGTTGTTCGGCAGTGAATGCGGTGAGCGCGAACAACCCCAGACAAGCGATGATGATCGCGAGACCAGCGAAAACAAAAAATATTTTAGACAGGCGTTGTTCGGCAGCATACATCCTTCCAAAGTCTTCATCGAGAAAGGAATATTGGAATGGTTGACTAGGCGCCAATTGTTTCCAGATTTTTTCAATAGATTCTATCACTTGTTCTGTGCTGCCTGCATTGAAACGTAAAATTACACTTCCATCACTTTTACCGGGAAAAACTCCTAAAGGATGAATACCTTCTTTCATGGAAGAAAAATGAAAATCTTCCACGACACCAATTACTGTCCAGTATTTGACTTTACTTGGGTCTGGCGAGCCGTCAGGAAGCTGCCCATCAAATGTGCTTATTTTTTTGCCAATGGGATCATTGCCTAACTCAAATTGCTGAATCCCTTTTTCATTGAGTACCACCGCAGAAGAGTCTGAAGGGAACTGGATTGAAAAATCGCGGCCCAATTTTATTTTCATGCCCAAAGTTTTGATGTAGTCGAAATCTGCAGTCCAATTTTGTAAGCTCACTAGATTTTCCGTGGTAGGTTGATTGCCTTGCTTCCAAAAAGTATTGTCATTTCTCCAGGAGTCTGCCCCTTCTACCGGAAGGAAGCCGGAAACCGTTACACTTTCGATGGAACTGATTTTTGATATTTCATTTTTGAACGATTGAACATTCGGGCGCAGTGCGTAGCCATCGTGAACCACAATAACCTGATCCTTTGCAAAGCCGAGTTTTTTGTTTTGAATGTAATTCAACTGACGGTTCACCGTGATGGCTCCGACAATGAGTGCGATGGAAATCACAAATTGAAAAACCACAAGCGTACTGCGAATCGTTCCGCTTTTCATGCCACGAGATACTTGACCCTTCAATACATCCACCGGCTTAAAGGCAGAAAGAAAAAAGGATGGATACAATCCTGCCATCAATCCAATCAGTAGTGAAGAAATAAAAAGGATCAAATAGAAATTTGGACTTTCTACGGGAAGTTGCAGCTGCTTTAGTGACAAGTTATTGAAGACGGGCAAAAATAAAAAGCATAACCCAATGGCTAATAAGAATGAAAAAATAGTTACCAATGTAGATTCCATAAGAAATTGACGAACTAAATGAGAACGCAACGAACCCATCACTTTGCGTACCCCAACTTCTTTTGCCCGATTGCTGGAGCGCGCGGTAGAAAGGTTCATAAAATTTATACAAGCGATAGCCAGGATAAAAATTGCAATGGTGCTGAACAAATAGACATAGGTGATGCTTCCGTTGGGTTCAAATTCACCCTGCAAATCAGAATGTAAATGAATATCCAGAAGGGGCGTAAGTGTGGTTTCATATTTGTTTCCACTAGCTTTGAACTTTTCCATAGTAAACTCACCCCCCAGAATTTGAGCAACTTGAGGCCCCACATATTTTTTTAAAAACCCAGGAAGTTTGGCTTCTAAACCTTTTGGATCGACTCCTTCTTTCAGCAAGAGATAGGTTTGGAAATTATTGCTCAAATAAACTGTTGATTGAGCTTCTTTTGCCACAGGCCAATCGCCAACCATCGCGATCAGAATGTCAAAATGAAAATGAGAAGTAGCAGGGATATCTTCGAAAACAGCGGTCACCTTTCCGTTATATTTATTATCGAGAATCAATGTTTCTCCCAGCGCACTCTTTGCTGGAAAATACTTTTCAGCCATTGATTTGCTGATGGCAATACTCGCTGGGGCTTTCAAGGCTGTGTTTGGATTGCCCTCTAAAACTTTTACTGAGAAAATTTTGAAAAAGGTGCTGTCAGTCCAGGTCACTTTTCGTTCTTTAATGCTTTCTTTTCCGGCTGATGTTTTGACTAAATAGGAGCCAAGCGTACGAAAGCGAACTGTTGCTTCAATTTCAGGATAGTCTTGTTGCAGTGAATGGGCGAAAGGAGCCGGACTATAAGCCATCGTCATGTGGTTACCACCAAATTTGATTTCGTTGTTGACTCGGTAAATGCGGTTCGCCTTCGTGTTAAATTTATCGTAACTCAGTTCATCAATGATAAACAAAACGATGACCATACAGGCGGCCACCCCAGTGGCCAGCCCAACAATGTTGATGAAGGAATAGATGCCTTGCTTCCGCAGGTTGCGCCAAGCAATGGTGAGATAATTTTTTAACATGATCTTGGTCTTTTGGTTTTCAAATAATAGTGTTTGTTTCTGTGCTTCACGAAGGCCGCTAGTGTGTCCAAATGATTTTAATATTTCCTGATACGCCTCGACAAAATTTTTTCCGTTACTAATTTCATTTTCCACAGCAGAACAAACATGATCTATCAATTCTTCCTGAATCCCTTCCGCAACAATGCCTCGGTTGTTCAGGTCTTTGATGATGTAATTGATGTGGTCGTTTGTCAATTTCACTTTGCCTACTGTTGACTGCCTACTGCCTATTGATTTCCACCTGTAACACCGCACCCATCGTTCGCATGAAGTCAATAAACTCACTTACGCGGTCTTTTGCTTCGGATTTTCCAAGGAGCGTGAGCATATAATATTTGCGTACCCTTTTACCAACAATTATTTTCTCTGTTTTTAAGAACCCTTCCGCCTCCAATTTGTGCAGTGTGGGGTATAGCGCACCTTCGGTAAGCGCAATGCTTCCATCAGAAAGTGCTTTCACGCGTTGAGTGATTTCGTAACCATACGTTTTGCCATAATCTTTTAGCACTTTTAGCACGATGGTTTGCAAGGTGCCCTTCAATAATTCGGAAGAGTGTGTCATTGATACATAATTCACTTAGGCATAAGACGCTTTTGTGCGAGGTTCGGTTGCATTTCTCATAGAGAAATTTTTCTAAAAGGGAAAAACCGCTTAAATTGTGGAGCTATCCACTCCTATGAAAAAACATTATTGGTTTATTGCCTTGTTTGGAATCTGGTGTTTACTTTCTGCACTTTGGTATTTTTTGAGAATTAAGGCCGTCAATACCGATCCCTCGGTCTTCAATCCACATGATTCACTAATTGCTATTGCAGAAATTTTGGTGATGTTGCTAGGCGCATGCCTGTTGGGCTACGCTATTGCCTGGTGTATGCGAGGCGAAACCATCCAGCGCGAGGAAGAAAAGTTGGATAAAGTTTATGCGGAAAAAGTAATTCTGGTAGAAAATCATGACGAGCTCAAATCCCAGGTTGAATTATGGCGCGAAAAACACAGGGCCGATGTAGGGTCGAGTCAGGAAAGAATTGCAGAGGTACAAATAGAAAATGAAAGTTTACATAAACAATTAACCGAAACAGAATCTTCCCTTTCGCTTTCACAGCAAGAAGCGTTGGCTGCACAATCGAAGATGGAACAGGTCAATTCCGAGGTTAGTACGTTGCGTTACCGAAGCCGTCAATTGGAATTTGAGGTCAAAGAAAAGGAAGAAACGGTAAATCGGTTAAAAAAGGAATTAGAAACCGCAATCTCCCAAAAGGAAAAGCCATCGCTTTCAGATCATCCCTTTGTTAGGCCGCTTGAATCGGAAGAAAAAGATGATCTGACAAAAATAAAAGGCGTTGGGCCATTCATTGAAAAGCGATTGAATATGATTGGCATTTACTCCTACCGCCAATTGGCTGAGCTCTCTCCTGATTTGGTCGAGCGCGTTGGTGCCGCGATTGAATTTTTCCCCCACCGAATAATAAGAGATGATTGGGTTGGCCAAGCAAGAATAATGACATCCCGATAGGTATTTAGCGCGTTACTTGTTTTGTGCAATGTGCCTGTTGGTTAATTTATACGAAGTTTTGATTCCATCCATTTTGTCGGCTTAAATCACTAAATAAAACATGGCATAAATCGTCATTAACTTGACACCCAACATCGTGATTTGTTTAGAAAATGAAATTGTAAGTTTCTGTTAACTTGCATGGGTAATCATCTATCCAATAAGCCCATGACACAATCCGAACTTCTTTCTCTCGTGAAAAAACGCAATCCCAACGAACCGGAATTTATTCAGGCCGTTGACGAAGTACTGCTTTCCATTATGCCTGTACTTGAGCGTCATGCGGAGTTTCGAGACTTGAAATTGATAGAGCGTATGACTGAACCCGAGCGGCTCATTTCATTTCGAGTCACCTGGTTGGATGATAAAGGACACGTGCAAATAAATCGTGGTTATCGTGTGCAGATGAATAGCGCGATTGGTCCCTACAAAGGCGGGTTGCGTTTTCATCCTACTGTTACGGCCAGTGTTTTGAAATTTCTTGCCTTTGAACAAGTTTTTAAAAACGCACTTACCGGAATACCCATGGGCGGAGGAAAAGGGGGAAGTGATTTTGATCCCAAAGGAAAAAGCAATAATGAAGTGATGAAGTTCTGCCAAGCCTTCATGGGTGAACTGGCTCGCCATATTGATAACCGCACTGACGTACCTGCTGGAGATATTGGCGTTGGTGGTAGGGAGATCGGTTACTTGTTTGGTGCATACAAAAAAATCAAAAATGAATTTTCCGGTGTGCTTACTGGCAAAGGTATAGGATGGGGAGGAAGTTTGATCCGCACCGAAGCCACCGGTTATGGGTTGGTCTATTTTGCTGAGAATATGATGCAAACCAAAAATGATTCATTGAAAGGTAAAACCTGCTTGGTTTCCGGATCGGGTAATGTGGCGCAATATGCGATTGAGAAAATAATTCACCTCGGAGGAAAAGTATTAACCGCTTCCGATTCAAGTGGATTTATTTATGACAAGGAAGGGATTACCTTAGAAAAATTGGCCTACCTCAAAGACCTTAAGGATAATCGCAGAGGAAGGATTAAAGAATATGCCGACCAATACAAATGCCAATTTACTGCTGTTCATGCAGATGATGCGTTCAATCCGCTGTGGAGCATTCCCGCTGATTGCGCTTTTCCTTGCGCGACTCAAAATGAGGTGAATGCCAAAGATGCAGCCAACCTAATAAAGAATAAAATAAAACTGCTGGGCGAAGGAGCCAATATGCCCACAAGTCCTGATGCGATCAATTTATTGATCGACAACGGGGTGATGTACTCGCCCGGAAAAGCATCCAATGCGGGTGGCGTGGCCACCTCAGGGTTAGAGATGACGCAAAATTACATGGGACAAAACTGGACACGGGAAGAAGTGGATGCGAAGTTGGTGGAAATCATGAAAAACATTCATGACACCGCACTGGCTGCTGCAAAAGAGTATGGAAAACCGGGCAACTATATGGTGGGTGCCAACATTGCTGGTTTTCTTAAAGTAGCCAAAGCCATGCAAGCACAAGGGGTGATTTAGATCATCAGGTTTAAAAAATCAGAAGTTCTCTGTTGGGGGAAATATCCTTTTTAGACGCAAGACTTAAGACATAAGTATCAAGACAAAAACCGGGAAGAGATTCCGGGTTTTTTTACTTTTAACTTGTATGAAGAATTTTCTGGCGATACTTCTTTGTTGTTTATTACAGTATAATGGTAGGGCTCAAGATTATAGGCAAGAAAAAATCGTGATCGTTGCTGGTCACATTTTAAATCTAATCGGAGACATCAAAAAAATAAGTTTAGCAATAAATCGAATTGGATTTATACAAGAGTCCCTGGAGACAGAAGTTGATAGCGTTGGAAATTTTCTGTTTCGATTCAATACTTATATACCCACAGATGCTTGGCTGACTTATCAGACCAATTTTTTGATTCTTGCTCATCCGGGAGATAGTATCTATGTTGAGTTCGATGGAAATTCAAAGGAAAGATCAACTATTCTTAAAACCATTAAATTTAGTGGAGATGGCTTTAAGACAAATAAACAAGCAGCAGAATTTCAGAGTCATTATTTCAGCAGTATCCTATACACTAGCTGGGAACTTAAAGGTAAAGCTGTTAGAAAATATGAGCCAGAGCGATTCAAGATTTTTGAAGACAGCCTAAATGGCTTCCGTGAAAACATTTATGATAAGTTCATTCGCACTTCTTCCCCAAGCCAAGAAGTCAGAGCGTGGGCAAGGTTCTTTCTGAAGGAGGCCCATTTTAACAATTTAACTTTTTACCCTGACTCACACAGGAAAGCATTGGCATTAAAACAAAACGAATGGAACGTTCCAACTTCGTATTATGATTTTCTTGAAGAAAATGAATCGATCGAAAAATCGCTGATAAGTGCGGCCGCCATTTCCGGATATACTAATAAATATCTTTATCATTATATCCGATTGAATGCGCAGGAAAAATTAAGAAATGAGATTAAAAAAAAGACTTTCCCCGTTAATGATTCAATACTTGTTCAAACGCTACTGGAAAGAACCCCAAACAAACTATTAAGAGAAATTGCACTTACACAATTCTTAAATGATCTTCTTAACCAATCCGACCTCGAAGGTTTTGAACGATTTAGATTGTCTGCCTACAGCATCATTCATGAGCCCTTTTTGCGAGAGCCTCTTCAGCGAAAATACCGACAAGCCAAAGCTGAACTGACTAACTTAACGTTGAACCACAATGCTCTATTAGCCAGTAGCTCTTATGGTGGAGATCCTATAGCAAAAATCATAAAAGACAATGCCAGTAAAATAATTTACCTGGATATTTGGGCGACATGGTGCGGACCCTGCCGAGAAGAATTTCCTTACAGCCTTAAATTGCAAAAAGAATTTTCAAATGACGTTGTCTTTGTTTTTATCTGTATTGATTCTGAAAAGTCGGCCTATATCAATGCTTTAAAAAAATACCAATTACAGGGGCAGTTGTATTTTTTATCTCCAATGGAGAGTAGTCTTTTGAAGAAGAATTACAGGTTAGAAGGGATTCCTCATTACGCTCTGATTAACAAAGATGGGGAAATTGCATTTGAAGGATATGATCTAAAACCAAGCGAAAACTCTACAAGAGAAAAAATTGCTTCTATTATTGGCAAAAAATAAAAGTCAAACAAGCCGCTTAGCCGCTTTCTAACTACTCATATCTCAACGAATCCACCGGATTAGTCGTTGCAGCTTTTAGGGTGTGGATACTCACCGTGAGCAAGGCAATCACCATCACCATCAAACTGGGCATTGCAAAAATCCACCACGCCATCGTAATGCGGTTGGCGAAGCCATTCAGCCAATTGTTCATCACCCACCATGTAAGCGGTGTGGCCAGCAAAATCGCTACGCCCATTAAGATTATATAATCGCGGCTCACCAGTGTAAGAATATTGCTCACCGAAGCACCCAACACTTTCCGCACGCCTATCTCTTTGGTGCGTTGAATTGCCGTGAGCGAGGACAATCCAAACAACCCGAGACACGCAATAAAAATAGCCAGCCCAGAAAAGAGGCCAAACACGTTGCCAAACTGCTGGTCGGCTTTGTATTGTTTATTGTAATGCTCATCCAGAAAAAAATAATCAAATGGATTGCCAGGAAAAAGTTCTTTCCACTGCTCTTCAAACTTCGCGAGGGATTCTTTTACATTGGAGGTATTGAACTTAATCGAGTAAAAGCCTCCGGGCGATTTATTGTAACGAAAAATCAACGGCTCAAAATTTTTCTTCAAGCTTTCTTGTCGGTAATTTTTTAGCACTCCCACGATGCGAAAGGTATCACCCCAAAAGAAAATCTGGTCATTCAACGCATTCTCTGGTTTCTCAAAGCCCATCAGTTTGGCAGCAGATTCATTTAGCAAAACTGTTTTTCGCTCATTCGGAGTGTCACCAGAAAATGGTCGGCCGGCAACAACTTCCAGTCCGTACTGCGGAATGAAATCGTGATCCATCATAATCACACGGTATTGCTTTTGCTCATCTTCGCGTTGACTTAATCTACGGATACCCCCCGCATTCCAATCGGGCGATCCACCCGGAATGGAGGTGGATGCGCATACGGCTTTCACTTCTGAATATTGCGCAAGGCGCTGCTTAAATACTTCATATTTTTGAGAATAGGTAGAGTCAACAATATTGGGCGATCGCATCACTACCGTTTGATCAATGCTAACGCCAAGTTTCTGGGTGCGCATAAAATTGATTTGAGTATACACGGTGTATGTTCCTACTATCAACGTAATGGACGCGATAAATTGAGCGACCACCATTCCTTTGCGAAAGAAAACCCCCTTACCGGAATTTTTAAACCGGCCTTTCAAAACCTCCACCGGTTTAAACCCGGAGAGAACGAAAGCGGGATACAATCCAGAAAGCAAGGAGCCCCCTACGATTAATAACGCGGCAAAGCCCCAAAATAATTTTTGTTGCAACAACGTATAACCCAGATTGCGGTCGGTAATATGACTGAACCATGGTGACAGCAACAGCACCGCACCAATAGCAGCCGCTACGGCAATGGTGTTTAACAAAAAGGATTCCACCAAAAATTGTTGCACCAGTTGACTGCGAAAACTTCCCATCACTTTTCGCACACCCACTTCACGGGCACGTTCTACTGATTTGGCAGTGGAAAGGTTGATGTAGTTAATCCAGGCAATAACAATAATCAACACCGCCACCACCGATAAAAAATAGACAGCTTCGCGATTACCGTTGGCTTTGAATTCACCGATAAAATCAGAATCAAGATGAATGTCATTGACCGCCATCAAATGAAAAACCATTGCGGCATTGAAACTTTTCAGGAACTCACCTTCCCTTTTGGTCACGTAATCCGGCAATTTAGCTTCTAGTTTTTTAGCATCCGCATGATCACCTAGCAGAAGATAGGTGAGAAAACCATCCCACTCCCATTGGTTTAGCTCGGTTTCATTTTTTTTACCTGCTAGTTTGGCAAACGTAGCAAAAGAGAGAAGAGCATCAACCTTCATGTGTGAGTTTTCGGCAAGGTCTTCAAAAACACCCGTCACCAGGTATTCTTCTTTGCCATTGTTACGCATCATTTTGCCCATCGGGTCTTCCGACCCAAAATATTTCTTGGCCATCGCACGGGAGAGCACTATTTTATTTAGCCCCTTTAATGCCGTAGAGTCTTCCCCGGCAATCAGGGGATAACCAAACACCTTGAAGAAATCCTGACTGGCAAAGTAAACGCCATCTTCTTTAAAGAAAATATCGCCATGTGCCAACAGGGCATCACTGCCATGCAAGCGCACATAATATTTTACTTCGGGGAAGTTCGCTTTTAAATCAGGACCGATCCCGTTGCAGCCAGCAGCCCATTGTGTAGAAAGTTCTCCTTTATCATAGCGATCCAGTTGCACTCTGAAAATGCGATTGGCATTTCCCCAAAATTTATCATAGCTCAATTCGTGAAATACAAATTGCGCAATGAGTAAGAAGGCGGTCATGCCGATAACGAGGCCGAGAATATTAATAGTGGTGAAGGAGCGGTTTCTAAGAAAATAACGCCAGACGGAGATGAGGTAGTTTTTGATCATAATTTGCAGGTGTCCAAATAATAACATACTCCATTTGCCGGAAAAGGTTACTTTTTCATGCGCAGACCTTCCTTTCCTGTCGGTTGAAGATGGAAAGACAAATTCCAAAACCTTGTCTTTATGGGTCGTTTTTATTCACGGATTAGAAAAATATTCTGAGCATTTGCTTTGTCAGTTTCTTCTTTTTGCATTATTTAGCACCATAGTTTAACTTAATTGTTAAATAATATGGCTAAAGAGAAGGATAATAAAACCGAAAAGGCAATTCTGGAAGCTGCCCTAAAAGTTTTTACCGAAAAGGGATTTGCGGCAGCGCGCATGGACGACATCGCTAAAGAAGCGCAGATTAACCGGGCACTTTTGCATTATTACTTCCGCAGCAAAGACAAGATGTTCGACCTGATCTTTTCACAGCGAATCAGTGAGTTTCTTTCCGGTATTGCCTTGCAGATTTTCTCGGAAAAATCATTGGAAGATAAAATTACCGGAATCGTTGATCATGAAATCAATACATTAAGTGCTCATCCCTATCTCCCTATTTTTATTTTTCAGGAATTGACGCAAAACCCTGAACGCATTGTTCAGCACGCGAAGAATGTGGGTGCTCATCCAGGGGATATGTTGAAAAAATTTTCCTTGCAGGTAAACGAGGAAATTAAAAAGGGAACGATTCGAAGTGTGGATCCCATTCAACTGTTCATGAATATTATGTCCATGGCCATCTATCCGTTTGTAGCTCGACCGATTATTAAGATGATGTTGGAATTTGATGACGCTGGCTTTAACAAACTAATGAAAAAAAGAAAGGAAGCGGTTACGGATTTTATTTATAAATCGCTAAGACCCTAAGTTTATGTGTAACGTTTATCGAAATTTGTTATTGGTGTATTTGATTGCTACGGCATCAATGCACGGTTTCTCTCAAGGAAATCCACTAACCCTTGCCGAATGCTACGCCCTCGCCAGAAAAAACTACCCACTGATAAAGCAAAAAGAATTGATCGCTAAGAGCAAGGAGTATAACATCACAAACATCCGTTCCGGTTATTTGCCACAAGTCTCCATCAATGGCCAGGCGTCTTATCAATCTGCTGTTACTAAAATACCCGTTACGATACCTGGGTTGGACATCAAGCCGCTTTCAAAAGATCAGTATAAAATCTATGCTGACATAAACCAAAATATTTACGATGGAAAAGTTATTCGATCACAAAGCCAAATACAGGAAACAACCGCTCAAGTGGAGGATCAAAGGCTTGAAGTTGAATTATATCAAATAAACGATCGGATCAACCAGATTTTTTTTGGCATACTGATGATGGACGGACAAACCCGCCAAATTGAATTGGTGAAAGCGGATATGCAATCCAGCATCACCAAAGTAGAAACTTCAATTGTAAACGGCATCGCCTTTAAAACAAGTGCTGATATTCTGGAGGCGGAGTTGCTTAAAACCGATCAACGAATTATTGAAACGCGTGCCAACCGAAAAGCATTTCTTCAAATGCTTGAGCTATTCATTAATCAGCACCTTGACGAGAACATGGTGTTACAAAAGCCGGAGGAAATCAATTTTGAACCGGAAGTTTCCATTAAACGCCCAGAGCTTTCCCTGTACAATTTTCAATCTGAATTGTTGGGTACACAATATCAGCTAAACAATACCAAAGTTCAGCCCAAGATCGGGTTGTTTGCACAAGCTGGTTATGGCCGTCCCGGACTTAATCTCCTCTTAAACGAATTTACTACCTACTATGTGGGCGGGTTGCGGGTGAGTTGGAATGTTGGCGGTTATTATAATCTAAAACGCGACAAGCAATTACTCGACCTCAATGTGCAGTCAATAAATTCGCAAAAAGAAACTTTCCTTTTCAATACGAACCTGTCGCTCAAACAACAATCTACGGAGATCACAAAACTTCAGGAATTGATTGCAGTCGACCGAAAAATAATTGCCTTACGTGCGAGAATTAAAGTAACTGCCAAAGCGCAATTAGACAACGGGGTGATTACCGCGAATGATTATTTGCGTGAGTTAAATGCTGAAGATCAGGCCAACGAGAATTTGATATTTCACGAAATACAATTGTTGATGAATGAATACGGATATAAAACCACATCAGGAAACTAAAGCCAAAAAGCCGTTGAAACAAAAAATACTTCTATGAATAATAAGCTAATACTCCTCATCTTCCTTGCTCTTACTGGTGCGTGCACGTCCAATTCATCCGATTCGGATGCGACAGGAAATTTTGAAACAGACGAAGTAATCGTATCTGCGGAAGCCAGTGGAAAAGTTTTACAACTTGATATACAAGAAGGGCAAGCCTTGCATGCCCACCAGCTAGTCGGATATGTTGACACGATTCAATTGGTGTTGCAAAAGAAACAGATTCAATATTCTATTCAGGCGGTCCTTGCCAGGCGCGCCAATACCACTGTGCAGCTTTCGGCTTTGCAAGAACAATTGGCCAATGCCAACAAAGAGAAAATCCGCGTTGAAAATCTATTGAAGGCCGATGCGGCAACTCAAAAGCAATTGGATGACGCGAATAATCAGGTGCTGGTCTTGGAGAAACAAATAGGAGCACTCAACTCCACGCTGACGATTGCAAATTCATCGTTGAAAAGTGAAACGCTGCCCCTTCAGGCTCAACTTGATCAAGTGCAGGATTTGATCAAAAAATCCAAAGTAGTCAATCCAATTGAAGGAACCGTTCTTACCCAATATACTTTGAAAGATGAAGTGGTCAGCCCAGGAAAAGCATTATATAAAATAGCCGATTTATCAACGCTTACGTTGCGGGCTTATGTTTCTGAAAACCAGTTGGCAGAAATTAAAATAGATCAGAAAGTGAACGTGAACGTAGATGCCGCGGATGGAAAATACAAACCTTATGAAGGGATTATTACATGGGTTTCAGACAAAGCGGAATTTACCCCCAAAACAATCCAAACGAAGGATGAGCGTGCCAACTTAGTATATGCTATAAAGATAAAAGTGAAAAACGATGGATTCCTGAAATTAGGAATGTATGGCGAAGTGAAATTCAACAGCCCGGTGTTAAAAACCAATTGAGACTTGAAACAGTGGTAAATAAAATACATTGAGCAACCAATGAAATGAAAGCAGTAAGCGCTAACAGCATCAAAAAGATTTTCAACGTAGAAAAGTCAACGGTAACGGCTCTTCAAGGCCTCTCTTTTGATGTGGAACAAGGCGAATTATTTGGTGTGATTGGTCCGGACGGAGCAGGCAAGACCACCTTGTTTAGAATATTAACCACGTTAATGCTCGCCCAGGAAGGTTCCGCTCAGGTGGACGGCTTTGATGTAGTAAAAGATTTTAAAGAAATCCGCAAACGAATTGGGTATATGCCGGGTCGTTTCTCGCTTTACCAGGATCTCACCGTGGAAGAAAACCTTTCTTTTTTTGCGACTCTTTTTAACACCTCCATCTCCGCCAATTATGATTTGGTCAAAGACATTTACGAACACATTGAGCCGTTCAAATATAGAAGAGCCGGGGCACTTTCGGGTGGTATGAAACAAAAGCTGGCACTTTGCTGCGCATTGATTCATCGGCCAACGGTTTTGTTCTTGGATGAACCGACAACGGGCGTTGATGCCGTTTCCCGCCAGGAATTTTGGGAGCTACTAAAAAATCTTCAAAAACAAGGGATCACGATTTTGGTTTCGACACCATACATGGATGAAGCGAGCCTGTGCAACCGAGTTGCGCTTCTGCAGGAAGGCAAATTGCTCGATATCGATTCTCCAGAGGGAATAATAAAAAAATTTAAAAAACCACTTTGGGCAATTCGATCAACAAAAATGTTTCGGCTACTACAAGACTTGAAAAAAATGGATAACGTAGAATCGTGTTTTCCATTTGGTCAGGAACATCATGTGACTTTTAAGGAGGTGCTTAATATCTCCTCACTAGAAAAGGAATTGACAGCCCTGGGGCACAGGGATTTAAAAATGAATCAAATTCAAGCCACCATCGAAGATTCGTTTATGGAGTTAATGAAATAGCTGTTTTATAATGAATGTCATTGAAGTAGAGAATCTTTCTAAACATTTCGGCAAGTTCAAAGCCGTAGATGACATTTCGTTTAATGTCAGTCGAGGTGAAATTTTTGGCTTTTTGGGCGCCAACGGAGCAGGGAAAACCACAGCGATGCGCATGCTTTGCGGATTGTCGCTTCCTACCCTTGGGGAGGCGCGGGTTGCTGGTTTTGATCTTTACAAAGACGCTGAGCAGATCAAACGCAACATTGGGTATATGAGTCAAAGATTTTCGCTGTATGATGACTTGAGCATTCGTGAGAATATTCGGTTTTATGGCGGCATCTATGGACTTACCAACAAACAGATAAAAGCAAAAACGGAATCCATGTTGCACCATCTTAACTTAGAGGAGGAGGCCAACAAAATGGTGAAGTCCTTGCCACTTGGGTGGAAACAAAAACTAGCGTTCTCCGTGTCCTTGCTCCACGATCCACAAATTGTATTTCTCGATGAACCGACTGGTGGTGTCGACCCGATTACCAGACGCGAATTCTGGACAATGATCTATGAAGCATCCGATAAGGGCACAACCGTATTTGTAACCACACATTATATGGATGAGGCCGAATATTGCTCCAGGGTTTCCATCATGGTGGACGGAAAAATTGATGCACTAGGTACGCCCTTGGAATTGAAAGAAAAATTTGATTCTCCCAATATGGGCGATGTGTTTTTAAAATTGGCAAGAAAGGCAAAACGAGGAGACAACTAGTGAAACAGTTCTTATTTTTTGTGCGGAAAGAATTTTTTCACCTCTGGCGTGATAAGCGGACGATGTTCATTCTTTTTGGAATGCCCATCGTACAGATTTTGATTTTTGGATTTGCCCTAACTAATGAAGTAAAAGATTCACGCATTGCCATCCTTGACGAATCGAAGGATGAGGCCTCTGAGGCAATTATCCATCGGCTTGAATCAAGTCTCTATTTCGACATTGAGAAAAATATTACCCAGCCACAACTTGTTGATGCCTTTCGGGAGGGAACAATAAAATTGGCCGTTGTCTTTCCTCAAAAATTTAGCGAACAACTTGAGCATACCAATGCGGCCTCCATTCAATTGATTGCAGATGCTACTGACCCAAACGTTGCCACTACCTTGGTTAACTATGCGAGCGCTATTATTTACGACTCTCAAAATGATCTGAAAGGATTCAAAGAACTGCCTTTCAAAATCAACACGGAAATGCGAATGCTTTATAATCCGCAAATGAAGGGTTCTTACAATTTCGTCCCTGGAGTGATGGCCATGGTGTTAATGTTGGTTTGCGCTATGATGACTTCGATTTCCATTGTAAAAGAAAAGGAAATGGGAACGATGGAAATCATTTTAGTTTCACCTATTGTACCGATGCGGGTTATCATTGCCAAAATGGTTCCCTATTTTATTTTATCGGCAGTCAACATCGCAAGCATTTTACTTTTAAGTGTCTTTGTTCTTGATGTGCCGATTCATGGAAGTTTACTTTTTTTAATAAGCGAGTGCTTGCTCTTTACGTTAACCGTTCTGGCGCTGGGTTTATTTATCTCTACAATTTCAGGTTCACAGCAAGTCGCCATGCTTATTTCTTTGATGGGCTTGTTCCTACCCACAATCATGTTCAGTGGATTTATGTTCCCAATTGAAAACATGCCCGTTCCATTGCAAGTCATCTCAAATGTTGTTCCCGCCAAGTGGTTTTATTACATCGTAAAAAATGTGATGATCAAGGGTCTCGGTTTTCAATTTGTATGGAAAGAAACTTTAGTCCTTTCGGGAATGATGTTGTTTCTCATGGCTGTGAGTATTAAAAAATTTAAAGTAAGACTAGAATGAGGATTCTTCGCATTCTATTGGAAAAGGAATTCCGCCAGATCTTTCGCGATCCTGCCATCTTGCGTATCATTTTTATGCTGCCAACCGTTCAGCTTTTGCTTATGCCCTTGGCGGCTGATTATGAGGTGAAAAATATTAAAATCTGCGTGGTGGATTATGATCACTCGCCCTATTCGCACAAGCTGATAAACAAAATTACAGCTTCGGGCTATTTTACTTTGGTCGATTACGCTGATTCGTATGACGAAGCCTTGGGTTACATCGAGCAGGACGAAGCTGACCTTGTGTTGCAGGTTCCGCGCTCCTTTGAAAAAGATTTGGTGCGCGAAGATGAAGCCAAGTTGTTTATGGCGTTGAACGCGATTAACGGAGTGAAGGCAAATTTGGGTGGTGCCTATTTGCGAAGCATCATCATCGACTTCAATAATGATGTGCGTCTTGAGTGGATGCAACTCCCCCGATTTAACCCTCAACCCATTATTTCCATTTCACCAATTAATTGGTACAATCCACTGATGAACTACCAGTTATTTATGGTGCCAGGCATATTGGTTATTTTGGTCACCTTAGTGGGTGCTTTTCTATCTGCCCTGAACATTGTTAAAGAAAAAGAGATCGGCACCATTGAGCAAATCAATGTAACGCCAATTAAAAAATATCAGTTTATTCTTGGGAAGTTAATTCCCTTTTGGGTTTTGGGTTTAATCGTCCTAACCATTGGTTTACTAATCTCGAGGTATGTTTATGGAATTATTTTTGTGGGCAGCATCACCACGGTTTACTTTTTCGCTGGTGTCTATTTATTAGCCGTGTTGGGTCTCGGTTTATTGGTTTCCACGTTTGCCAACACGCAACAACAAGCAATGCTTTTATCATTTTTTATGATGATGATTTTCATCATGCTGGGAGGGCTCTACACGTCAATTGACAGCATGCCGGATTGGGTAAAAACCTTTACGAAAATAAACCCAGTTACTTACTTTATTGAGGTAACAAGAATGGTAATTTTAAAAGGAAGTACCTTGGTTGATATCCGAAGTCATTTGATCACGGTTTTGGGCTTTGCAATTGTTCTTAACAGTCTTGCCGTATGGAACTATAAAAAGAGAAGTTAATGATGAACGTTTCAGCGAGAAAATCTATTTTTACAGGCATATGCGTACGATTGTCATTTTAAGTCTCCTTTTGCTTTGGTCATGTGGCGGCTCGCTTTCAAGTGAACAGCGAAAAAAAATTAGAGAAAACATGGAAGCGAGATCATTGAAAAAGATCTCAGATGCCGAACTGATGGAGGCAGCCTTTAGTTACTCAAGGGCCTTAACAAAAGTTATAGAAGATAACAACCATTCTGGCAGACGGGAATTCCTGGATTCATTGGAAAAAGCTTACCACATTCAAATATTATTCATGAAACCTCACGATTCTGTGCTTAGAAAGGTGGAGCGATTGGTAATAGAAGCCTACACCGCGGGTACCGATACCAAAAATCTTGGTGATAATCTTCAACGAATGGGAAAGGACTCTCTTCTCTATACTAAACCACTGATGAAGGAGCGTCCAGATGGCTCGTTGGAATTCGACAAAGCCTTAGCACTGCGTATTCCAAAAAAGCAAATTATACTTTCCATAAAGGAATAACCACCATAAATGGTAGATTACGATGTTTGCAATCGAATCAAATATGTTGCATTTTGCGGTTTCATTTCAATGGAAATAAGTATTCAACGTTGGTTTGATCTGCTAATGAGTAATATTTGTAGTTTTGCTGTTATTCTCATCCTTATTCGCTGAATATAAATTGATTTTGACCTCCCTCTAAATACATGGGCATGCTCCTTTTTTCCTTGTTCAGGTACAGTCAGGTTGAGACGATTCTATTTGGTGTGTTTGCAGCCATTATTTTCGTGTTTCTGGTCATTGACTTGGGGTTTTTTAACAAATCACCAAAAAAGATTTCAACCAAATCTGCTCTTTACCAATCCATTTTTTGGGTTTTTGTAAGCTCTATTTTCGGTTATTTGGTTTATCATTTTGATGAAGGTTATAATGCATCCATAGAATTTTTTTCCGCCTACCTTACCGAATACGCCCTTTCTGTTGATAATATTTTCGTGATTCTGCTGATTCTAAGGTACTTTAACATCAAAGAAGAGTATTACCATAAAATCTTGTTTTGGGGAATTTTAGGAGCCGTTGTTTTTAGGGGTGTGTTCATTTTTGTAGGCGCGGTAGTTGTTGGAGAGTGGCATTGGATTCTGTATATTTTTGGTGTGTTCTTGGTTTATTCAGGTGTAAAAATTTATTTTGAAGACAGTGATGAAAAAATCGATCCTGAAAAAAATCCCATTCTTAGGTTATGTAGGAAATATTTGCCGATAACAGAGAATGAAGGAGGAGGTAATTTTTTATTAAAGGAAAGTGGGAAATGGATGTTCACACCAATTTTTTTGGTGGTCGTGTTAGTGGAGACGACAGATTTAATCTTTGCCTTCGATTCTATTCCAGCCGCCTTTGCGATCACGCAAAATGAGTTCCTTATTTATACCTCTAATATTTTTGCGGTAATGGGCCTTCGAGCAATGTTTTTTCTTTTGGCAGGCATCATCGATAAGTTTTATCTTCTTCAAAAAGGATTGTCGCTTATCTTGTTGTTCATTGGTGCCAAAATGTTGCTGGAAATCGTCTCTTACGAAATTAGCCCAACCGTTTCTTTTACAGTTATTATCGTTACCCTTACCTTATCCATTATTTTTTCGGTCATCATCCCACGTAAAGGTGAACAGTCCATAGCGGATGAATAAAATAATCAGTGGGTGTTAATCTCGGAGAAAAAATTACTTGGCAATATTTTTAATAAAATAGGCAAGGTAAGAAACCGCTGGGGCAGGGAGATAATTACAAGAGTAGGCACGGTTTTTATTATTCCTATTAATAATTTTTGCATGGCTAATTTCTCTTCTTCATTGAGTTCATCGGCCCTGGATATTTTCAATAGACGCATCAGCTCTTCGCTATTTTGAACTTCTTTAGTCAATCGATTTCGATTGCTATCTGTAATTCTCGAAAGGCGCTTAATGAATTGCTCACTCACTTGTTGAAAGTCTTGCTTGTTTTGTAGGTAATCCAGCTCATTCCAATGTTCTAGCACAAACCCTTCTATAGCCATCAGGCTATTTTCCAAATCATCTTCGTTAAAGCCCATATAAGTGCATAGCCTTTTCAGGAATTCTATTTCGTCATTCTCTACTTTCTTATCAGACCAAATAGTAAGGATAGCTATTTCCAAAAAATATTTCTTTAAGATCCACGAATTGTTAGTGGGTAAATTAATCTCTTCGATGTCCACACCATACTCAAAAATTTTGAGAGCTTCTTTTTTCCGATCGTTTGGTAAACCCGAGCTTTGTAAAAAATATTCTAAAAGTTTTCTTTCTTCCGGCTCGATGGTTTTATTGGCATGGGCCGCCATGGCCATAATTTTTATAAAGGAAAACCTAAGCTCTTCACGCTCATACTTAAAGAAATCGGCCACAATACGATCGGCATTCGTATGAATCCATTGACCGAATATGAATATGTCGAGGAAGAGCAGGCTGTTATGAAAGAATTTTACCCAAAAGTTGGTGTCTTGCTCAATTGAAAATTCAATTCTTTTATCGAGGATTTTTTCAACCAGTTCTAAGGGCGTCTTTTTTCTTCCAAATAAAGTCTTCTTTGGTGTGGCAAGCTCTGGAAAGACATGGGTATAAAAATTTCCTATGCTCTCCAACGTTTTCATAATAACGGAAGAGAGTTCATCGGCACTTTTAATGGGCTTGTCATGATATAAAAGTGAGCTACTGATCAGGCATTCTGCCAAGAGAATTTTCATATGATCCTTAGTCGACCAACTTTCGATTTCGTTAAATTCTATGGTTTCAATCGATTGGCCATACATCAGGCCTGTCGGTTGGATAACCCGATAAAGGGATTGTTCTGGATGAGCTGCATTTTTGGCCTCCGAAGTCAAATCCCTTAGCATTTCCTTTCGGAATTCTAAATATTGCTTCAACCATCCTTTTTCTGCTGGCTTCATAGGTTCAAAATGAAGGAGAAGTTACGAATTATTATGATTGCCGAAAGAAGACCTTTTTATCAAATTACTAAAGCGCTGCTTTTCGCCAACCTTTGCTTTCAATTTCTCGAAATGATTTTTCCACCTTTTTTTGAAGTGTAGTTTTAAACCGGGTCAATTTTTTTGTCACGTCATTATCAAAAGTACCGATAATTTGAGCCGCTAATACTCCCGCGTTCTTTGCACCATTAAGTGCCACGGTAGCCACCGGAACTCCGGAAGGCATCTGCAAAATGGATAATACGGAATCCCATCCATCTATTGAATTGGAAGATTTTATAGGGACGCCAATAACAGGCAACGTAGTGAAAGAGGCAATCATGCCTGGTAAATGAGCCGCTCCTCCTGCGCCTGCAATGATTACCTTTAGTCCACGACCACGCGCAGAGGTTGCATAATCCATCATACGCTTAGGCGTACGGTGCGCTGAGACGATGGTCAGCTCAAAAGGAATTTTTAGTTCGTCTAAAAATTCGGCTGCTTCTTTCATTATTTTCAAATCAGACTCACTGCCCATGATAATGCCTATCGTTGGTTTGCTCATGTTGTGATTTTCAATGTATTTTTAACGAAGTCTACTTTCTTTTTTAAACTTTCTGGATGATCATCAACAATCGTTACATGACCCATTTTTCGGAATGGTTTGGTTAGCTTTTTGCCATACAAATGAACATACACACCGGACAATTTCAAAACGTCTTCCAATCCATTATATTTTGCCTGCCCTGAAAACCCTTCCTCGCCCAATAAATTCACCATGGCGCTTTTATGAACAACGGAAGGTGCGCCCAATGGTAAATTCAAAATAGCACGAAGATGTTGCTGATACTGCGAGGTGGTGTTGGCTTCAATGGTCTGATGGCCACTGTTATGAGGGCGTGGCGCAATTTCGTTCACCAAGACTTTTTGATCCTTAGTGACGAACATTTCTACGGCAAGCAAACCAACCATGTTTAGGCCTATGATTATTTTTTTTGCAATACGTTCCGCCTCTTGAGCAGCGGACTCATCAATCCTTGCTGGAGAAAATAGATACTCGACCAGATTAGCCTCTGGATGGAAGACCATTTCCACGGCAGGGAAAACCTGCGTTTCTCCCTTTTCATTGCGTGCTACAACCACCGAAATTTCTTTATCAAAATCAACGAGCTTTTCCAAAAGCCCTGCCGCATCAAAAGCTTTTTCAATATCCTTTTCCGTTCGTAATATCTGGACTCCTCTTCCATCATATCCTTCCCGACCAAGCTTGTTTACGGCTGGTAAAAAAGATTTTTGAGCCAATATCTCCTGTCTATTATCAATTGTAATAAATTCTGCCGTGGGGATTTTATTGTCCGTATAAAATTTTTTTTGGGTTCTTTTATCTTGAATCAGTTCGATTACTTCGGGTTGAGGAAAGACTTTCTTTCCTTGACGAACAAGTTCGCTTAGAGCCGCTACGTTAACATTTTCTATTTCTATGGTAATCAGATCGCAAGATTGCCCAAAATCGACCACGGTCTGGTAGTCAGTAAGCTTACCTGTTTTAAATTCGCATAACGATTGACAGGGGGCTGCCGGATCCGGATCAAGAACGGAGAAGTTTATGTTCCAATCCATTCCCGCTTGGATGAGCATGCGCCCTAACTGACCTCCACCCAGAATTCCCAATTTAAATTTTTGGTAAAATTGCTGGGTCATTTAGTAGAGCACTTTAATAATCTATAATCTTCGAAGCGGCATTCACAACATCTTCGAATTCAATGGCGGCCTTCTTAATGGAATACAATAAAAGTCTAACTTCCTTAACATGAACACTTCCATCGACCTCACTAATTTTATAGAGATGAACAAAAGCATTAAGCTTTTTCTTTTCTTCACAATCACTTAACAGATTGATGCCTTTCTGGTAAATTTCTTTTGGCTTGAACTGGAGAACATCGCGCTCAAACTCATCAAATATCGAATCGGGTATCTCTTCTTTGCTTCTGATTTTTGTTAATGCAAGCTGCTCCTTTTCGTTGACAACTCCATCGGCATTGATTAATAGGTGAACCAGATAAAGCAATCCGAGGTGATAATTTTTTTCAATGCTCATGCCAGAATTTTTATAAAAATAAATGAAATGTATTAATATTCAACAATCAAATGAAACCAATAAGCGGAATTATTTCAATAATTGGTAAACTAATAAAGCTGAGAAATAAGCCAAGCCAGTCATGTAAGCTAATTGAAGGAGTGGCCACTTCCAGCTTTTGGTCTCCCGTTTTACTACGGCCAAGGTACTCATACACTGCATGGCAAAAGTGTAAAACACAAGCAAGGATAACCCGGAAGCTAAAGTGAATCGTGGCAATTGCGTTTCAGGATCAACCTCTGATTTCAATCGCTGCTTAATGGTGAAGGAATCATCCGTACTTCCAATGCTGTAAATCGTGGCGATCGTTCCCACAAAAACTTCGCGGGCGGCAAAAGAAGTAACCAATGCGATCCCAATTTTCCAATCGTATCCTAGTGGTTTGATCACCGGTTCCAACATTTTACCTAAATGGCCAGCATACGAATGCTCAAGCTTATAGGCCGCTATTTTAGCTGCAATTTCTTTCTCTGAAAGCGGCTGTCCAATCACGTTAGACTTCACCGTTTCTTTTGCAGCATTCATCACATCAATAGGGCCATAACTCGCCAGAAAGTATAGGATAATGGAGATGGCCAAAATAATTTTACCCGCTTCAAAAACAAATGTCTTCGTCTTTTCAATGATCTGAAATCCCACGTTGCTCCATTTCGGCATTTTGTAGGTTGGAAGCTCCATAAGCAAATAGCTTCTTTCTCTTACCTTTATTAAAAAACGCATGGCCAGTGCCGAAAAAATAGCCGCCAAAAAACCTAACAAGTAAAGGCCCATAAGAACCAAGCCTTGATAATTGAAGAATCCAAATAATTTATTATCCGGAATAATAAGCGCAACAAGAATTGTAAAGACTGGAAGCCGGGCTGAGCAGCTCATAAAAGGGGTAACAAAAATAGTGATGAGGCGGTCTTTCCAGTTTTCAATGGTGCGAGTCGCCATGATAGCCGGTATAGCACAAGCCCAACCCGACATCAGTGGCACCACGCTTTTTCCACTTAACCCGAATTTGCGCATAATCTTATCCATCAAAAAGACGACACGTGCCATGTAGCCGGTTTCTTCAAGGATAGAGATGAAGGCAAATAGAAGCGCAATTTGTGGAATGAAAATAACGATTCCACTTATGCCCGGCACAATGCCATGGGCAACGAGTTCAAAAAAGGGACCTTCGGGAAATAGCGTATCTAGTTTGTGACTAATCTGGGCAAAAGTTGTGTCAATAAAATCCATCGGGATCTGTGCCCAGGCAAAAATGGATTGAAAGATTAAAAATAGGATCAAAAAGAAAATGAGATAACCCCACACTTTGTGGGTCAATACCTTATCGATGTCATAAGAAATTTTTTTCCATCCTTCATTAGAGGAGTGGATGATCACGTCATTCAATAAATCTTGGATAAACCCATACCGCATTATGGTTTCTGCGCCTTGATATTTGTGCGCAAAGAAATTGTTTTGTTTGGCTATATCCTTTATAAAGGCACGGTCTTCCTTAGGCAAAAACAATAATTGCTCACCTTGTTGTAAATATTGAAAGGCTTCGTAATCGGAAGTTAAATTGTATTTTGATCTGATCTTTTCAATGAGATTTCTGCTCTCCCCATCTGGCTTGTAGATTATTTTGGCACTTGCTTTTAAAGGACTGGCTAAAATCTGCTTTAATTTTTCAATCCCCATGCCATTGCGCGCATTGAGCATCACAACAGGTAAGTCAAGTTGTTTCTCTAAATTTTTAATGTCAATGCTTTGACCTGATTTTGCCGCAAGATCAACCATATTGAGGGCAAGGACGGTTGGCAACCGTAAGTCGATAAGCTGGGTGAGCAACAGCAAGCAGTTTTTTAAGTTAGTTGCATCGGCAACAAGCACTACCTTATCTGGATAAAAGGCACTTTTTTGATCGGTGAATACCTCGGCAACTACCTTTTCATCAAGGGTACGCGGATAGAGGCTATAAGTTCCAGGAAGGTCGATTATCTCTGCTGCGAGGTCACCATTAAGGTGACAAAAACCTGTTCGTTTGTCTACGGTAACTCCTGGAAAATTTCCTATTTTCTGATTGAGCCCGGTTAATTGGTTAAACAAGGAAGATTTGCCCGAATTGGGTTTGCCCGCCAAAGCAATTTTTAGTTTACCAGCCGCCATTAAATTCAGTTAATTAAGAATTAGTATTGTAGAAGCTTCCTCTAAACGCAATGAAAGATCATATCCCGACACACTCACACAAATAGGGTCTCCAAAAGGTGCCGTAAAATTGAAGCGAACGGCAGTGCCCGGTAAAAATCCCATTTCTAGAAGTTTAACCGAAATCTCATCATCCAAAAATGCTGAAATCACGGCTGTCTCTCCGGGCATCATTTCAGCAACAGATTTGGGTTTTGTTTGCAACCTTATTTAGATTAATTTTAAACAACGCGAAGATATACGGCTTAACATTGCAAAACAAAGGTTTTAGTTAAACTCAAACATTGATTTTAGTCATGGCACATTCTAAATCTGTTTTAAAATCAAAAAGAAGAAACCCTAAAGTGGGGAGTGATAAAGTAGACAAAGAAAAAGTCCCAGAAAGCGGTGATCATCAACCAGAAAATTCTTTCGACTTTGGCGGAATTCCTTCTCGCAATCTTAAGAAAAATTTGGGCTGCGGTTGAATTCCGCTATTCTATTGGTCAGAAAACATGGCAACAAAAGCGAAATTCATTTCATGTAAAATTCTGATTATTAAAATATTTTCTATTTTTACTTATCTAACATAAACTTAATTACATGAAAACTAAAGTTTTTATCCTTTGCCTGGCTTTTATTTTTTCCGGCATGCAAGTTTTCGCTCAACTTACAAAGGCCGAGAAAAAGGAATGGAAAAAGAGGGCTAAAGAATACCGAAAAAATCCCGCAAGTTTAAAGACCCTCACTGAAACAAAACAAGTGGTTGAAGCAGATAATACAGCACTTAAAGGGCAAGTAAGTACACTCAACAATCAAATCAGTGACAAGAATGCTAGGATTGCCGATCTTGAAGAGCAGTTATCCAAAATGCGTGGAGAACTCACTGCTACAAAAGCAGAATTAGCACAATTAAAATCAATGCCACCTCCACCAAGTCCAATGGATTTTTCAAAAGGTGTGATTTTCAAAGTGCAAATTGGCGCGTTCAAAAATAAAGACCTTGCCAAATATTTTGATAACAATCCCAACTTCGGAGGAGAGGCAACCAAAGAAGGGGAGCAAAAATTTACTATCGGTATTTTCCGTGATTACTGGGATGCTGACAAATTTAAAAAGTACATGCGCGAAATGGGCGTAAAAGATGCTTGGATTGTTCCCTATAAAGATGGTGAGCGTGTTGAAATCAAAGATGTACTGGAGGGTGTAGTTGAAGATAAAGCCGACAAGACAGCAGAAAAAAAATAACAACGATATTTCCTTGAAAGGCTGTCTCTTCCTTTTGAGGCAGCCTTTTTTATTTATCCCAATCCATCGTTTGTTCTTATTTTTGCCGCATGTATCGATTCCCTTTATTGGCGTTGAGCCTTATTTTTATCTTTTCAATTTCCTGGAGTCAAATTCGGTTGACCAAATTAGTTCTTGACCAAAAGGAAGCCTATCCGATTTTAGGCACTGACATACTTGTTGTAGATACGCTCATCATGCGAGATTCTTCAGCCCTAATTCTTAACCCCATGAAGAATGATAATTTTATTCATGCTCGAATTACCTCTTTTGGCAAGGGGTGTCAAATTATAGGTCGTGGAAAAAATGGAGGAATGGGCAAGCACGGAGCGCGCGGACTTTCACAATCCGCACCGTGCAGAAATGGATTTTCCGGAAAGGATGGTTCACTCGGTGAGCGAGGAAATGATGCCACCAACCTATCATTGTATTTGACAGTCCTAAATATTCATGGTTCACTTACGATCGACTTAAATGGAGGCGATGGGGGGAGTGGCGGAAAAGGTGGGCAAGGGGGCGATGGCGGATCAGGTACGCGTGTGTGCGCTGCCGGAAACGGAGGCGATGGAGGAAACGGAGCTATCGGAGGCGATGGAGGAAATGGGGGTGCATTAAGTATCAATTGTAAACAATGCCCCGATTTGCATTTGCTCATCGGTGAAAAAATAATTATAAAAAATTATGGGGGTTTTGGCGGAGTAGGTGGCGATGGTGGTAGTGGTGGCCAAGCTGGACTGGGGCCAGTAAGGGATGGTAAAAACGGTAAACGAGGAATAGAAGGTGTCCGTGCGGTGCAAGGAAAAACTGGACTTATTAGCGTAATTGGAAATTGAGATGGAAAAACGATGGATCTATAATCCCGTTCCGCCAATAGAAAAAATAAATGAACTTGGAAAAAGCCTCAACCTTAACCCCTATCTCGCTACGCTACTCCTTCAAAGAGGCATTTCTGATTTTGAGTCTGCAAAAAATTTCTTCCGACCTTCCCTAGCACATCTTCATGATCCCTTTCTGATGAAAGACATGGCTAAGGCCGTACAAAGAGTAAAGGATGCCATTGATGCCGGTGAAAAAATTTTGGTGTATGGGGATTACGATGTTGATGGAACCACCTCCGTTTCGTTGGTATACAGCTACTTGAAAAGTTTTTACCCGCATTGTGATTATTATATTCCAGATCGGTATACCGAAGGATATGGCGTTTCGGAGACAGGCGTTATCTTCGCAGAAAAGAACGGATTCTCTTTGATCATTGCGCTGGATCTCGGCATCAAAGCGGCAGACATGGTTACGTTGGCGAGCATCAAAGGAATTGATTTCATCATTTGTGATCATCACCTTCCGGGCGTTGAAATCCCCAATGCCGTTGCCGTGTTGGACCCTAAGCGTGAGGACTGCAATTATCCCTTTAATGAATTAAGTGGATGTGGTCTTGGCTTCAAATTGCTTCAAGCATTTGCCATTAAATTTAGAGAGGAGAAAGAAGTTTTTGAATACCTGGACTTGGTAGCTGTGAGCATTGCTTCTGACATTGTTCCCATTAATGGAGAGAACCGAATTTTAACATTTTTTGGTTTACAAAAGTTGAACCAAAACCCTCGGCCAGGATTAAAAGCACTGAAGGAAATTGCTGCTATTAAAAATGATCTCGATGTTTCCGGAATTGTATTTACGCTAGGGCCGCGCATCAATGCAGCGGGCCGTGTGGCTCACGCTCATGGAGCTGTTAAGCTTCTGATTTCCAAAACAGAAGAAGAGGCTAGTTCATTGGCTGAAAAGGTAAATGTCAAAAATGACTTGCGTAGAGAATTTGATCTAAGTATTACCGAAGAAGCCTTTGCGATGATTGAAGAAGATGACACATTGCGCCATTCAAAATCTATCGTCCTTTTTAAAAATACATGGCACAAAGGCGTAATTGGTATTGTAGCTGCTCGTTGTGTTGAAAAATACTATCGCCCTGCAATTATCCTCACCGAATCGAACGGCAAGATCACTGGATCGGCTCGTAGTATCAAAGGTTTCGATATTTATCAGGCAATCTTTGCATGTAGTGATCTTCTTGAGCGATTTGGAGGTCACAAATATGCGGCTGGCCTCACACTTGAACCGGATAACCTGCTCGCTTTTCAAAGACGATTTGAGGAAGTAGTTTCAGCAGGCCTCACTGAAGAAATGCGAACACCTTTAGTAGAAGTCGATTTGGTGATTCCACTGAATGCGATTACTGGCAAATTCAACAGTATATTAAAACAGATGGGTCCCTTCGGCCCCGAAAATCAAAAGCCTGCATTTGAGGCAAGGAATTTGCATGTAGTTAATTCGCTTTCACTCTTTAAAGACAAACACTTGAAATTTTTGGTAGGTCAAAAGGAATCTGTTTTGCCAACTGTTGGATTCGATATGGCCGAACATTATACACGGTTAGCCAACGGTGATCCTTTTAATATGGTTTTTACGATAGAGGAAAATGTGTACAATGGAATGACTTCAATTCAATTAAGAGCAAAAGAAATAAAATTTGGATAAAATGATTTTGAGGGCCGAACATCTGGTGAAAAAATACAAAAAGCGCACGGTAGTGAACAACGTGTCCATCCAAGTGGAGCAAGGCGAAATTGTTGGACTGCTTGGTCCAAACGGTGCCGGCAAAACAACCAGCTTCTACATGATCGTTGGCCTAATAAAACCGAATGAAGGCACCATCTTTTTAAACGATGTCAACATCACTAGCTTACCGATGTATCAACGTGCCAAACGGGGAATTGGCTATCTTGCCCAAGAAGCTTCTGTCTTTAGGAAGTTGACAGTGGAAGAAAATCTTCTGGCGCCATTGGAAATGCGCGACATTAGCAAAAAAGATCGCAAGGAGAAAGTTGAGTCCTTACTTGAGGAATTTAGCCTTAGCCACGTGAGAAAAAATTTAGGAATGGTTTTATCGGGAGGTGAAAGAAGAAGGACTGAGATAGCACGCGCTCTGGCAGTTGATCCATCCTTCGTTTTATTAGACGAACCCTTTGCGGGTGTTGACCCAATTGCTGTGGAAGAAATTCAAGGCATCGTTTCCAAACTAAAAAAGAAAAACATCGGTATTCTAATAAGCGATCATAATGTAGATGAAACGCTCGCCATCACCGACCGCGCTTATCTGATGGTGGAGGGTAAACTTTTCAAAGCGGGAACAGCTCAAGAGCTTGCCGATGATCCACTTGTACGTAAAGTTTATCTTGGCCAAAACTTTCAACTAAAAAGGGCGAGAGTTGAATCTGAACCCTAAATGCCTTTTTCGTATTAAATGCATTTTTTTGATTTGGTGAATACTCAATCGGTCTGTTATTTTTGAGGCTATTTTACGATGCAATTCCTAAACTCTATCCTCACATGGGTAATGAAAAAGCGGATCCACCAGATCGAGCTCTTCATGAAATATCCTCACGATGTTCAAGATGAGGTACTTACCCGTTTGTTGGGAATGGGCATTTATACGGAGTTTGGCAAGAAATACAGTTTTGACGATATCGTGAATTATGAGGATTTTAAAAGGAGAGTTCCTATTCATACCTACGAGCAGCTTTTCCCTTATATCGACAGGCTCATGCGTGGGGAGCAAAATATATTGTGGCCCAGTGAGGTAAAGTGGTTCGCTAAATCAAGCGGAACAACGAATGCAAGAAGCAAGTTTATTCCCGTTACCACTGAAGCCTTGGAAGAATGCCATTTCAAAGGCGGCAAAGATTTACTCTCTATTTATGTCAATAATTTTCCGGAGACGAAGATATTCGATGGAAAAGGACTTGCTATAGGAGGCAGCTACCAAGTTAATGAGTTTGATCCTACAGCGAATTCCCATTATGGTGATGTTTCGGCCGTGATCATGCAGAACCTCCCGCCATGGGCAGAATTTATCCGCACACCCAGTTTGGAGTTGGCATTGATGGAAAACTGGGAAGAAAAAATCAACCTGATTTCAGCGAGGACAGCTAAAGAGAATGTAACCAACATGGCCGGTGTGCCCACCTGGACAGTGTTATTGATTCAGCGCATCCTTGAGCTTGAAAAGAAAAATAGCATCCTTGAGGTTTGGCCTAACCTCGAGGTATTTTTTCATGGAGCCGTAGCCTTCAAACCATATAAAAATCTTTTTAAATCGCTTATTCCATCAAATCAGATGCGCTATTGGGAAACCTATAATGCCAGTGAGGGATTTTTTGGAATCCAAGATAAAAAAGATTCCGATGAGTTACTCTTGATGCTCGACTATGGCGTATTCTACGAATTCATACCCATCGAAGAATGGGATAAGGAATACCCTGACGCCATTAGTCTCGCTGATGTTGAGTTGGGTAAAAATTATGCAGTTGTTATCTCCACCAATGCTGGCTTGTGGCGGTATAACATTGGTGATACCGTAAAGTTTACTTGCCTGTCTCCTTATCGGGTTAAAATATCCGGAAGGACCAAACATTTCATCAATGCTTTCGGTGAAGAAGTTATTATTGAAAATGCAGACACTGCCATTTCTTATGCTTGTGAGCAAACTAAGGCAGAGATCGATAACTACACGGCTGCGCCTATATATCTTGAGAAATCCAAACGTGGAGGCCATGAGTGGATCATTGAATTTAAAAAACAACCAGAAAGCATGGCCATTTTTACTGATGCGTTGGATCAGATGCTCCGCAAAGTCAATTCTGATTATGACGCCAAGCGTACACACAACATTGCTCTTGCGGCTCCAAAGATTCATTGTGTCGCAGAAGGTACTTTTTATAATTGGATGAAAAAGCGCGGTAAGCTTGGAGGCCAAAATAAAGTACCGCGCCTTAGCAATTCAAGGGAATATGTTGATGAAATTCTTTCACTGAAAGAAGAATAAACGAACGGATCGGCTATTGCAATTTTTGAAAAAGTGCAACTGATGCTTAAAAAGGTTTTCCATGTGTTTTTGAAATGAGGAATTTTGCAACTGGTTTGGCGTTCCTCGCCAGATTAACCGCGAAATTAGAAGCACGAACACTTCCAAAAAGCTTTTGTATTTGGCGGCCAGCCCAAAGTCTTCGAGCAAAAAGAAAATTCCATTGTTGGAAATAGCGTTGTTCCATTTCAGGGCGCGTAATCTTCTCATAACAAAAGTCGATAATTAAGGCACTCAAAATTTTGGCTGAATGAATAGCCATTGCCATGCCATTGCCACAAAGCGGAGTGATCATTCCTGCTGCATCGCCACTCATGAGAACATGTTCTTCTACCGGGCTTTTTACTGAAAAAGAAATTTCATTGATTGTTTCAGGTTTTTCAAACAAAAATTCAGCCTCTAAGAAAATGGATTTTAGAAATGGATTTTTGAAAAGTATTTCTTCCTCAAGCAATTTAATGTTGCCAAATTTTTTAAGACTATTTCGATGCGAGAGATAGCATAGGCAGCTTTTTCCATCTTCGATATTGCTAACGCCACAGTAGCCATTTTGAAAATTGTGTAGTGCAATTAAATCATTGGGATGGTTGGTGCGTATATGATATTTCACGCCTATGAAAGGAGAACGCTGATGAATAAAATTTCGGTTGAGGAAGACATCCAACTTCGACCTCTTTCCAAAGGCTCCAACTACCACATCGGCCATCAAATGATGATTCCGTGTATTGATGTCAAATTCATCATCACTAAAACGAATTGAATCTACTTCCGTATTCAAAAGAAAATCTACGCCATTAACCTTTGCTTTTTGATATAAAAATTGGTCGTATGAATATCGGCTGATTCCAAAACCGCCAATATCCAAAGGTAGCACAGCTGATTTTCCATGTACGGATGTCAATTGAAAACGGCTGATTGGTGCAGGAGAAAATTCTTCTGGGAATAACCCGAGCGACTTCAAATAAGGCACAGTCTCATTCGAAATATATTCGCCACAAACACGGTGAAAAGGGTAAGTCTTTTTTTCAATGACTTTAGCAGCAATGCCCGCCCTTGCCAGCGCGTTAGCCGTAACTAATCCGGCCAAACCTCCCCCTACAATTACAACTTTTTTCATTTTTAAAAAATATATTCAGAAAAACGAGAAATCTTTTCCAGGGGAATAGCGTTTAGGGGTTACTGATGAGCAATCTTCTTGATTAACAACTGCCTAATTTAGCTTTTATATGGTAGCCCTTGCGGAGAAAATGAAAATATTAATGATTGGCAACAATCCGCTTGAATTGGCCAAAGTATTTGACTGTATCAAAAAAATAAAAGTAAGTAAGGTGATTATCGAAACGGCATTTGACTTAAAAACTGGGTTGCGCCTCTTAGTAAAATTCCGACCAAATTTCATAATTGTGGACGACAACCTTGGGCGAACCGAACTTACCAAAGCGATTGTATCCCTTTCCGCTTTCCGGAAAACAAAAAATATTCCTGTCACAGTATTAAAAAACTCAAATTACCATGAAGCCTTTGGGGGTGCGGCCATGAACTATATATTAAAAGAAAATCTCTCAACAGAGTCCCTCTTCGAAGCCTTTAAAAGTTCGTTAGTCTCTTTGCGCGCTCAATCCCTCTTGAAGGCCGTCTACAAAAAAAGGAAGGGTAGCGTAAAGCGATTGCTACCGGCATTCTAAATTTCATTAATTAGTGTAATTTCTTTTTCTATTTGCTTCCCACTGCGAAGGATAAGCAACCTGATTTTTTTTCCTGGTTTGGAATCAAAATAAGAATTGATTTGACTCAATTCCATGGTCGTAGCTAAATTCTCGTTGATGGCAATAATTTTATCGCCAACATGAATGTCTATCTGATAACCTGCAGAATTTTCTCTCACTTCCACGATTTCAAAATCGCGAAGATTTTCTCCCAAAGCCCTCACCGTAAGGCCACTCATGTTATAATAAAACTTCTTTCGAAGGGAGCTGGTCGCTTTTAAGTAGATTTTCTCACCCGGAAAATCAAATATTATTTTAAAGCGGCTCAATACGTCCCCGCCAACAGAGCCGTTGCGATAACCGAGTGATCCATTGCGCAACGTATCGAAATAACTTTTTGGGTCAGGGAAACTACAAATCGTATTTGGAATGGTGTACTTCCCTATCTTCAACCACTCAATTCGTCCAGTTCTACCCGTGATCAGCCCCCCTAATCCCTTACCAATTGTGCAGGTGATATTTTTGGTGGGTACTACTATTTTACTATTCGATTCGGTGTCTAAAAAAAGACCGTGACTTGCCCCTGTGTCAACTAGAAGTTTTGCGGTCATGCTAGTGGTGTCATTGATTTTCAGTTCAGCAATGCAATAGGGCTTTGTGTCTTCCACGGTTATCAATAACCGGGTGTATCTTCTGGATGGTTTGAATTTCTGGGGAGTCATCAGGGTAAGAATTTTTGCCTTGTAATCAATTTTTACTACAAAGCGGCTAAAAAGCTCATAGCCTAAAATTCCATGGACCTCTGCGCCTAGTGAATTCCTAAGTTCCAAAAAGTCATTTTCTAAAACGAGCATGGCATGGCCACGTCCGTGAATACCAGGCAAATCAATCGTTACATTGTTGGTGATGTAAGCATTCACTGTATTTTCGCCTCCCGGAACAGTGATCGTAAATTTCTTAGAATAAGCGAGGTGCAAAATATCGCTATAGATTTTTTCTGTGAGTATGGTGGTTCGAACACCCGTGTCGACAATAAATTTTAGCGGTAATTGGTTATTCAGTATTACAGGTACGATCACAAGGTTATTGTGGATTTCTATAGGAATCTCCACTTTATTAGCTCCGTCCGCAAAAGTAAAGCCGAGTTGAGCAAATCCATTTAGGCAGCAAATCTGTAACGGGAGTATGAGGAGTAGACGGAACATGGATTCAATGTTACCAATCTAACGAAAAATACTTGAAGAAGATCGCCTTAAGAAAGATTTACCCCAAGCAAGGTGAGGAGACCTTGCGGTTTTTCACTGACCTTTATTTCGGCAAAATTTTCCGGTTTTAAAAAACCTTCTTCGGCCATCCATTTCATTTGGTTTAACAGGGGATCAAAAAAAGAATTGGTATTAAGAAGACCAATGGGTTCTTGTATAAGCTTTAATTGTTTCCATGTCAATATTTCTGCCAGTTCATCAAGGGTGCCCCAACCACCGGGCATAGCAACAAAGGCATCTGCAAGCTCGGCCATCCTTCGTTTGCGATCGTGCATGGTATTCACAATTTCCAGTTGAGTTATACCGGTGTGGCCCACTTCTAATTTCATCAAAAAATCAGGAATCACGCCAATTACTGTTCCTCCTTGAGCCATCACTTCGTTAGCAAGTATGCCCATCAGGCCAATATTGCCGCCACCGTAAATCAGAGACGATTTCGTTTTGGCAAGCCAAGTGCCTAATTCTTTGGCGGCATTACTATACACAGCACCCCTACCGGACGAAGATCCGCAAAAGACACAGATGTTCATAACAACGAAGCGGATTAGTGCTTTATATCATGCTCATTGTCGCTCACCTTGCTATTGGGAAACAACCAAATGGAAACAATGGCCAAGATGAATAAGGGGATAACAATGGCGTAAAAAAACATGGTTTAAAATTTTATGGTTCAAAAATAGATTTACCGTTCTAATTATTTGCAATTTAGTGTAGAAAATTAATAGGTTTAAAGTTATTAACACCCTCTTTCAATGAAAAAAGTATTGATAATAACTGGCATTGTGGTGTTGGTAGTCACCGGAGCCTTATACTATGCACAATTCTATACGAAATCGTTTAGTCCAGAAGCCAATTTGGACTTTTATGATGGAAACCTCAAAGTACATGTGTTTTACAATAGACCCTCGAAAAAGGGTCGCGATATCTTTGGAAAATTGGTGCCCTTTGGAAAAGTCTGGAGAACCGGTGCCAATGAGCCCACCACTTTTGAGACCAATAGGGATTTAAAGTTTGCCGACAAAGAATTAAAGGCTGGCAAATACAGCGTATGGACAATTCCTGGAGAGAATAGTTGGCAGGTAATCTTTAACTCTGAAATGCCTTGGTGGGGTGTTAATTTTAATGCACAGGCAAGCCGGGATATTACAAAAGATGCCATGATCGTAGAGGTTCCGGTTGTATTAGAAAATAAACTGTTTGAGCAATTCACAATTTCTATTGAAAAAGTGAGCGATGGAGCTGAATTGATTTTCATTTGGGATAAGACTTTGGTCGCTGTGCCTTTTTCTGTAAAGTAATTTTTTTGAACTTCGCGCTCGACAATTAATCTTGTTTAAGTCTTAATAATTTTATGATTCAGATAATACCTTCTATAGCAATTCGCCACGGGCAAGTCGTAAAAATGCGCAAAGGTGACATTAGCAGCGAGAAGGCCTATGATGAAAACCCACTTGATCTGGCCAAGCGGTTTGAAGATCATGGTATTGAAATCGTTCATTTGGTGGATCTTGATGGGGCAGAACGGGGAAGCCCCAAGAGCTATCATATTCTGGAAGCTATTGCGGGTCACACCGATTTAAAGATTGATTTTACGGGCGGCATCTGTTCTGATGGTGATATCGGGAAGGCCTTTGAATATGGCGCGGATTATATCACTGCCTCTAGCATAGCCATTACCAATCCAGACCTTTTCGCTTCATGGATAGTCTCCTATGGCCGTGAAAAAATCACCCTTGGAGCTGACGTGACAGATGTAAAATCCAATACCATGTCCTTTCGCGGGTGGCAGAAGACTTCTGAAATCCACTTGTTCGATCATATAGAATATTTTTATGAACGTGGCCTTAAATACGCGAAGTGCACCGACATCTCGCATGATGGAGTCCTAGAGGGGCCTGTCTTTTCCTTTTATCAGGAGATCATTGACAAATTTCCCGAACTCAAAGTTTTAGCCAGTGGGGGAGTAAGGGGTGTAGAAGACATAAAGAAATTAAATGAAATGGGGGTTTATTCCGTAATCTTTGGGAAAGCCTACTACGAAGGGATTTTAAAACTTAAAGACTTAGAGCAGTTTCTGGTGAAGAAAAATTAAGTCTCCATTTGCTGACATCAATCTTCAACGATATCAGAAACTTTGAATTTTTCTATTATAAAATAAAGGAAATTAAAAGAGAGGGGATCCTCATCTTTTTTCTCAGTAGTAGCAGGTTTATTCTGATTTTCCGTTTTCGGCTTGGTATTGACTGCCGCAGCATTCGTGTCACGGAAGTTTGACTGAGTTTTCGCTGGCCTCAAATCAGCATCCATCAAAAGTGTTTTGTCGTCATTTAGATTTAGCTCACGATGCCGACTTAACTCTTGAATTTCTGTACTCAGAGGATTGCCTTCCTGAGCATTAGCCACTAAGCTGCAAAAGGAGAGTGACCCAAAAAGCACCAAATAAAATTTTATTTTTGCTCGCATTATTTAACAGAGTAACAGATTTCTTTCTAAAAGGGATAGCAATCTAATAATAAAAACTTATGATTTCATGGGATGAGTTCAATAAAATCGACCTTCGGGCAGGAACAATCGTCAAATTTGAGCCTTTTGAAGGAGTGCGGAAACCCGCAATCAAGCTTTGGATTGATTTTGGGCCCGAATTAGGCGTTAAGAAATCCAGTGCACAAATAGTACACCACTATTCTAATGTCAATTTAATTGGCAAACAGGTCATTTGTGTCACGAATTTCCCTCCAAAACAGATCGCCAATTTTATATCCGAGGTTTTGGTTACTGGCTTTCCTGATGAACATGCGAATGTCGTTCTTAGTACCCCTGATAAACCGGTGCCAAACGGAGTTAAACTTTTTTAAATGAAATTTTCGGAACTGGAAAAAAATGGAGTTGGAAAAATCGCTCAGCAGGCCACCGATTTACCCATTACTAATCTGGTCATCGACAGTCGAAAAGTGGTACTAAATGAAGGTGCCATCTTTTTTGCTATCACCGGACCGCGAAATGATGGCCACGCCTACATTTCGGATTTGTATTCGCTTGGTATCCGTCAGTTTGTAATTGAAAAGCGTGTTGATTTTGGAAAGTTTTCAGAGGCTAATTTTCTTTTGGCCGATTCTTCCATTAATGCGTTGCAAAAGATTGCCACAATTCACCGGAAGGAATTTGATATACCGGTGATCGGCATCACGGGGAGTAACGGAAAAACCATTGTCAAAGAATGGTTATATCAACTGTTGTCGCCCGACAAAAAAATCATCAAGAATCCTGGCAGTTACAATTCACAGATTGGAGTGCCGTTGTCCGTTTGGGGAATGGAAGCCCATGACCAATTAGGAATTTTTGAAGCAGGCATTTCGCAACAGGGTGAAATGATGCGGTTGGAAAAAGTGATTTGCCCCTCTGTAGGAATTTTTACCAACATCGGGACAGCGCACAATGAAGGCTTTGAAAACAGTGAACAGAAAATAGCCGAGAAGCTAGCTCTTTTTCAAGGAGTTGAAAACTTAATTTATTGTGCCGATCACAACCAGATTAATGAAGCTGTTCTAAAGGCAGCCATCCCGAAACTGTCATGGGGGAAAGATCAAATCGCAGATATTATAATTACTAACACGAATGAAGGCTATGGTGTTTCATTCGGGAACAAGTCGTTTAGTCTTTCTATTCCATTTTCAGATTCCGCATCGAAAGAAAACGTAATGCATTGCGTAACCATGATGCTTTTTCTTGGTTACAATCCTACTACCATTCAAGCGAGGGTGGCCGGATTGAAGCCAGTCTCTATGCGGCTCGAATTAAAAGAAGGGATCAATCAATGTCAACTGGTTGACGATACGTACAATAACGATTTAGTAGGACTTCAGATAAGTTTGGATTTTCTTTCCAGTCTGCAAAAGAAAAAAATTGTCATTCTATCCGATATTTTGCAATCGGGTATGAGTGAAGAGGAGTTGGCAAGTTCCATTTCTTCGTTGCTCGTAAAAAATCAGATTCATGAGTTTATTGGCATTGGTTCAGCGTTGCGGTCACAAGAAAAATTGTTTTCAGCAATTCCCTTTTCTTCTTTTTACCGAAGCACCGAAGAATTTTTAAACCAATTTGATTTCGGGTCACTTCATCACAAACTGATTTTGATAAAAGGAGCACGTGTATTTCAATTTGAAAAAATCGTGCAGCGGTTGCAACGGAAAGTACACGGCACCATCATGGAAATTGATATGGGTAAGTTGGTACACAACCTGAATTATTTCAAGTCAAGATTAGAACCAGGCGTAAAAATCATGGCGATGGTAAAAGCTTTTGCTTACGGTAGCGGAAGCGAAGAAGTGGCCAATCTTTTGCAGTATCACCGGGTCGATTATTTGGGAGTAGCCTATGCCGATGAGGGGATCGAGTTGCGGAAAAAGAATATCGTCTTGCCAATCATGGTGATGAACCCCTCTGAGGAAGGTTTTGAGGCCATGCTTTTGCACAAGTTAGAACCCGTGATTTATAATCTGAAAACGCTCCACGCTTTTTTGAAACATTTAGGACATCGGAGAGCCTCTATTCACTTAGAACTAGAAACAGGGTTGCACCGACTAGGCCTTGAAGAGGAGGGCCTTGATGAAGTAATTAAGCTATTAAAACAAAATGCCGACCTCCAAGTAAAGTCAGTATTTTCGCATTTGTCTGCTTCGGATGAATCAAAGCACGACCGTTTTTCGCGCGAACAGTTTGATCGCTATCAAAAATCTTACGATCGCATTTCCACTGAACTGAATTTGCGGCCCTTGCGACATATTTTAAATTCTGCAGGAATCTTAAGACTCCCCGATTTTCAAATGGATATGGTTCGGTTGGGCATCGGGTTATATGGTGTTGATCCCACCGAAAAAAATTCTTCCAGCCTCGAAATGGCGGCCACCTTAAAAACGGTGATCTCTCAAATAAAAAAGATTAAACCCGGTGAAACTATTGGCTATGCCAGACGAGGAGCAGCAGAAAAAGCAATGACCACGGCCACTATTGCCATTGGTTATGCCGATGGGTTCAGCAGAAGTTTTAGCAATGGAAAAGGACATGTGCTGGTCAATGGAAAGAATGCTCCTGTCATTGGGAATGTGAATATGGACATGACCATGATCGACATTACCGGAATAGAAGCGAGCGAAGGTGATGAGGTAATTATTTTTGGTAACGGCTTGCCGATTCAGGAAGTGGCGGCCAGTATTGGTACTATTCCTTATGAAATTTTAACCAATACGAGTGAACGGGTGAAAAGAATTTTTGTGTCGGACGGGGTTTGACTAGATGCCTGATCCTTGTAACCCACCAGTGTGAATGACGAGGACGATGGATCCCCTGTTAAAAGAGCCCATTTTAATCAAATCAAAAATCCCAAACATCATTTTGCCGGTATAGACCTGATCAAGCGCAAGATTATGCTCCTGTTTCATTTTGCCGATAAAATCTATTAGCTCTGGCGTTTGTTTTGCATAACCCCCAAAATGATAATCGGACTGTATTTCCCAATTGTGGTGGGTAGAAGATCCCAAAAGAGATTCTATCTCGTCTTTTAAAAACGAGCCGCCCTTTAACACCGAAAATCCAACTACTTTCGGTTTGCCTTCCAAGCCTGAAATCAAACCTGCCATTGTTCCACCTGTCCCGACCGGCAAGCACACATGGGTGCAATCAATTGGCCTGATTTTTTCTTTGGCAAATTCGGCACAACCTTTTATGGCGAGCGCATTGGTTCCTCCTTCGGGGATCAAATAAAAATTCCCGAATCTATTTTTTAGCTGATCAACAAAATGGCTTTCTGTTTTCTTTCGGTAATCTTCTCGCGAAACAAAGTGCAATTGCATGCCACAGCTTTCTGCAAATTCGAGCGTAGGATTTAGCGGTAAATTTTTTTCTCCCCGAATAATGCCAATGCTTTTCAATCCTACATCCTTGGCCGCAGCAGCCGTGGCGTAAATGTGATTGGAGAAAGCTCCGCCAAAAGTGAGCAGCGTGTCATGACCAAGTTTTTGGGCTTCTTCCAAATTGTATTTCAACTTCCACCATTTATTGCCGGAAACAAACGGATGGTTTAGGTCTTCGCGCAATACCAACAATTGCACCCCCGCATCTTCCAATAGTGAAGCCTGTAATTCTTGTAGCTTGCTTTGGTGGTAGTTAAGGTGTTGGTTCATTTTTATAATATCGCTTCACACATCCGTAATGACATCAAAGCCTTTGAAGCTGCCCGTAATGGCCAGTGCAGAAGCTTCTCTGGTGATTCCTTTCTGTTTCAGTTTTCCGGCAATCTCATTAACCGTTGCCCCAGAACCAACGGCATCATCAATCAGCAAGACGTGATCAAATGCACGGCTCTCGCTAACGGCAAATGTATTTTGTGCGTTTACAATTCTTTCTTCCAGTTTGGCCAATGATTTTTGGGGCACGGGGATAATTCCACTGATCTTTTTAATCTGAATTGTCGGCAAGGAAAGGTTGATATGTGTTTGAAGAAACTTCATCAATTGCATTTCACGCCTGATCGTAGGGGGAACGTAAAGTGCTGCATCTGCTTTTATCACTTGGCATAGCCTGGCTACCCTATTTCCTATTTCCTCTACAAGGCGTTTCATCAGAAATTTGCTCTGACCTTGTTTAGCATAATGAAGCAGCGTACCCAGTTTCGTTTTGCCGAAACGCTCGATGGCATAAAAATCCAGGTAGAAAAGACCATCAAGATGAATTGCGCTGAATCCTTTCGTGCTCCTCATTTTTTCCATCCCATCAATGAATCCATTTCGATCAAAGTAATCCAGGTATTTTTCCTTTGTCGAAATAAATTCGTTTACTGTCTTTTCAAAGGGAAGATTTCGCTGCTTACACCAAATCTCAAATCCTTCACTTCCTTCTTTTAGTTCTCCCGTTTCGGTGATTAAAAGAAATTGCTGCTTCAGAAATTCGGATTGACTTTCATCCGTAAGGGTGGTTGGTCGAATTTTTTTGGCAAAAGGAATAGAACGGTAAACCGTTTTTGGTGTGCGTCCTAGTTTCCAAACGAGTCCATCATCAATCAACCCATTAAGCACGATGTGAGTCATTTGTTTTGATATCATCAACTTATCGGTGATTTCCTTCACCGACAATTCAGGATAAGATTCGAATAGTTTTGTTATTTTCTCTTTAACCGTCATTTGACTATTGACTATCAATAGTCAAATATAAAACATTTTTATTATTCTCGAAGGAACGGTCTTTCAAGAGAAATACTAAATTGTTTAGTATTTTAGTGCTTCAATATGGACGAATCCTACTTCAAAGGCCGAGGGGCGCAAATAAAAACAGGAAACAAATTTCTGAAAGCACAATACGTTGCCGATCATATTGAAGGACTTGATGAACCGTTGCTTGAAAATCCACACACTCAAATTTTTCATGAAAGTCCGAAAAAGATTATTAATAAAGTAGAGAGCCCCGATTTAGGAATGGCCTATTCCATGAATCCTTACCAAGGCTGTGAGCATGGATGCATTTATTGCTACGCCCGCAACACCCACGAATATTACGGCTTCAGCGCGGGCCTTGATTTTGAAAGTAAAATCATTGTGAAAAAAAATGCACCCCAGGTTTTGGAACAGCAGCTTTTAAATAAAAACTGGAACGCAGCGCCCATCATGCTGAGCGGGAATACGGATTGTTATCAACCCCAGGAGCAGAAGTTGCAAATCACGCGTCAGATCTTAAAAGTGCTTGCACAATATCGGCATCCAGTGGGGATTATCAGCAAAAACAGTTTGATCACCCGCGACATTGATATTCTTCAGGATCTTGCCTCCGACAACTTGGTTCACGTGATGATTTCTATTACGACTTTAAATGAAGAATTGAGAAGAGCGATGGAACCGCGCACGGCAAGTTCATTGAAACGGTTAAAAACAGTTGAAGCTTTGGCGAAAGCTAATATTCCCGTTGGGATAATGAATGCCCCAATCATTCCGGGATTGAACCATCATGAAATTCCGCAGATATTGAAAGCTGCTGCCGATCATGGTGCGCTCACTGCCGGCATGACGATTGTACGGCTTAACGGCTCGATCGGCCAACTCTTCGAAGATTGGCTGCGGAAGAATTTTCCCGATCGATTTGAAAAGGTTTGGAATCAAATTCGTTCCATGCATGGCGGAAATGTAAATGACTCTCAGTTCGCCAGGCGCATGCGGGGCGAAGGAAATATTGCCGAGGCCATCCACCAACTTTTCCGCTCTTCCAAGAAAAAATATTTTGCCGGCAGAGAAATGCCTGCTTACGATTTAACAAAATTTAGAAAAGGTGGTATGTTGAGTTTGTTTTGAAATCTCGAACGAGCCGAAATTTTTACTTCCGATTCCTAAATTCGGCAGCTTTCTTTTTGAAATATTCTATTTTCTTGTTCTGGGGTCATCCCCCTAATCAGTTGTGAAACTCTATCTCGTTGCTGGCGCATGAACTTCACCGCGTCAAATTTCTTTTCTGTTTAGTTTCACATTTCAATAATTCTTTAGGTGACCCTATTTCAAGTGTATGAAACCCTTCTCTTATAGAGTTATAGCCTCTGATTCTTTTAAGATTTACAATATGGCGAAAATTCCAACTTACAAAAACATCTGCATTGCATAATGTTGCTAATGCAATAGGGCGACAATCTGAACGGCTGGTTTCACCAACCACCCTTCTTTTTTGATATGCAATTCAGCTAAACCGATGGCATCCTTTGATAATTTTATAAACTCGATTTGTTCAACAGAAATGAAGGATGTTCATCTTATAGTACTTCGGAAAAACATGAAAGTCGAGCATAGTGTTGCACGACTTTCGTTAAAACAAGATAATCCTTTAATAATTATTTTTTGCTAGAGCCATAATTTGCGAGACGGGTTCACTTGTTATTCCAGCATTTTTCATGACTTCTTTTAAGTCTGATTTTTCTAAAAACGATGTGATGTTGTCTGTGTTATCTGTGTTAAAAATCGCCACAACATTTAAAGGGTTATCCAAATCTTTTCCAAGCGCAGTTAGCGATATCTTATAATCAGATCTCACTTTCTGATGTTTATCAAATTCTTTTTTCCAATCATCATAATTCTTGACTGTGTGTTGAATGATAAGAAAAGATTTAGCTGTCGAGATGCCTGAATTTTTCACTTTAAAGTACGTGAAGATAGGTTTGCTCGTTACTCCGGCTGACGCCATCAATTTTGGCGTATTTGGGTCTTCAAAAAAGTTGCGTGCTTTTTTTACATGCTCAAGTTCAAAGACTACGGTGATGTAATTCGAATCGGATGCACCTCTAAGAAGAAGTTTTTCTGTTATTCCTGCTTTTTTTCTCCTTTTTTCATCCTTTTCATAGAAACTTTTCCAATTGTCAAAATCTGCAACGCTGTGTTGCACAATAACACAGGTCATTCCTCCAAGTATTTGATCTGCCATTGTGAAAGATGACTTTTTGCTATTTTGAGAATAGGACATGGTTATAGTAAGTATCAGAGCCAGTGTAAATAGGAGTTTGTTTTTGAAAAATTTCATTTTGATATAGTTTATGTTGTGGATTTATTTAATAGCTATTACTGCACTAGTTGGACCTGTCAGGGGCAGGAGGGATGTTTTTGTAAACCCAACTTCCTTGGCCCATTGGCTGAAATCAGCAAAAGAAAAATCAAACCCTTCTGGTGTTTCGATCATCATGTTCAGGGACATCATCAGACCAAATGCATTCTTATTTCGTTCATCGTCAATGATATTCTCTATCACCACCAAAGCTCCACCTTTAGGTAGTACATCGAAGGCTTTTTTTATCAATCGTTTCTTGTCAGCCAGCCCCCAATCGTGAAGTACATTTCCCATAGTGATCACATCTGCTTTTGGAATATCATTCTTGAAAAAATCGCCTGATTGAGTCTTTACCTTTTCAGAGAGGCCCATTTTCGCTATGTTTTCTGTAGCCAGCGGAGCGACTGGTGGTAAGTCAAATGAGATACATTTCATATGCGGGTTGTGCTGTGCCACTTGAGCAGCCAGAAATCCCCCAGCTCCACCCAGATCGCATAATGTGTGGTATTTAGAAAAATCAAATGCATGGGACAGTGCCATGAAATTTCCCATTTGAATGCCTCCCATTGCATTCAAAAATTCACGAAGCATTTCTTTGTTTGTATACAAAATTTCAAAGATTGGTTGGCCTCCTGATTTTGTCTCATTTTGAGGTTTCCCAGTTTTCAGCCCTTCCTCAAGGTTGTTCCAGAAAGAATAGAGGCGATTGTTCGCCATTTCCAGCATGCCGCCAACATAGGTTGGTTTTTTCTTGTCAAGAAAGAGATTGGTGTCTTCAGCATTCGTGTACACAGCAGTTTCTTTCAATCCACTTCTTTTCAGAAACCCGAGGGCTACCAGCGTGTCAAGAAAATCGTAGAGATTTCTATCATGTAAGCCGAGTTTACTTTTTATGTCTTTTCCAGACAATCCTTCTTTAGCCAGATGAGTAAACAGCCCCATGTTAACGGC